>CAYZDH010000008.1:0-34485 GCA_964477025.1 uncultured Rhodospirillaceae bacterium | reverse complement strand
ATACAAAAAAGGGTTGAGACAATCCAGAACTTAATAAACCCCATATCCTTAAATGGATCGTCATTCTCACTTTCAACTAATTGACGCTTTAAATTCATAAAGGCCCTTGTTGGATTAAATAACTAGCACCGGCAGCTTAATGGGGTTTTAAAGAGAGTTTTATGCTGCAGCATAAGGAAACTTGAAATTATTTTTGAATTATTGCATCCATAGTCTTGTCCAGATTTTGTGGCGCGGGAGCCGGCATGCTTTGCTTTACTGGCTGCCCCCAACCTTGTTCACCCACCAATTCCCCTTCCTTCAAAACGACGTGGCCGCGCACCAGCGTCCAATCTACTGTCGCTGATGTCTTAAATCCGTGCCAGGCTGTGACTTTGCTTTTTGAATGGAGATCTGCATTATCAATAATCCGTCCGCCCCCCATATCGGCAATAACAATATCAGCGTCCGAACCGGCCTGAATGACGCCTTTATTTGGATAACAGCCCCAAGCGTGAGACGGCGCTACGGCTGACCACTCTACATATTGGTTAATGGTAAGCCTGCCCTCGTTCACTTGTGTCAGCATGACTGGCATCTGGGTCTCTACACCTGGGAAGCCGCAGTCGCATTCCCAAATATTTTCGCTAGCCTTTTCATCCGGTTGATGGGGTGCGTGATCAGTGGCGATCATATCGATAGTGCCGTCGTGCAGTGCCGCCCATAAAGCCTCACCATGCCCGGGTTCGCGAATAGGCGGATTTACGCGCAGGAGACCTCCTTTGACTTTCATATCTTCGGTTGTCATCAACAGATAGTGTGGACAAGTTTCTACGGTTACATCGACCCCACGCGCTTTAGCATCTTTCAGGATATACAGCGCATCTTTTGAGCTCTTGTGCGCAATATGCAATCGCGCGCCAGTCCATTCGGCAAAGGCGACGGCTCGGCCCACCGCCTCCACCGCACAAACCTCTGGACGGGCGGCGAGATGAGCAAGAGGGTCAGTGCGCCCAGCCTTTTCCATCCGTTCCTGGCGCCTTGCCATGATCGACGGGTTTTCTGCATGGACCGTACACCGATACCCATGTCGAGCAAGAATTTCAAAACCTTCCAACATGGCACCGTCACTTGGTGCCGGCAAATCACCAAAGGTATTGCCCATAAAACATTTAAACCCGCTGACACCGGCAGCAATCAGATCTTCGAGATCGTCAATATTGTCCTCATCAAGAAGTCCGTAGATACCGTAATCGACATGCGCCTGCTTCGAAGCACGTGCCTGCTTAAGCTTTAGGGCCTGCAGAGTCCCAGTCGGCGGGTTGGTATTCGGCATCTCAAACACCGTAGTTGTACCTCCGCAGGCTGCTGCAGCCGTACCGGTCGCCCAGTCTTCCTTATACTCATAGCCAGGCTCACGGAAATGAACATGGCTATCGACCGCACCGGGAAGCACGTAACGGCCGTTCGCATCTATATCGTTTGCAGTTTTCGGAAGTATTCCCGGGGTCGTCACAGCAACGATTTTTTCGCCACAAATCGCGACATCTGCCTCGATGGTAGAAGACGGCGATACAACCTTACCACCACAAATTACAAAATCTATTTTTGTCTCGCTCAAAGTTTGTCACTCCTTTTTCGTTAAATAACCCAACCACCATCGATGGCAAGGTCCTGACCGGTTATATTTCGAGACGCGTCACTCGCAAAAAACAAAATTGCGTTGGCAACGTCTTGATCAGTGGAGATACGTCTTAGCGCATATTCGGCCACATGCTCGGCCCGGGCCTCCTCCATAGTAATGCCAAGTTTATCGGCACGGTCGGCACATACCTTTTGAAACCGCGGACCATCAACCATGCCCGGGCAAATACAGTTAACATTAATATTGTGCGGGCCTACTTCTAGAGCGGTGCTCTTAGTAATGCCGCGCAAACCCCATTTTGAGGCGCTATAGGCCATGCGTAACGCGCGGCCACGAAGTCCAAACGTGCCACCTACATTAACAATCTTACCATAAGATTTTTCTATCATAGTGGGCAAGATAGAACGCATAGTCAGAAAACAGCCTTTCATATTGAGATCGATGATTTGGTCAAATTGCTCGGGGGTTGTTTCCCAAGAATAGGCTCCGAGCGGACCGGTTCCACCAGCAATATTCACCAGAATATCGACGGTACCAAATGCCGACAATGCTGCGTCCCGCATGACGGCAACATCTTCCCCCGATGTGACATCACATCTTATGATTTCTACGCGCCGACCAAGGTCACGTGCCTGGGCGGCAACCGCCTCAACCGGGTCGAGATCTCGCCCCACCAACAACAAGTCTGCTCCTGCCTTCGCCAACATTAAAGTCGTCGCCGAGCCCATTCCCTTTGCCGGTCCGGTGATAACCGCTATACGCCCCTCAAGGTTACAAAAGTTTTCCACGCCGCACTCCAAAACAAAAATTTTCGGGTCTTGTTCTTCTTTACGTCATTTTTTCATTAATGTATCTAGTTGCTTATGAAGTTACGTTAACCATCCTCTCACAATTGGACCAATAATTATGACAACCAAAACCCGTTGGTGGTGGATCCGACACGCGCCTGTTATCAATCCGGAAGGCAAACTTTACGGCCAGTTGGATATAAATGTTGATTTATCGGATAGTGAAAAGTTTGAAGCATTAGCAGGGGTTTTGCCAGATAAAGCGGAGTGGGTGACCACCTCATTAACCCGAGCAAAAAAAACGGCTGATCTGTTGTCAGAAATGGTAATGTTGGATGCACCCGCAATTGAAATTGACAATTTTCTCGAACAATCCTTCGGCGATTGGGAAGGTTCTTCTTGGGATGACATAACACCCTCCGCCAGCAAAGCATTTTGGAAGGATCCAGCAAATAACCGTATTCCAAATGGTGAAAGTTTTGCGGATGTTGTTAAACGAGTTTCCCCAGAAGTCGAAGGACTTAACAACCAGTACACTGGGAAAGATATTATCGCGGTGACACACACGGGATCTATTCGTGCTGCGATCGCCCACGCCCTAGGTGGAGACGCTCGCGCCGGCTTAGCTTTTCAGCTCGCTCCTCTCTCGCTTACACGGATCGATGCAATCCATAACGATGAGAATGTTTTTTGGAGAGTTTTAGGCGTAAATCTCTTCGGGGATTATGAATGAAATTTCCGCCGTGCCTGCGGCAAATTCTTTAAGGGGAGATCATAGATTAATCGTTTTATTAACCGCTCAAACAAAACGTCTCGTCCTTTTGTTTGAACCCCGCTGAATTAAATTATACGCTATAAAGTTAATGCTGGCTAAATTTGTACAAAAGTAGTCGGAGGATAACGTGATTTTTGTCAAATCTTACTTTATTACTCTCATCATTTTCCTTGGCCTCGATTTTCTATGGTTAGGCTTGGTCGCAAGGGAATTTTATGCCTCTCAGCTTAATATCCTAATACGCGAAGATATAAATTACTTGGCTGCTGGATTTTTTTATCTGCTTTATGTAGGTGGTATAGTTTATTTTGTTGTGGGACCAGCCTTGGCTGAGGCCGATTGGCGTAAAGCAGCTATTAATGGGTTGCTGCTCGGACTTATCGCCTACGCCACATATGACATGACAAATTTGGCAACGCTCAAAAACTGGCCTGTTCTAATGACCTTCGTTGATATTGCTTGGGGTGGCGTACTGACATGTCTTTCAGGCGTTTTTGGGTACTTGATTATACGCGCCTTACCTTAAAGCCCATTGCTAAAAAGGGATGGCTAAATGCCCTAGCCGAAGGCTCCCGTTTTATGTGCTTTTGATGTTTCCTAAAGATTTCTCGACCTAGCAGACCTTGCCTCCGGCCCGATGTTACAATTGTCTTGGACCTATTGGAGCAATAACCTTAAAAAAGTTGGATTTTGTCTCCACGCATACATTATTTCGGTTGCCGCCCTGTTATCTTAGCGTAGGCATCGAGCGCGCGACGCCTTGCAAACTGGTGTTCCACCAAAGGGTCGGGGTAACCCAAAATGCGAGTCCCAGATTTCCAAGGTACGTGTATATACCTGGCGGGCAACCCAGCGAGTTCAGGTATCCATTGTCTAACATAAATTCCTTCAGGATCAAATTTTTGGCCCTGTAATATAGGATTGAAAATCCGAAAATATGGTGATGCATCCGCACCGCAACCCGCAACCCATTGCCAACTGGCAGAATTATTAGCAAGATCAGCATCGACAAGGGTATCCCAAAACCATCGTGCCCCTTCCTGCCACGAAATGAGTAGGTGTTTTGTCAAAAAAGAAGCCACAACCATTCGCACGCGATTGTGCATCCAACCCGTTTTCCATAACTGCCGCATCCCTGCATCAACAATGGGGTATCCTGTATTACCTGATTGCCAGGCTTTGAGCGCTTGCTCATCACTGCGCCACAGAAACCCGTCAAAATTTTGGTTGAAGGGTACATCGGTGATATATGGCCAATGCCATAACAAGTGATAGGAAAACTCACGCCATATCAATTCTCGAAGAAAGCATTCGTTACTAGCTGAATTTTGCTCCCGATGATCATTGAATCGGCCCACGAAATTCCAAAGCTGGCGGGGGCTTATCTCACCGTAATGGAGATGCGGTGAAAGTACCGATGTACCTTGTCTATCCGGACGGTTGCGATCCTCTGCATACTCAGAAATACGGCACTTAGTAAAATCTTTTAACTTAGCAAAGGCTTGAACCGTTCCTGGTCGCCAATGATCTTTAAACCCTGAGTCCCAGTTCGATTTAACAGGCCGTAAATCCCAATGCTTGAGCCGTTCACTTTTCGGCCAGGTTTCGGGTGCGATTAGTTTTTTGGGCGCAGGCAGAGCAGGTTTGTCATGTACAGTCGTGAGACATGCCCTATAGAAGGGAGTGAAAACCCTAAACGGTCCCCCTGTCTTCTTTTGGATAGCTTCGGGTTCAAATAATAATGAACCGCCAAAACGCCGACATTCAATTCCCTTGTCCCCAAGGTGTTCACTGACAGATTGGTCTTCTGCCGCATTCGCCGGCTCGTAGCGACGTGTAAAATAGACCGCCTTAGCGTCAATTTGATCCAATAAATTATCGAGTACGTCTTTTGGCCTTCCTCTGCGCAGGATTAGGCGACTATTTATCGATTTAAGAGCGATATTCAGTTCAATAAGGCTCCCCTCCAACCACCAGAGGCTCGCACTCCCCATCCCCCATTTTACGTCTGATTTGTCGTCTAGTATAAATAATGGAATGATCGGCGCCGCTGTCTGTGATGCTGCATGAAGTGCCGCCTGGTCGGAGATCCGCAAATCCTGACGGAACCAGACAATAATGGCAGGGTCCTGCGCAATATTATTCATATTTTGTATAAGCCCAGGTGATAGTGTCAGGCAGAAAACTTAGCATCAAAAGTATTCGCCTATTCGTCTTGTAATTTTTTTCAAGCGCCAAGTAAGTCCATCAAACGGCGTTCCATAGTTTGGTTCTCATGGAATTCCCCGGTGAAGGTTCTAGTAACCATGGCAACGCCAGGTTTATTAACTCCGCGAGTAGTCATACATTGATGCTGAGCTTTTACTATTACAGCAACACCTTTCGGAAGGAGGGTCTTTTCGATGCAATTTGCTATTTGTGCGGTCATAGTTTCTTGCGTCTGCAAACGACGCGCATAAGCGTCCACTACACGGGCTAATTTACTAATTCCGACGACTCTTTTTGCTGGAAGATAAGCCACATGGGCTGAGCCAACGATCGGCACGACATGGTGTTCACAATGAGATTGAAAAGAAATATCACGCAATAATACGATATCGTTGTAACCGTCTACTTCTTCAAAAGTACGCGAGAGTAGAGCTGCAGGATCAATTTCATAACCACTAAAAAATTCGCTATAAGATTTAACAACCCTAGAAGGCGTGTCGACTAGCCCTTCCCGGTTTGGGTCATCCCCAGCCCATATCAGAAGGGTTCGAACCGCCGCCTCCGCTTCCTCTAACGAAACTTCATCAAAAGCATTAACGCTTTTAGCGAGCGCATCTGGTCGCTTTTCTGGTGTCGACTGGTCTAAAGGTGTCATCATTTATCCCCTCTATTAACAGTACTGAGCACAATTGATCGAGCCGATTCGTTTTGTTTATCCATTGCAAACAGCAGGTGTTAATTTAATTAATTTTATGAGTTATGGTTGTTCGGGAACTTGTCCGACAGCCGCTACCCCACCTTTTTCGCCCCAGCGTGGTGCGGAATCTATATGGACGCCGAGTTGGTCAAGCATACGCATACAACTTTGGTCGACTATGTCTTGGAGTGTTTTTGGCCGATTATAAAAAGCCGGAACCGGCGGAAAGATAACTGAGCCGAGGTTTGTAAGTTTCAACATATTCTCGAGATGGCCAGCATGAAGCGGAGTTTCGCGAACAGCGAGGACAAGTTTCCTCCGCTCCTTTAAAATTACATCAGCGGAGCGACTTATAAGGTCGCCGGTGTTTCCTGAAGCGATATTGGACATAGTCTTTATAGAGCAGGGAGCAATGATCATACCCTCACTAAAAAAAGACCCGGAGGAAATCGACGCTCCGATATTCCCTGGCGCATGGTTTTCGTGGGCTAAATCACTGAGTCGGCTGGGATCAACATCGTGCTCCATTTTGAGCGTTAGTTTAGCAGACTGGCTCATGACAAGATGGATTTCAGTATCCCCCTCGCTTCGCAGTAATTCCATCAAACGCCATCCGAAAATGGTACCGGTGGCGCCTGTAATCCCAATTATAATTCTTTTCATATTAGAACCTCTGTAAACGTAGGATAATATTGGCGTTTCAAGAAGGTTTGCTCCTTAGGTGGATATTTCTTACCGAAGAACTGGTTAGAGTAGATAATCTCTCTGAAATTAGTGTGGTTAAAGTTAGTACGTTACTGCGCCGCGACTGGATCACTTAATCTCAAGTTTACGGTTACTACGATTAACCGCTAAATCGATTTTTCATTAACTCGTGATCTACAGAAACATTAAACGCGTAAAAGAGCAAAGTTCGAAACATATGGGGTTTAATTGTGATGAAAGCAAGCTACCAGGTTTTGATGGACGAAAGTAAGAATCCACTCCAAGGCCTTCCAAAAACTCAACGCTTCCAACTCATGGTCATGCTGTCGTGTATGTGGAGCACTATATTCTGTGTCGCAATCGGCTCATGGTTGTGGTGGGGCGAGCTTGTACTCGGCCACGTAGCGGTCGCAATCGGTATCGTGTTTACCAGTATGACTTTTGGTGCGGCTCGCAAAAAAACACATCGGGATCTATATCGAGCAAGTGATGGTACCAGCCGTTACGACGATATTTGGGGTGCATAGAAATTAAGTAAGATTAAGTACTGAAGTTGAGAATATGTGAGTCTTTCACTTGTGGACAGGTTTATGATGGGGGGTATTTCTGTTAAAGAACAGTTATCATTGTGGATAGGAATTGATCCAATAAGGCGAGAGCTTCGTATATACATTAAATAACGGAGCGATGAATGTTCAGACACCTATCAACACTTTTTGATAATCAAGAATTACACTCTCTTGTAAATCGTTATGACGATCTTCGGAGCAATGGTGATTCAGTTGGGGCGGCAGCCCTGCGAGAAACCATAGCCCATATATTAAACGGTGGTCGGAAGGGCGGGGATTTAAAAAAAGCAAGTTAAGTAAGAAATAAGAGCTAGATAATGTGTAGGCGGATAAAAAACATCAAATACAAAAGGGAGTAGCGTTTATGCTCTCCTTTTTTTTATGAGTGATGCAAAAAATTTAAACCATGAAGTTGGCGGGTGAGTAGAGGGACTTAATTAGTAAAAGGTCAAATTGCAAGGAGTGGCTGCAGAAGACGCGGCATCCATTCTTTAAAAATGATCGGTGCATCTGTAATAACCAAGCAGATACAATCTGGACCGTCATCTACAATTGGTTTGTGAACAATTTCTTCATCAGCATCTTGCATATCGCCTGCTCCATAGGTCGAGAACCCATCGTGATAACTACCAGAGAGTACGAGGGTCAATTCTCTGCCCTGATGTCCATGGCTAGGGACGGACTTCCCAGCCTTTATACGCAGCAAACGCAAACTTCCACCTTCGTCAGGCGTCTCAATTAAATGTTGGCGAATTCCGGCACCAATAGTTTTCCAGGGAATATTTTCGACACTGCTGCCAATATATTTTTGCAACACAGTTGGAAAAATTGACCCATCTGTAGCGCTAGGTTGGGAATTCTCGGATACAGCCTCAATATCAGGTTGGTCTATCTGAGCAAGAACGCTTTCTAAGGTCGCAGACGATAGCTGTTGATCCGGAATATCTTCCAATAAAACACCCCCGACGGTTTCAGCGATTTCGAGCGTTTTCCGGCATGCGGAGCATACCGATAGATGTGATGCTATTGCTAAGCTCCAGCTCTCTGAAAGCGAGCCGGCCGCGTAACTCAACAGTAAATCGTCCTGTGGGTGGTGATTTGCTTTCACTGTAAATCTCCTAGCGCGTGACGCAGTTTAACAAAAGAGAGCCTTAGGCGTGATTTAACGGTTCCAAGGGGAAGCCCAATGGCATCTGCGATTTCCTGATGAGACAAGCCCTCTATAAAGGAAAGTTGAACCACCTCCCGTTGATCTTCAGGCAAACCACTTATAGATAATTTTACGCGTTCGACAATTGTCGATTGCTCCATGTTCTCAAGTGGTGTTTGAGAAGTTTCTGGTATAAATATTGGATCGTCTGGATCAAATGTTGGCCGATTTTCTTTCCGCAGTCGATCAATTCTTAGATTTCTCGCTATCGTGAAAATCCACGTTACAGCCGACGCCTTTTTCGGATCGAACTGACCTGCTTTGCGCCAGACCCGAATGAAAGTTTCCTGCGTGATTTCTTCAGAAGATGCTGGGTCAGAGCCAACCTTCATCATATAGGCCTTCACTCGGGGGGCAAAAATCGCGAAGAGGCTCGCAAAAGCATCGCGATCTTGGGTTAACCCAACGCGCTTCAGCAGATCATTTTCCGAGGGCGGCACTATATATTTTTCCCCGATGGAGATTAGCCGCTTCATAACCTCATTTTGCACCGCTGTTGTCAATATCACGGCTGCAAATTTCGCAAAGAGGAGGTTTTGTTCAAAACCCAAATTATGTCGATACATTACCTGCATAACACTATTACGAGCTTATCGTCTTTTTAGATCAAATTAATTTGATATAGACCCCTATTGGGAGTTAAGGGCTAAAGCTCTTGGCTTAAAAACCAAGAAGCTGTTTTACGCACATTATCCTTGTCCTGCTTATCCATACCCCCCCATATACGATAAACCATTGATAACCTCCTGTTATTTTTAAGTTTTTCTTTATTACGTGCTAGAAAATCCCAATAAAGGTAGTTGAAGGGGCAGGCGTCTTCACCCACCTTTTTTTGGACATCATATTTGCAGGATTTACAGTAGTTCGACATTTTTTTTATATAGTTACCGCTTGCAGCATAGGGCTTAGAACCCAAGACCCCTCCATCGGCAAATTGGCTCATACCAAGCGTATTGGGGAGCTCCACCCATTCATGTGCATCAATATAAACGGCGAGATACCATTCATGGACTTCCTTCGGATCAACACCAGCTAACATAGAAAAATTGCCAGTTATCATAAGCCGTTGTATATGGTGAGCGTAGGCCTCTTCTTTCGTTTGTTTTAAAGAGGCACGAAGACAGGCCATAGGGGTTTCACCAGACCAATAAAATTTTGGTAGTTTTTCGGAATTTTCGAAAAAATTGAGAGATGAATAGTCTGGCATTTTAAGCCAATAAATCCCCCGGACAAATTCTCTCCAACCAATAATTTGCCGAATAAATCCTTCAGCCGAATTCAGCGGCACCTTGCCCTTACGATACTCAGATTCAATTTTCTGGCAAACCTCAATTGAATCTAGCAACCCTATATTAATGTAAAGCGAGATTACGGAATGAAAGAGAAAAGCCTCATCTTTCATAAGAGCATCTTGATAGGGACCAAATAACTTCAATGAATTATCGATGAAGTGCTGAAGGGCCTGCTCCGCTTCATGACGGGTTACCGCAAACCAAAATGGCTCTAAATCGCCAAAATTTTCGGGAAAGTTCTTAGAGACAAGATCAAGGACCTCACGGGTTATGATATCTGGTTCAAAATGTTTTGGACCCAGAAATTCTAAACCTTCAAACCCTGGCTTCCGGTTCTCCTTATCGAAATTCCATTTGCCCCCGTCGGGTTTTTCGTCTTTTAACAGTAAACCCGTCTTACGACGCATATCTCTATAGAAGTTCTCCATTCGTATTTGTTTTCGGCCGTCCGCCCACTCATGGAATTCTTTCCGACTGCACAAAAACCGAGCATCAGCAAGAATTTTTACAGGAACTGAAGCTTGACCGTTTAGATCCTGAAACCTTTTGTAAAGGCGCCAGTCTCCTGGTTCAGTGACAACAATCTGATCACAATTATGGTCTATTACCGCAGATTTGGTTTCTTTTATAAGAGACCCAGTGTTTTCTGGATCATCTAACTTAATATAGACGACAGTCCATCCAGCAGCGCTCAGTTCTTGAGCAAAATGCCGCATTGCCGAAAAGAGAAAAGCTAATTTTTTTTTATGATGGGAAACATATGTTGCTTCCTCTGAAGCTTCTACCAAAAGCACCACATCTTTAGCCTGGTTGGCCGCTTGAAGTGAAGCAAGCTCTAAAGATAGCTGGTCCCACATGATCACGATTAGCGATTTCTCCGGCATCAGAGATGAGATGATAAGTGAGTATCTTTAATTTCTAGCATCACCCTATCAATCTTTTCGCAACAAATTTCCCCCGGGTGGCGGTTTTTTTGGTTCATCGCATGACCCCGGCGACGGCAACGTCTTACAAGTTCTCATAAAAGATTGTAAGTGCGGACGAATTAAAAGGAACATGCGGTATAAAACCTCTAGAATGAAGGTGAATGGTTGTTTCTGGGCAACACGCCCGAGCAATTTAAAAGGCGGAAGAACTAGCCAAAGTGCCGCAAAGGCTTTTGCCCCCGAAAGTAACGTCCCTTTACAATTTAGAAGATGAAAACGTTTAAGGGCGTGCTCCTTTGTTAAGCCCGGAAAGACATCGCCAGAATCAAGAAGGCTGATATCGACCCAAGTTATATCAGCACCTTTATCCTTACGCTTATAAAATTTGATTTCTCGGCTACATAAAGGGCATGTGCCATCAAAAAAAACTTTGGTTTCTTGGGCCTCTTTCATAGCTCAATGTCCCGGCTACCACTGCTCATAATTTCGATGGAATTACCCCAGGGGTCCTTGATATATGTTGACGATGTTCCATCACGGTGATGAGTTAAGGAGCCAAAAGAATTGGGGTTATTGAGTTCGATCGCAATGTGGGGCGGGTGTTGGTTTGGCAGGACCAACGCCATTAAGATATTTGAAAATTCAAGCAAGGCCCAAGTTTTATCCGAATAAGAAACCTCTAGATCAAATCTTGATCGGTACCATTTAATGGCATCGTCGATGTTAGAGACGACCAGTGCGACATGTTGAATTTTATCCACAATACTACTGCTCGGAATTTGTTAATTTAGTAATTCTACGGATCGATATCCTTTTTAGATCTATCAAAGAGAAAATTATGACCGGTGATCTATAGTTTCTTAAAGGGCGTAAAATAAACGAAAGGATTGGAGTTTTTGTGATTTTACAAAAAAAGACAAAAAGGACCAATTTATGCTTACCTCTAGTAAGGACGAAAAGTTAAAAAAATGGGGCTTGTCCACATTCGCAAAACCTTACAACATCGCAGTTATTGGGGCGAATGGCGGAATTGGTGGGGCCTTAATACAAACTTTATCAAAAAATCCTTCCGAGACTAACTTGGCAGCCATTGCGCGCGGCAAAAGTGTTAATAAAGATTTTGATGGGCTGACCGCTGAATTAGAGCTTGAAAACGAGAATTCCATCATCGAGGCCGCCGACCTTATTAGGAAAAAACTGGGATCTCTAAGCGCAGTTTACGTAGCGACCGGTCTCTTGCATGAAAGTGGCGGCGTACAACCGGAGAAATCCTCGCGCAATTTAGATTCTTACGCCCTAGACAGGTTATTTAGAATCAATGCGATTGGGCCTGCGTTAATTGCAAAACATTTTATCCCGCTCCTTAGAAAAGATAGTAAATCGGTGTTTGCCTGCCTATCCGCCCGCGTGGGAAGTATTAAAGATAATAAATTAGGTGGTTGGTATTCATACCGTGCCTCCAAGGCGGCTCTAAATATGATACTAAAGACGCTTTCCATTGAACTATCCAGAACTAATCAAAATGCTATATGCGTTGGATTACACCCGGGAACGGTAGACACGGCTCTTTCTAAGCCGTTTCAGAGCAACGTCCCCCCAGAAAAACTTTTCGCGCCAGAAAAAGCTGCAAACGCTTTATTATCAGTTGTAAATAATCTCAAACCAAGCGATACCGGACAATGCTTCGCTTGGGACGGCGAGAAAATACCGTTTTAACGGTTGGAAGAGAGGCTGATACCATAAAAGGGATCGGTGATACCGCAGGGTCCTAACTTAAAAAATAAAGAATATTATTGGGCGGTGGGCACCCTTTGTATAACGATCTTTGGCACTGTAAGCTATCTTTCAAAATTCAAATGTAATGTAATTTGCTCAGGAGCTTTTTATGACTTTTAAAGTCGCCTTGCCCGACCTCGTCTCAAATTCATATTTTCCGGCGATTGCCGCAGTAGAATTAGGTCACTTCAAGGAAGAAAATATAGATGCTGAGATTAAACTGATCTTTCCAGTCCCAGAGTCATTCGCCGCACTTCGTGAAGGCCGGTGCGATTTTGTTGCAGGCTCTGCCCACGCACCGCTTTGGGCTTTCCCTCGCTGGGAGGGTTCTAAGGTGCTTTGTGCCCTATCACAGGGCATGTATTGGTTCTTGGTCCTCCGCCATGACATTAACGTCAAGAAGGGTGATGTGAATGGGCTAAAAGGACTGCGCCTTGGTGCGGCACCAGGTGTCGATGTCGGGTTACGTCAGCTTCTGATTGCCGCCGGCATCGATGCGGACGCCGAAAATATTACTATAGGTCTCCCGCCTGGTGGAATTCCCGAGGGGAAATCTTTTGGAGTTGTTGCAGCTCAGGCACTGATTGATGGCGTAATTGATGGTTTCTGGGCGAACGGCATGGGCGCAGAAGTGGCAATCACCAGTGGCATTGCAAAATGCATCATTGATGTGCGGCGGGGTGACGGCCCGCCGGCGGCCTTCAATTTTACGCAACCGGCATTGGTTACCACTCAAAAACTAGTTGATGAGCAACCTGAGGTCGCCGCCGGGGCGGTAAGGGCCATTGTCAAAACACTTAACGCCCTTAAGGACGACGCTTCTCTGGCAACCCAAGTTGCTAAAGATTTGTTTCCAGAAAAGGAGGCCTCTCTGATTGCAAAACTAATCGAACGTGACCAGCCTTTTTATAACGCCAACATCACCACCGACCTAATCGATGGTATGAATGTTTTTGCCAATAATGCCGGGCTACTGAACGGCGAACCCGTACCCTATGACGACATTATAGCCACCCAGTTTTGCAATTTGTGGCGTGATTAGAACGCTATTCAGCCGCAGCAGCACCTGGAACAAATTGTGACGCCCACCGCCCTTTTTCTCTCAAGACTTCCTGCCAATAATGCTCAAAGTCTGGAACTACTGCTGCTAAAACTGAGGGCCGCGCCATCAACGCATCACGCCAGGCAGCAACAAATGGAAACTCCTCAATCAGTCCCAGCGGATGGATGCGGTCAAAGAAAGTAAACCGCATCAAAGCCGGTGCATATGACGCATCAGTCAGAGAAAATTCGGCGCCGTTAAAGTATGGCCTTCCATCGCCCCGTTGCGCCAACGCTTTTTCGAGCTTCTCAAAAATTATACGAACCTCGTCGCACCTCTTAGAGAGATCTTCCTCATTTTCTGCATCGGTGAGA
This sequence comes from uncultured Rhodospirillaceae bacterium, assembly GCA_964477025.1. GTDB lineage: Bacteria > Pseudomonadota > Alphaproteobacteria > MPNO01 > UBA2964 > UBA2964. The sequence goes on along the minus strand of CAYZDH010000008.1, from coordinate 20,499 downwards.
TGAGTGATTTTACTGCACACCGGAACAAAATCATTCCATGCCCGATTGTACGCTCGTTTTAATGCATCTTTTGGATGCAGGCGCGGCAGCGTAACTTCATCAAGATACTCTGCGATAGCGTTCGACTCAAACAATGCCTTATCATCATCGACTATCAATACTGGCACCTTTGAGTGCGGCGATATCGCCAAAAACCAGGCCGGCCGGTTGTCCCGGTCGATGTATTCTATTTCATAATCGATATTTTTCTCCTGCAGAACAATTGCGGCACGATGCACCCACGGGCACGTTTTAAAGCTGCAAAGTTTAAATTTAGTAGCCATTAGGATCTCCGGATTTTGAATTTGACGAATGGTCACATAGGTCTCTTCCGGTTTCAATTGCGAAATCATTCAGTAGGTGGGCCTTGCGCAACGCAGAGAGCGGTGGCGATAATACAAATATAGAATGATCAGGGAGGCTTATATGTGCGCGAACCCCGTAACAAAAAAAATGGAAACGGCGGAAAATGGAATAAGTGAAGCAGAATGGGAAATGCGGGTCGATCTGGCTGCGTGTTACCGACTAGTGGCCCATTACGATATGGACGATCTTTTTGCCACCCACATCTCAGCCCGCGCCCCCGGGGAAGAAGAACATTTCTTGCTGAATCCTTATGGAATGCACTTCAGTGAAATTACTGCGTCAAGTCTGGTCAAGGTAGATCTTGACGGTAATATCGTACAAGACACAAAGCATGTTATTAATCCGGCGGGCTTTGTTATCCATTCTGCGGTGCATGCGGCACGGCACGATGCAAAATGCGTTATGCACACCCACACAGTTGCGGGCATGGCCATTGCAACAATGGAAGAAGGCCTCCAACCTTGGTTCCAGAAAGCAATGCGATTTTACAATGGTGTCGCTTACCATGACTTTGAAGGCGTTGCAGAAAATTTAGATGAACGAGAACGACTAGTTAAAGACCTAGGTGATCAAAACTATTTAGTGCTCCGCAATCACGGGCTTCTAGTCTGCGGACCGACAATTAGTCAGGCTTTCAAAGAAATGTTTGCGATGGAAAAGGCATGTAAAACCCAGCTCGCTATTATGCAAGCGGGCGGTAAAATAATAAAAATCTCAGATAATCTATTGACGCATACATCGGAACAGTTTGCGCGCAATCGGGCCGTCACTAAGGAAAGGCCGAGTGGTTGGGCTTCGATGAAAAAGGTCCTTGACCGGGTTAACCCGGGTTATGACAGCTAGAAGCAATTAAATTTAAACAACAGAAACCCGCCGACAAGAAAGTAACAAAGCGTTAAACGGGTAAAATAATATGGGAGTTACTTGCCTTTAAAAATTGGTGGACGCTTCTCCAAAAATGCCGTGCGACCTTCCTTGTAATCCTCACTTAACATGCAATTCTCGACAAGCTGATCACACAAAGCAATATCACGATCTACGGGATCCTTGGCTGCTTCGGCTACAATAACTTTTGTAGCTAAAATCGTTAGCGGCGCATTTGCGGCGATTGTTGATGCGAGCTCATTAACTACTTTATCTAAATCAGCCGCCGGGACGAGTTGGTTGATGAGGCCCATCGCAAGCGCTTCTTCCCCCGAAAAGCGGCGGCCGGTAAAGACAATTTCTTTGGTCTTTGCGGGGCCTACCAAATCAATGATTTTTTTCATATTCCTAAAGGGGTAACCAAGTGCCAACTTAGCCGCCGGAACCCCAAACTGCGAGCCTGCTGCCGCAACCCTCATGTCCGCGTGTAGGGCCATTCCAACCCCGGCACCCATACAAAATCCACGGATCATAGCAATGAGTGGTTTCTGGATATTACTAAAAGCTTCGTTAACTTTCGCGGAAAGCGCATCATAAACCTCACGCTGTTCCGGCGTGGCGCGTTTCTTTGCAAATTCAGAAATATCTGAACCGGAAACAAAGGCCTTATCTCCAGCCCCTAGCATAACGATCACTCGAACTGAAGGGTCACTCTCAAAATCCTCAATGATCTCAAGAATTGCTTCCCTCATAGCATAACCAATAGCATTCCGCCGATCGGGATTGTTAAAAGTGATCCACCCAATACCGTCCCTTTTTTCCGCCTTCATTTTTTCGGTAGCAAGTGTCAATTCGGTCATTTTTACCCCTATTCTTATTGGATTTTTGAACTATTGATTGGCACGTTGGGCCGCATTTTTCCCTGCCTCCAAGCTGAAGACAGCATTGCGTGTCTGACCCGTACAGGATGGATAGTTATGAAAAAACAGCCCCACAACATCTCCCGACGCATAAAGGCCTAGAATTGGCTGATCTGCGACATCTAAAACTTCACAACTGGTATTAATACTAACGCCACCAAACGAGAACGTAACCCCCCCTGTCACCGTATATGCGCGAAATGGGGGTTCATCAATTGGGTTCGCCCAGTTTGATTTAGGTAATTCGAGTCCCGCAGTTGAGCGACCATCAAGAATTCCAGGATTGAAGGGAATGTCAATCTGACAGGCTGAATTAAACTCATCAACGGTTGCCTCCAATGCAGCTGGTATAACTCCAATTTTTGTTGCTAGCTCTCCGATTGTATCGGCTTCTTGATAAACGTCGGTATATTCGGCGCCAAGCCGGAATAGGTTAATACCTTTTTGATCATATATTTGATGGGCGGTCCCACCAGGTTGCGCCAATACGGCACGGCCAGTTTTAGCATAGGTATAGGAATGATTATTCTCTCCCTCATCATAAAATCGTTCGGCTAGATTGTTAACGGTAATACCCTGCGTATAATCATAGCGATTACACGTGTTGCTGTGTCCATCCTGTCTCAACGGCGTGCCGCCGTCCGGCGCATATGCGTCGATTGGCGTAGCATGCGCCCCCTGCCAGTGGCCGGCTGGCTTAGCGCCGAGATCAAGCAAAGCACGCAGAATTTCACCGGTATTATGTTTCGAACCCCGCACTTTCATGAGGTCGGCATTGGCGCCGAGGTATCTCGCACGCATTTCAGCATTAGCCTGAAACCCACCGGCACATACGATTACTGCCCCAGCATTTAAATTATAATCCTCGTCGCCAGAGGCAACGCAAACACCCTCAATTTTTCGAAAGTCACCGTTAAACTTCGTAACTCGTGAGCGATACCGCAGATCAACATCAAGGCCCAACGCTATCTGCCTCCAGCGCAGAAGCTGGCCTAACCCGCCACCCACGGTATGCACGATGATCCCAGGCTCGAAATAAAACTTGCCGTCTATTTCCCTGCGCTTTTCTGGTTCAAACTCTATGCCAGTTTCAAACATCCATTTAACCGCGGCATTCGATTTACGAACCAAAAAATCAGCCAATTCAGAATCAATCCGACCTTGAGTTACGCGATACAGATCATTTTTAAAGATCTCGTCAGTATAGGCTGGTATATGAAAACGGGAGAATTCATCTGCATCCCAGTCCGGCACAATATCACGGATATCATTGGGGCCAGAATAAACAAATCGGAAACCGGTATGAGAGTAACGCGCATTGCCTCCGAACTCTTCTTCGGGGGCTTTTTCCAACATTACAACACGGGCAGCCCCGTTTTGCCGGGCTGAAACAGCTGCCTCAAAGGCGGCACTGCCACCGCCTACAATAGCGACATCGCAATCTTCTGTCCGCACGTTACTTGTCTCCGCCAATTCTAAAAGCGTATTAGGCGTTTACTTTCTCTTGCACACGTTTAATTCCGCGTTCGCGGTCCGCCTCATATTCCACATCTTGAAATCCATGCACCGAAAGATCGAAGTTATTACCTTCAGGATCGCAACCACGGGTCTCCGCGTATGGTCTGTTGCGCGGGCGCTGCACGGGTGCCTTTATCCCAAAATCTTCCATACGGCGCGCGATTTCTTCCTGATCATCGATCTCAAAACCGAAATGGTTTAGCCCATTCGGCTTTCCTTCTGCCTTATTGGGCAGCAGAGCCACATTTATATAACCATCTGTAAGATACATTGCGCCCCTTTTTGAGGTATTCAAAATCTTCATATCGAATACTTTAGTGTAAAAGTCTGCAAGTTTTGGAGCGTCCATTGTTACAATTGCAATATGTTTAATTTTAGCCATTTTAGCCTCCTGTTTTTGGATTTGGTTTAGAAGTCCAAATCCCTTGTTGACAGTCTAAGCCGGAACAAGCTTTTCAAGAACCCATTTTGCAACATCAAAAAGTGCATCGTCACCGCCATGCCGACCCATAAGCTGTATTGCGACGGGCATATTATTTGGACCCTTATGCGTGGGTAACGCGTAGCTGGGCACATGCAGCAGGTTCCACATGCCTATATGAGTGTGGTCACCTGTGCTGTTCCGATCCGGGGGTGCTTCACCCGCAGTGCAGGGAGCTATAATTGCATCAAAATCATTAAACAGGGTATCCAGATCACGGCGACAATCTGTACCAACCTTCATGGCTTGGGTGTACTCTTCGTATTTCCATCCAAAACCCTTAGCAACACCTCGTTGCAAAGGCTCACTCAACAGTTCACGATGATTAAACCACTCGTACGCCGTCGCTCTTGCCCGTTCATAGCTTGAAATGATATCTCGCGCAGCGACTAATCCATCGAAGCTATCAGGCAAAATTAGATCCTTAACTTCCGCACCGGAAATTGATAGGGTTTCTCTGGCAATCTCCATTGCCTCTATTGTTTCTGGCCTCACAATATCCCATAGGTGTGTTTTGCAGATGGCAATCCGTGGCGTTTTAACGGGTGAACACCCAAGCTTGGCAGGACGCCCAACAAGTACTGCACTAAGTAATTCGATATCATCCATTGACCGCGTCAGGAGACCTAACGTGTCTAGCGACTGAGCCGCCGGCCAAACCCCATGCAGGTTAAACCTATCAAAGGTTGGCTTGTATCCGATAATGCCGCAATGAGCCGCCGGCCGATGAATTGATCCGGCGGTCTGCGTTCCAAAAGCAGCGGGAACCATAAAATCGGCGACCGCGGCCGCGGAGCCGCTACTGGAGCCTCCGGGGGTGCAGGCCAGATTATGCGGGTTAGCTGTCGGTGGGGGCGCCATCCCAGCAAACTCTACGGTTACGGTCTTACCCAAAATTATCGCCCCTGCCGCTCGCAATAGAGCGACACAGGCGGCATCATGGCCCGTCCTGTGACCTGCATAAATAGGGGACCCCATCTCGGTCGGCATATCATGTGTTGCTATAATATCTTTGACGCCAAATGGGACACCGTGCAGCGGACCCTTAAAGCCAGCTGCCTTATCACACGCTTGCGCTTGCGATAAAGCCAATTCGGGATCAATGAATGCCCAGGCTCGTACCTCCCTGTCCCGGGATTCGATCCTATCTAGGCAATCGCGAACCAACCTTTCGGACGATATATCACCGCTTTTTATCGAAGACGCTGCGGTGGCAAAGGAAAATTCATTTAGCATTTTATAACTCGACAGCAATTTTGGTTCTTACGCAACCACCCATCCATAGAAACTAAAAACCCAAGAACTGGCATTTCTATGAATACAAAGTAATTTTTGGTCTATTTCTCCGCTAAGAGGAGCTAATTTAACGACTACTTTTTCTTAACCTCAAAAGATAATTACTTGATGGGACTTGTGCGAGCCGTCAGGTTTTGTCAAAGTTTCGCCGCAAATTTAGGGAGGGTAAATGCTAAACGTTAAACGGATTTCAAATAAAGAGGCCAAGCTGATGATTGCAGCTGCTGAGAAAAAATCTGCCAAAATTGGCATACCCATGTGTATCGCAGTAACGGATGAATCAGGTAATTTGATTGAGTTTTCGCGTATGGATGGGGGCAAGGTGTCAAGTATTTCAATCTCCATAGACAAGGCATTCACGGCCGCGGCCGCGAAGAACGCGACTTCGTTTTACAACGAGATGTGTCGTCCTGGCAGCCCCACCTTTGGTATTCATACGTCAAATCAAGGTCACTTCAGTATTATCGGGGGTGGCCTACCGGTAAAGTCGGGAACAACTGTTGTTGGCGGTATTGGCGCTAGCTCTGGTACCCCAGCACAAGATATAGAAGTCTCTCAAGCAGGTATCGATGCGCTGGAAGCAAGTTGGAAACGCCAGAAATCTGCCAACAAGAAAAAGAAGTAAATGAGCCTATTTGATATTCAAGGCGATGCACGACGAGTAATGGACGTCATCCTAGGGGGCGGTATAGCAATAATCCCCAGCCACGTTGGCTATGTGATTCTTGGGGCAACAACAGGCGCCATCAATAAGACTATTGAAGTCAAGGAACGAGGGCCCTCAAAACTAAACGCCGTCATCGGTTGTTCATCTATGCATGCCGCTCTGCATATTCTCAAGGGCAGAAACCGCGAAATTGTTCGGACTATTACCCAAGAATACGATTTGCCAATGGGCACGGTCGCACCAGCAGACTTAGATCACCCGATGCTCCAAAATCTTGACGCAGAGGTTCTTGAACGCACCACTTTAGGTGGCACGCTGGCAATGTTATTAAATGCTGGACCGCTTATGGATACAATGGCGCAGCTTAGCTTTGAGGCGGGGCGGCTGGTTGTTGGGTCATCAGCAAATTTATCTCTGCACGGAACAAAGTTCCGGGCACAGGATATAGAACCGCAAGTACTTAATGCCGCGGATATTGTTATCGATTACGGGTTGATGCGATGGGCTAATTACGGACGCTCATCCACAATGATCAACGTGGATGATTTCAGTGTGGTCCGCTATGGCTGCTGTTTGGATCTGATCAATGACGTATTGCAGCGAAACTTTGACTTCAGACTGCCGCCAGAGCCCAAACATTAACCAGGTTATCCACCTTCGACTTGGAATACCCATATATCGCCGAAAACAGGCTCTCCATATTCTTGTCGTAATATCTCGCGGTTAACTGAACACTCATTTAACCCAGCATCCTTTGCTACTTCGCGGACGTAAAAGCGTCCGTGTGCATAACGTCCTGACGATGTTAGCTCAAATCCACAATTTTTATTGGTCTCCACCGAAAATACTAAAAATCCTCCCGGTTTAAGTGTCTTTTCTATCCCTGCGAGCAAAGCGTTTAGCTCGCCAAAATAGACAAAGACATCAGCTCCAGTAACCAGATCATATCTCCTATTGACCTGATTTAAATGGGAGATGATATCAGATTTCGTAAGGGATTTATATATTCGGCGTTTCCGAGCCAATTTGAGCATCTCACCAGATAAATCTACGCCATCAATCCGTTTAGCTAATTCTTTAAACGGAACGCCACTCAGCCCCGTACCGCAGCCAAGATCGAGAATATCGAGCCTAGTTTCCGCCTCTGGAAGATGATTTTTAATAGTTGATGCAAGGATTTTTGGAGCTTTATATTCAAGGTCACCGGTCAATTGTGCATCGAAATCGGGAGCAAACCGGTCAAATAAAGTAGAAATATATGCGGCACTTGCACGATCTGGAGCCGTTGCAACACCCATAGCCGAAAGCATATGCGTAGCTTCTGGCTCATCCGGTTCAATATCTAGATAACGCTGGTACCATTCAGCTGCCATTTTTTTGTCATCAAATGACGCATAGCACTCTGCCAGACCCCAAATCGCATCAAGGTTATCGGTATCGACCTCTATTGCTTTTTGATAACACTCGATTGCCTCTTGGTAGAATGCATCTTCAGACGCTTTTTCCGCATCACTGCAATGATTTTCGGCTTCTTGTTTGTCGGCTTTGTTGCCAAATTTTACCGCGCGACCCTTTTGTCCTAAGGCAGCAGCCGCGGAGGCGACGCCCCGTAACGCCAGCAAATTTTTTTTATCATGTTTGAGGATATTACAGAACAACGCGTCTGCATCTTTAGCCTCACCAATAGCCAATAAAATCTCAGCCTCATTATTCCAAGCTTCAATTTCTATTTCAGATAAAAGATTTTGCTGTCTTTTTTGAAACACTTGAGGATTGCTCCGGTTATCATTATACAGCGCAGTCATATATTAAATTTTTTGAGTATCGAACCAAATTCTTTTTATTACTAGCATCGGGCTCCTAATGCTTGGATTTTATTGCATTTCATTTCAAGATACAGCCAATTTCTATTTCCAGGGCCCTAGCACTATATAGTTAAATGTTATCCCTCGAACTTCCCTTTAAGCCTGAGAAAGATGGCCGCAGAAAACGGATAGCCAACCGGACCCCGCTTACTATTGCGCTAACCCGGGGTGTCTGCCGACTATTCGCCGATATGGGATATGGGACGTTAACGGAATTCCGTCTGCCAAATGGGCGCCGGGTTGATATAATGGCGCTGGATAGCAGTGGGGAATTTTCTATAATTGAAGTCAAAAGTACGGTAGCCGACTTTCGAAATGATGTAAAATGGACGGAGTATTTACCTTATAGCGATCGGTTTTATTTTGCAGTATCGGAACATTTTCCCGTCAGCATTTTACCTGAAGACTACGGCGTCATCATCGCCGACTCTTTCGGGGCTACAATTGAAAGGACGGCTCCAGAAAATTCTCTTAATGCGACCCGGAGACGACAGCAACTGCGGAAATTTGCTCTAACCGCAAGCGCGCGACTGCAGCGGCTATCCGATCCCCGCCCTTGAAATCTTTTGATGGATTATTGATTCATGCGCTCAATAGTATCCGTCGTGCTTTGACCTTCCTCAAGGTCAACTAGCAGAATTTTTCCGCCATATGATTGAACAAATTCCGCACCGACAACGTCCTCCACCGCGTAATCCGCACCTTTAGCCAGGACGTCTGGCTTTAGCGCCTCTATCAGTTTAACCGGCGTGTCCTCCGCGAATAGCACCACTAGATCGACGCTCGCCAAAGATGCTAAGACGGATGCACGAGAGGTTTCGTTTTGAACCGGACGCGATTTTCCCTTAAGTCGCCTTACAGAAGCGTCGAGGTTAAGACCCACCACCAGACGATCACAGGCAGCGCGCGACTTTGCTAAGATAGCCACATGCCCGGGGTGAATAAGATCAAAACAGCCATTTGTAAAACCAATCCGCTCTCCTCGTTTACGCCACCGAGAGACTTGGACTTCGGCCGCTTTTAATGGCAAGATTTTCAGCGCACTCGAACTTAATAAATTTTGACGCTGAAATGATTCTATTAACTCGGATGCTTCTGCGACCGCTGTCCCGGTTTTGCCTACTACTATTCCAGCGGCTACATTGGCAAGACGCGCCGCATCCAATAGATAGCCGCCTGACGCTAAAACAGCTGCAAGTGTTGCTGCTACAGTATCTCCGGCGCCTGAAACATCAAAAACTTCCCGTGCTTCTGCTGGCAGGTGATGAACACTGGTGCGGGACACTAAAGTCATACCCTCTGCGCTTCGAGTTACTAATATATTTTCAATGTCATACTCCTCCACAACACTTTTTGCGGCGGCAGCAGCACTCATATCATCAAAAATCTCCTTTCCGCTGGCCTCACAAAGTTCACGCCTGTTAGGCGTAATTACCGTTGCACCGCTATAACGTCGGTAATCGTCCCCCTTGGGATCAATAATTACCGGGCAATTAACCTTATTAGCAGCATTAATTAGTTTTCTAATAATATTCGTCGATAAAACACCTTTGCCGTAATCGGAAAGAACTAAAGCGCCAACATTTTTTAGTGTCTTTTTTGCGTAGGTAACTACCCTATCGCTAATCTCCTCCCCGACGTTCTGAGTTTCCTCACGGTCAACACGCAATAATTGTTGAGGGCCCGCAAAAAACCGTTCTTTAATTGTCGCTCTACGTTTAGGATCGGTTAAAAACTTTGGGAATATTCTATCAATACTTCCAATTAAACTTTGGATATCGTCCGAAGCTTTATCGGAACCTATAACGCTGACAAATTCTACCGTAACGCCGATCGCAGCAAGATTGTTTGCTACGTTGCCCGCCCCTCCAAGCATCACTGTTTCACTAAGAACGCGGCAAACCGGTACGGGGGCCTCTGGCGAGATACGCGAGACATCCCCGTAAACAAACTTATCAAGCATCACGTCACCGATACAGAGGACCCGTGCGCCGCTAAGCTTATCTACTAACTCAAGAATATTGCCACCACCACCCATTTGCCGCTTAACCACCCCAGGGTAAAAAATGCTTGCTTAATGCTAGTCCCTGGCGCTGATAAGACGATCCGGAATCAACGCCGTATAGTTGATCAGGCCTATCAGCCAGATGTTCGTACTTTAGACGGCCGACAAGTTGGCCGTCTACCATAATGAAAGGCACACCATAAGAGCGCACCTCAAGAACTGCTCTAGTACCTGAGGCGCCAACATCAGAATGACCAAAACCAGGGTCAAAAAAACCTGCATAATGCGCACGAAATTCGCCAGTAAAGGCGTCATAAGGCACCATTTCTGCCGCATAGTCGACTGGTACGGAAACAGATTCTTTGGAAGCTAAAATATAAAAATCATCAGGATTCAAAATAATATTACTACCTTCATCGCAGTAAATTGGATCCCAATAATCTATTGGGTTGTAATAACCAACTTTGTCAACATCCATAAGGGGCGCATGGGGTTTAGCCTTGAACCCGACGAGGTCGCTATCACCGATGCCAGCCAAATCAACTGATAGTGGCACCCCCCGAAACAAGGTACTTGCTTCACGGTCTGTCAGATCACGGTCTAGTACAGGTTGATCCCGCATTAGGCGTTTCAATTCTGCCTCGCGTACCTCGGGGGTACCCCGATTCAGGCGAAGCTGATTAAGCCTAGTACCCGTTCGGGCGATGATACTAAAAGTCCTAGGAAAAATCTCAGCATAAAGCGGGCCGTTATATCCCCGGGCTACAACGTCAAAATCAGGAGCTTGATCGGTGACGAGGCGAATAAAAACATCTAGTCTGCCTGTCGAACTTTTGGGGTTGGCTACACCAGAAATTCCATCGCTTAAAGATAGTGATTCCAAAAGGGGAACAAGATAAACACAACCAGTTTCTAATACCGCCCCATCGGTGAGATCAATTTGATGCAAACCAAACATTTCAATTTTTTCTCTTACCGTACAATTGGGTCCAGGGAGGAAACTTGCTCGCATACGATACGCAGTAGTCCCGAGACGCAAATCAATACTAGCTGGTTGTACTTGCTGCGAGAGGATTGCTTGATCGGCCTTGATTTCCCCGTCCCGGATAAGGGCAGCAAGCGACTGGTGGGGTAACACTCCGGTGTCACGACGCGTGTCAATAAAATCAGAATTTAAAGGATTGCTCTGGCTATTCATGAAATAACACTAATAATTTTGATCGGAATTAGCAGCACTCAGAACCATTTTTCTCTTCCAACCATCGCATTATGGTCATATTAAAAATATAAGTAATTGAAAATATTCAATATACTGGATTATTCCTGATTTTCAACTTAACCTGAGCTCCAGAATCCAATTTCTAGCGAGCTTCTAACCCTTCTTTATAAACAGCAAACCCTTTGATACCGGCTCATTGCAGTTATTAAATTATTAGTTAATTACCCTTTTTACAATCTTCCCTCAAAATACGTGATCGTCTTTTCAAGGCCTTCTTGCAGTTGAATTCTGGGCTCCCAATCAAGCATATCGCGGGCGACTGTAATATCAGGCCGACGCTGAACCGGATCATCAACTGGCAATGGCTTTAAAATAATTTTCGATTTTGAACCAATAAGCATGATGACGGTATCGGCAAGCTCCCGGATCGTAAACTCTTTGGGATTACCAATATTGACAGGACCGACAAATTGATCACTGGTATTCATTATACGAACGAATGCGTCAACAAGGTCATCAATGTAACAGAAAGATCGAGTTTGCGAGCCATCGCCGTAAATTGTAACAGGTTCGTTCCTTAGGGCCTGAACGATAAAATTCGAAACCACACGCCCGTCATTAGGGTGCATATGGGGTCCATAAGTATTAAAAATCCGGGCAACCTTAATGGACACATTGTGTTGGCGGTGATAATCGAAAAACAGTGTTTCGGCGCATCTCTTCCCTTCATCATAGCAAGACCTGGGGCCAATAGGATTACAATGTCCCCAGTAGCTCTCCAGCTGCGGGTGAACCTGCGGATCACCATAAACCTCGCTGGTAGAGGCCTGAAAAATTTTCGCGCGCACTCTCTTAGCAAGCCCAAGCATGTTAATCGCACCGTGAACACTAGTCTTAGTGGTTTGAACCGGATCAAATTGGTAATGAATTGGTGATGCTGGACAAGCAAGATTGTAAATTTCATCCGTTTCGATGTAGAGGGGAAAAGTTACATCATGCCTCATAAGTTCGAAATTTGGGTCTTGAAGCAAATGCGCCACATTACCTTTTGACCCCGTAAAATAATTATCGGCACAAAGGACACTGTGGCCTTCTGCAAGCAATCTCTCGCATAAATGCGAGCCAATAAAACCTGCGCCTCCTGTTACTAAAACTCGTTTACCAGAAACCATAATACGTCACCATACCAAACTAAAAGTCTGACCAGATTTTCGACCTGCTATTTTTTGTAATACGTTTTGTTCGCCTATTCACTGTTCCTGGCCTCCTCACATGCCATTAATTATTAAATCCTTAGTTGCAAGCAAACCTATGAAGGGAGATCATTGGTTTCTCTTGGTGCCCTTTTTGACAGAATTCTCTGCAACGTTCTGCGGTGCATTTTTAATCTTCTAGCAGTCTCCGATACGTTACGATCACATTGTTCATAAACACGCTGAATGTGTTCCCATCTTACACGATCAGCCGACATTGGATTTTCTGGTGGTGGAGGCAGATCTGCCCCCTGTGTAAGGAGGGCCGCTGCAACCTGATCCGCATCTGCCGGTTTTGCTAGATAGTCAACCGCACCGGCCTTAACGGCTGCTACCGCTGTCGCAATATTTCCATAGCCGGTAAGTATTACAATCCGTGAATTAGGATCGGCTTCCCGAATAACGGGAACCACATCGAGCCCACTGCCATCTTGTAAACGCAAATCAAGAACGGCAAATTTTGGCATTTGTAACCTGGCCATAGCAATGCCTTCAGAAACCTTTTCTACGGCGGTTACCACAAAACCTTGTCGTTCCAACGCCTTGGCGAGCCTTTCTCGAAAAGGTCTATCATCATCAACAATCAATAGTCGTTTTCCTATACCCCTACCGAGTTGTGATTCTATTTCCTTGTCTGTTTCACTCATTTTTGTTCCATTGCACCTTAAACACCCTCTATTTTAGAGCGGGGCCACCGAATTGTCACAAAAGCGCCACCTCCTTGCTGATTTCTAAAAGAAACTTCTGCACCAGTACGCGCAAGTAATGTTTGCGCAATAAAAATTCCTAACCCCATATGCCCGCCCTTACTCATACGCAGAGATATATATGGCTCGCCAATTCGATCCAATACAAAAGGTGGAAAGCCTGGTCCATCATCGGCGATCGAAACGTTTACATTATCGACGGACCAGGCGGTAGAAATTGTCACCCGAGTTTTCGCAAACTGCATAGCGTTTTGTACTAAAGAACCGATGCCATGAATAATCTCTGGTGCAGAGCGAATACTGGGCTCTTGACAGGTTTGGTCATTAACCAATGGCTCCGTATCAAACACCATAGAAATCTGTTCGATCTGATGTCGCATTGCAGCCGTCTCCACTACGGCGCTAACCGGTACTGCAGAAAATGGTGAATCGTCACCCTCCGGATTATGAGCAAGGGCTGCCAAAATATCTCGGCACCTATCGGTTTCCGCTCGCAACAAAACAACATCTTCGGCAATCGGGCTATCCTCAGGCAAATCACGGGATAACTCCCGGCTTATAACAGCGATTGTTCCCAGCGGACTTCCAAGCTCATGTGCGGCGGCTGCAGCAATAGCTCCCATGGCCGAAAGTTGTTGCTCGCGGCCCAATGCTTGCTGAGTCGCAAACAAACCATCAGATAACGCGCGTGCCGCCTGAGCTACCCGCCAAGTATAAGCGGCGAAGAACAGAATGCCGATAGCAAGTGCCGTCCAAACGCCCAACACATAAATTGTTGGGAGCTCGGGCAGAACGCCACTCCCGGGCAAGGGAAAATGAATAATTGACAAAACAGTAATCGCGATTAGTGCTAACGCACTTAGAATGATGGTGCTTCTTAATGACAAAACTGTGGCTGAAATCGCGACTGGCGCCAATAAAAGAAAAGCAAATGGATTGCCTAAGCCGCCGGTCAGGTAGAGAAGAACAGCAAGCTGCAATATGTCAAATGCGAGGTAGCCAGCAGCACCCTTTTCGGAAATCCGCCGCGACCCACCTCCAAACTGCGCCGCTAGGTTGATAACAACAGACCCCAAGACTGTTGCAATAGCCGCGATTAGCGGTAAACCGAAACCGAGGCCATAGTGCACAACAACTAGAGTAGTCATCTGTCCAACGATAGCGACCCAGCGGATAAGTACCAGCGTCCGGAGCTGAACTCTGCTGGTTTCATCGATTGCGGGCATCATTGCCATAAATTTTTCCTTTTACGCCAATTTAACCGAATTATGAGACATTGATATTTTTATGACGAGTACTAGTCAAATTAGCGACCTGATATGATATAGAAAGCTTATGAACAACATAGCAATTCATGTAGAGAAGCTAACTAAAAAATTCGACAACAAAATAGCCGTCGACGAGATTTCGTTTGAAGTAAAATCCGGAACGATTACGGCGCTACTTGGTGGCAACGGGGCAGGTAAAACGACAACAATATCTATGCTTCTTGGCCTTTTGTTGCCGACCAGCGGCAGAATACAAGTTTTAGGAGAGGATATGATTACTTCGCGGCATCGTGTCTTGAGCCGTATTAATTTCGGATCCCCTTATGTCGATTTACCAAAGCGCTTAACGGTCAGGGAAAATCTTCGTGTTTTTGCTGGTTTGTACGGCCTCCGACAAGCAGATCAGCGTATTAAAGAGTTAGCCAGCGCTCTCGTCCTCGAAGAGTTTATCAATCAGCCGACAGGCCAATTATCATCAGGGCAACTTACCCGTGTGGCATTGGCGAAAGCATTAATAAATGCGCCCACTTTATTATTATTGGATGAACCAACCGCTTCGTTGGATCCTGATACGGGCGATTGGGTACGTTCCTATCTCGAAGAATATGCCCGTAAAACCGGTGCAACAATTTTACTTGCATCTCATAATATGAACGAAGTTGACCGATTGTGTTCAAATGTATTGATGATGAAACAGGGTAAAATTGTCGACTACGGCACCCCAACAGATTTAGTAGAAAGGTATGGGCAAGAAACATTAGAGCAGGTTTTTCTCGATATTGCTCGGAGAAAAGAAAGCAGTACACAAGGGGGCATCGACCAATAGTAGATTTCAAACTAGTGGAACAATATCCCGACCGGAACTTTGATGTGCGCCGCATTGGGTCTATGGGCCTAAGGTATCTATTTTTGCTGCGTAGCTCATGGACACGGGTCGTGGAGTTAGCTTACTGGCCCATAATGCAGATGATTCTTTGGGGTTTTATGAGTCAGTTTCTACTGACTTCTACATCACCCGTTATTAAGACCGCCGGGATGTTAATTGCTGCTGTTCTTTTGTGGGATGTTATGTTTCGCAGTAATATCGGCGTGGCAGTTTCTTTTCTAGAAGAAATGTGGTCTCGCAATCTTGCTCAATTATTTGCAAGCCCCCTACGTCCATATGAATGGGCCTTATCACTTCTTTTCATCAGCCTAGTCCGAACGATCATCGGCGTAATTCCAGCAGCCATATTAGCAATCCCTTTCTATAGCTACTCAATATTTGATATGGGAATACCTCTTATCGCCTTCTTCATGAACCTCATGATATTTGGCGGGGCCATAGGCCTTGTAGTGTCAGCACTTGTCCTTAGATACGGTATGGGGGCTGAAAGCTTAGCCTGGGTGGGAATTTTTCTCGTAGCACCCATTAGCGGGATATACTATCCAATATCAATTTTACCTGAATGGTTGCAACCCATCGCATGGGCTTTGCCATCAGCGCATGTTTTCGAGGGTATGCGGGCTGTTTTAGCGGACGATGTCTTTAGAGCGGAACTTTTGGTCAATGCCATTATGTTAAACGTCGTATATATTGCGGCTGGGTTTATAATCTTTCTCTATGTCTTTCGGCTTGCCCGGATTAAAGGATTCCTTGTGCAAATGGGCGAATAGTAAACTACTTAGAAAACACCGAGATCAAGTCCCAGTGCCGTGGCTGCCCCAAGCTCTTCACATTGAGTGATAAATTTTGGCTGCCATTTTCCCCGACAAATCAGAGCCTGCTGAACAGCTCGCCAGCGTAACCCCGTAGCAATTTTATCAATGGCGCGGAGAGTCCCGGTTCCATCTTGCCCTGCGCGAATCACGAGGCTATAAGGCAGCCCCTGCGTTTTTTCGAGGCAGGGGTAATATATCCGATCAAAAAAATCTTTCAGACCACCACTCATATAACCAAGATTCTCTGTAGTCCCAAGAATTATAGCCTGGGCTTGAATGACCTGGTCTGGATTTGTTTCAAAAGCTGTTTGTGCGACGATGTCTATTCGATCATTAGTGGCAGATTGCGCTCCCTGAACGATCGCACCCAACATGTGTCGGGTATTTTCTGACGGCGTGTGAGCAACGATGAGAAGCCGTTTTGATCCCATAAAAATTTCTTTCTAATACTCCCCAAAGATTCTGCAGCGGGCCCTAACCAATTTACCAAAAGTTTATTGAGAAGTGTTTCCTTAAAGTACGATTGAACGTTGCCCCAGAAAAAAGAAACGAACTGCACTTTTTTTAAGGACACACTAATTTTTTTATTCTCTTACACCCGCCGCACGCAAGATATTTACAATATTTGCTTTCCGGTTCCACTCCGCCCACATCAACGCAGTGCGCCCTGTGTAGTCTCGCCACGTCGCGTCTGCTTTGCCCTCAAGGAGAATTGGCACAATTTCATTTCGTCCCTGACTAGCAGCAATCATTAAAGGCGTAATCCCACGACGATTTTTAGTGTTTATCGTAGCGCCGTTTTTAAGCAACACTTCAACAGCGTCAACATGGCCCCGCTCTGCGGCATAATAAAGCGCGGAGTTCCCCAGGTTATCCTTATGTACTATTGAAACAGGCACTCCAGCTAAATAATCAATTATATCTGCATTGCCTATTATACCTGCATAAATTAGAGGACTTCGACCGTCAAAGTCCTCAATTTCGGCTTTTTCTCCACCTGCAATCGCTATTTTTACACTATCTAAATCATTTGCTTTGATTGCAGAAAATATTGGGTGTTTACCAAAAAGCTCAATTTCAGCCTGGACCGGTTCCGCCCAAAGTAGAGCGAGAAGCGAAATTAGATATACAACCTTAATATTATTCATAGGTCAGATATGGTAGCGCAATTATCAAAGGTTAGCCTAAGTTAAGCGAGGTTCCCAGTACACAATAGAATAGCTCGTTGTTTGCTAGAGAATCTAGATGGTACCGGTTATACCATTGTTTAGTATTACCAAAGGGACAATTTTATGAATTTGTCGGCATTCCGTGCAGCTTCTATTGCAGTAGCTACAATTTTAGCGATGGTCCTCGTCGCCTGGCAATTTGGCTTTCTTTCCCCTAATGAAAGGGGTTCAGGGATCCGCATAGATGCTAAGATCGGAGGGACATTCGATTTATTTGATCATAACGGGAACCCCCGGAATAACTCTGATTTTAGTGGACGATTTATGTTAATCTATTTTGGGTATAGCTATTGCCCTGACGTTTGCCCCACTGCGCTACAAATCATGAGTAATGCGCTGCAATTACTTGGAAAACAAGCGGAAAGTGTTCAGCCAATATTTATTACCGTTGACCCTAAGCGAGACACACCTGAGCATCTCAAAAATTATTTAAAAAATTTTCACCCGGGAATGATTGCCTTGACTGGAACCGAAGTTTTGATCAAAGAGGCTGCCAAAAAATATCGGATTTATTTCGCCAAGGCATCTCAAGATAAAACAAAATCTAATTCTGATGACTATCTTGTAGACCATTCGTCGATCATTTTTTTAATGGGGAGGGATGGAAAATATATTACTCACTTTAACCACCAGACTAACGCTGAGGCAATGGCGAAGATAATTACTAAGCAGCTGAGATAAAGAATGAAAAAAAAGAAATTAGTTCCTTTTTGGAAAAGAAAAACCCTGCCACAAATGAACGCAAAGGAATGGGAATCATTGTGCGATGGCTGTGCTCTTTGCTGTTTACTAAAGCTCGAAGACACCGATACCGGAAAAATTTCGTACACTGATATAGCTTGTAAGCTTTTAGATTCTGGAAAATGCCGCTGTACTGACTACAAAAATCGTCAACGCACCGTCCCCGATTGCATCATCCTTAATACCAAAAATATTAAAAGTTTAAATTGGATGCCCGCCACCTGCGCATACCGGCTCATCGCCGAAGGAAAAAATCTTGCTTGGTGGCACCCTTTGGTTTCAGGAAATCCAAATACAGTACATCAAGCCGGTATTTCGGTAAGGGGACGAGTAATCCCTGAACAGCGAGGGGACGATCCGGAAGAGCGAATTATTGATTGGGTAAAATAATTTAACCTAAAGCAATTAGGGTAATGACCTCACCTGCCGATAATTTACTAACGTGATGCCGCCAAGAATTAAAGCAATCGCCACCCAGACAAACAGGCTATGCTGCTCACCTAGTAAAACAACGCCGAAAAAAACACCGAAGACAACAGATAAGAAACTAGACTGGCTCATATAGGTTGGTCCAGCAATGCGTATTAATTCAAAAATACCGTAAAAATTGAATCCAGCTAGTACAAAGTGGAGCATCATCGATAATTCCCCGCTTGTGAAAGGTGGCGCAAGCATATGAAATTCCCCTAACGCCAGAGAAATTGGTAATGCCATTAGCGCTGCAGCAAGCAGGGTGCCTCCTGCTAATTGTAGAGAATCAATATTCGGTGGCCGATTAGAATCAGAAAGAAAAACATACGCTAGTCCGTGCATTAATGGAGTGCAAAAGCCTATTAAAACCCATCCTGCCAATAATGGGTCGGGAAGAGAGGCTTTGGGTATCACAATAATTAAAACTCCTACAAAACCTAGAAAAATTCCAAGAAGACGGATCCAAGCCAATTCTTCAATCCTGGTTATCAAACTCACAAGATGGGTAAAAATCGGGGTAAAGGCCATTATTACCGCCATTATCCCTACTGGAAGTTTTCCTTGTGCGGCGTAAAGAATCATATTGGCGAAGGTAAATCGTAGCGCTGCCGCCCGAAAATAATAAGCTAAGTGGCGCTTGGTCATGGGAGGGCGGCTACCACGCGAAAGCCCAATTAAAAAAACTACCGTGCCCGACCCAAGACAAAACCAAAACACATAGGCTGTTGGATGGATCCCATCCGTGACCGTGTTTTTAATTAGCACGAAGAAGAAGCCCCATAAACTACCAATCATTAACAGAAGAGTAATTGGTAAAAACTTATTGGGAACAGGCGCTTTAGTCATTGGGCAGCTATATAGCATGGGGTAATTCAAGGATAGCAAGATCAAAAAAATTTCTAAATTCTTGACTAGGGCAGTGGTAGGCGGCGCTCAGGCTCTCCTTGCAAAGCACCCATCATAAATTTCCGCCATATCTGAGCAGGAATTCTTCCACCAGAAACCTTTTTCATTGGCGAGGAGTCATCATTACCTAGCCAAACACCAGTCGCCAACTCTGCTGTGAAACCGATAAACCAAGCGTCGCGAAACCCCTGACTAGTTCCTGTTTTTCCCGCTACCGGTCTATCAAGACGTGCTCTGCGTCCCGTGCCGGTTTTAATTACATTGACCAACATTGACTGCATAGAATTCACTATCTCTTTGCTAACAAGTGGGTCGGCTTTAACAGGCCTGCGTCGGTAAAGCACCCTATTTTTGCTGTCATGTATTTCGATGATGCCGTATGGCCAAGACGGAAAACCCTGGTTAGAAAAAATAGCGTAGGCCGCTGTCATTTCTAGTAAGTTGGCTTCACCTGTGCCCAGCGCGATTGATGGATGTGCTTTGAGTTTAGAAGTAATCCCAAGTCGCTTAGCCGCTCTAATAACTTTTTGTCTGCCAATTTTTTCGGAAATTTTTACCGCTGCCGTGTTGACCGACTTTGCGAAAGCATCTCGAAGGGTGATATTCCCGAGATATCGTCCAGTATAATTCTGAGGCCTCCAATTTTTGATAGAAACTGGTCCGTCGACTACAGTGTCCTCTGGTCTCATCCCTGATTCCAATGCAGCTAAATATACAAAAAGCTTAAAAGCAGACCCTGGTTGACGTAAGGCTTGTGTAACGCGGTTAAACTGACTAGCTGCATAACGGCCTCCCCCAACCATCGCTCGGACAGCACCATCCGGAGATAAAGAGACAAGAGCGGCCTGCCCGACATGCCGAATTTGGCCGACCTTTTTTAGCATTTCGCTAATTTGATCCTCACCGAGTTTTTGAAGACGCGGAGATAGCGTCGACTTGATAATTAAATCTTGATCGGTTTGACCCACAAACCCAACAGCCCT
>CAYZDH010000007.1:0-34846 GCA_964477025.1 uncultured Rhodospirillaceae bacterium | reverse complement strand
CCTCAATTCTCAAACCCAACAATTACTTAGGGGGGTGCGTAACGCAAATTTAAGAGTATCAAAAACATGTAAAGCTCTTTCCCTGCTCGCTTCTGCAGGACATTTTTCATCTAAAGTTTCAGACGAATTAGTAAAAGCATATGAATTTCTAAGAGGAGTCGAACATCGTTTGCAGATGGTCGACGACCAGCAAACTCATGAAGTTCCCTCCGATATAGTCAAATTAGAATCATTTTCGAAATTTATGGGGTTCGAAAATACTGACAATTTCTCTCTTGCTCTCACCAAACATCTTCAAATTGTAGAAAAACATTATGTAGCGTTGTTTGAAGAATCCCCCGACCTCAGTGGTCCAGGATCACTGGTGTTTACAGGTGGCGAAGACCATCCCGAAACCCTCCAGACACTGGAGTCATTGGGCTACAGAGATCCCTCAATGGTTTCATCAATTGTTCGTACTTGGCACCATGGCAGATATCGAGCAACCCGCAGTACACGCTCAAAAGAGCTGCTTACCAAACTTATGCCAGGCCTGATTACCGCATTTTCTAAAACTGGTAACCCAGATATCGCCCTACTTGGGTTCGACGGATTTCTAAAGGGATTGCCTGCCGGAGTGCAGCTTTTATCTCTGTTTTATAGTAATCCAGGGTTATTGAAACTTCTTGCAGAAATAATGGGAAGTGCGCCCAAAATCGCCGACACACTCCGCCGATATCCTATTTTGTTTGATGCAGTGCTGACAGCTGACTTTTTCGAACCACTGCCTAACGCTGCAACCATACAGTCTGAATTCGAATTAGAAATTCAACGGAAGGCCCAAGATTTTCAAGACACCCTTGGTATTGTCCGTCGCCAGGTCAATGACCGGCTATTTAGAGTAAGCGTCCACATTATTGGGCAACATATGAAGGCTGATAGCAGCGGTCCAAGTATCGCCAACATTGCAGATGCCGCCATCAATACATTATGCCCCGCCGTAAAAAAGGAATTTATCTCTACACATGGCATATTAGAGGGCGGAGATATGGCGGTTGTTGCTCTTGGAAAATTAGGGGCACGGGATATGACTGTGGGTTCGGATCTAGATTTATTATTTATCTATGACCACGAAGGCGATCGATCAGACGGCGAAAAACCCTTATCGCCGACGCCATATTTCACGCGACTTGGACAGCGTTTTATAAGTGCGCTAACCGCTCCGACTGCTGAGGGGACACTCTACCAAGTTGATATGCGTCTGCGTCCGTCAGGAAACGCCGCGCCCCTCGCCAGTGAATTAACTTCTTTTATTCAATACCACGAGAATAATGCTTGGACATGGGAACGTATGGCGCTTACCAGGGCTCGGGTGATTTATTCAGGCCACGATCTACGAAGAAAAACGGAGGAAGTAATTCAGTCCATCCTCATGATGCCGCAAAACCCAGACAAACTACTCAAGGATGTTGCAGCGATGCGGGTCCGATTACTCCATGGCCGTAAGATTTCTGGTCCTTGGGATATCAAAAACATCCGTGGCGGGTTAGTGGATATTGAATTTATAACGCAGTATTTGCAGTTACGACATTCCCGGGAAAACCCCAACATTTTAACTACGGATCCAGAACAGGCGCTAATAGAACTTCGTAATCATGAGATTCTTAATCAAACTACAGCTAATCAATTAATTAAATCATTAAAACTGTGGCGTAATATTCAGGGTATAGCCCGTCTTACCGTAGGTGAGAATTTTGATGACCAAACACCTACAAACGGAAATTGTGCAATGTTGCTTGCGGGATGCAAAGCTAAAAGCATCGAAGACTTGAGACAAAAAGTCACAAATAGGGCGGCCTGCGTGCTCAAGATTTATCAGCGGATCATCGAGAAACCTGCGAGTAAAATTTAAAAAACAAACAGGCTAGTTTTCGTCGCATATAGAACATAAAACATTCCGACAAAACGTGCCTAAAATGTGAACTAAGTAAAATGAATATCTTTGTGTCTTATGCTAACGGACTCCATCAAATTTCCTATTTTGATTGCCTTAGCGGCTGACAGGTCGCCGTTAACAGCAGTGGTGTACCCCGTTTCAATTTTGCTGGAAAGATCTGGGTTTATTTTTCTTGTCCATCGCGATCTAGGCCTTCATATTCTCGAAAGCATTCAGTTTGATAAAATTTATTTAGGGAATCCGTTTCATGGCACTTACCCCAAAACAAGTAAACGAATTACACGATAAAATGCTGCATAAGCGGCTTTACGTAATCTTTTCAGAACCAACCGAAAAAACAGGAGACCGAAGAAAGGTGTTCCCTAAACATATCGCCTATCAGCTTGAAATTGAGCGCAAGGGAATCTTGTTTGCTGCAGGACCATTTGTAAATTCTAAAGGAAGGCCGCAAGGGCCAGGCATGATAGTTATCCGAGCAAAATCAATGGCGGAAGCAAAACGGGTTGCCGAAGCCGACCCTTTCCACAAGCTAGGCTTTCGAAAGTTCCGTATCCAAGCCTGGGAGATTAATGAGGGGGGGTTTAATATAAATGTTAAATTCTCTACCGGAACTTATACAATAGAGTAACGCAAAAGATTATGATTGATACCGGAGATCAGGCGCCGGATTTTTTAATCCCAACGGATGGCGGCAATACAATTTCACTAAAGGAACTTAAAGGTAATAAGGTTATCCTTTATTTCTACCCAAAAGACATGACGCCGGGCTGCACAACCGAGGCTTGCAGCTTCCGCGATGCCTATCCGGACTTTTCAATGCTTGATGCCAAAATCATTGGTGTTTCTAAAGACAGCGTCGAACGGCACAATAAATTTAAAGACAAGTATGAACTACCCTTTATATTAGCTTCCGATGAAAAAGGAGAGGTGTGTAACGCCTACGGTGTATGGCAAGAGAAAAAAAATTACGGCAAGACATACATGGGCATAGTACGGTCGACCTTTTTGATCAATGAACGTAGCAAAATCGCCGCGGTATGGCGAAATTTGAGGGTCAAAGGTCATGTGCAAAAAGTTCTCGAAGAGGCCAAGAAACTCTAAGGAAAGTATTTTTTGCTAAACATGTTTGCGTTTCCCTAAAAAACGCGGTGGTAACTGTTCTTAACTGTGCAAATCCCGATTACAAAGCCGCGCTAGCGCAGAAACTCCCCGATCTCTGGATAAGGGTCTTATTTAAGGAATTGGTCTGGTGGTTCCCCCAGATAGGCAAACTCGCCCCCTACTATCAAAATTACTAAGGCCTCGAGACATACCCAAGCGAGGGAAAGAAGGGGACATCACTTTACTTATCATATTTTATTAGGTTATAATTGAATATGTCGCGCCCACTCCGAATTGAATATCCAGGTGCTGTTTATCACGTAACTGCACGTGCTAATGGGCGCCAAAATCTGTTTACTTGCGCCGAAGACGGAAATTATTTCATCAAACTACTTGCACGTGAAATTGGCCAACAACGTTGGTTTTGTTATGCATATTGCCTAGTAGGAGATCATTACCACTTAGTTATTGAAACACCGGAAGCTAATTTGGGGCGTGGAATGGGGCGCCTAAATATGGCCTACTCACAATGGTTCGGTCGACATCACGATCAATCAGGCCACCTCTTTCGTGGTCGGTACAAGTCAATAATTTTCCAAAAAGAGCGCCATTTGCTGGAGGTCTGTCGGCACGTCGTCTTGAATCCCTTAAGGCTGCAAGCGGTTAACCAAGCTGATCATTGGAAGTGGTCTAGCTATCGACCTACTGCCTTAATGGAACCTATTCCATCTTGGTTAGCCTCCGATGGTCTATTAGCACAATTTGGATCAAATATAAGTGATCCAGCAAGCTCATGGCGTAAGTATGTCGCAGAAGGCCTAGAGAACCCATCGCCATGGAGCGACCTCCGCGCCGGGCATTATTTAGGAGATGAACAATTTCTGCAGAGCATCGCTAATCGAATTGCCAAGCTTCCGCTGGATCAGGTTTCATCAAAGGTCACAAACCCGACTAGGCCAACGTTAGAAAAGGTTTTAGAAAAAGTAGCAATAGCAGCGGGAATTTCTCAGTCCCTATTATTCAACCGCAAAGTCGCACCGGAAGCCTTTCGAGTGACGGTGTATTTATTACGTCGTGTAAGCAACTTGCCTTTGCGCGAAGTTGCCGATCTCGCAGGTATATCGCAGGGGCGGGTATCTCAAATACAGCGCAAGATTGAAGAAGACGGCGGTATTGGCGCGTCATTCCACTGGGCAAGGCCTTTAATGAAGTTGTTTTAACAGTCCTCTTCCTTAATCAGAGCTCGCGCAATCAGGTGACTTCAAAATCATACCCTTACGTTTTAGCCATTCTTCTTCGGTATGCGCTTGAATAGATAACGCATGAACGGGTCCTGCTATTTCCGCAGAGAGTATGCCGTTAATCAATTGATGACGGGCAACACGACTTTTCGCTGCAAAAAGCTCCGAAACCACAATAACTTTGAAGTGTGTCTCGGAATTTTCAGGCACGCTATGCATGTAGCTTTCGTTCAATACCTGGCAATGGGACGGCTCTAACTGTGTCTGCAGTTTTGCTTCAATCGATTTTTGTACAATCATTCTGATTTCTCCGCTTCAAAATCGGCATCAGTACTAACTCGCTGGGCCAACGACGCTGCCATAAACTGGTCAAGATCTCCGTCAAGAACGCCCTGAGTGTTGCTGGTCTCAACCTCAGTCCGCAGATCCTTCACCATTTGATATGGTTGTAAAACGTAGGATCGAATTTGATGTCCCCAGCCGATATCCGTCTTTGCATCATGTTCGGCCTGCGCTTGTTCTTCACGAATTTTCAGCTCCCGTTCATATAGACGCGCGCGCAGCATATCCATTGCTGCCGCTCTATTACGATGTTGCGAGCGGTCATTTTGGCACTGCACCACAATCCCCGTCGGGATATGAGTAATCCGAATTGCACTATCTGTTTTATTTACGTGCTGACCACCTGCCCCCGAAGCCCGATAAGTATCAACCCTGAGGTCTTTATCCTCGAACGCAACATCAATAGATTCATCGATAACCGGATAGACCCAAGCGCTAGAGAAGCTAGTATGGCGCCGGGCCGCCGAGTCATAAGGCGATATTCGGACTAGTCGATGAACACCGCTTTCGGTTTTTAACCAGCCATAAGCATTATAACCGGAAATCTTTATCGTTGCCGATTTGATGCCTGCCTCTTCACCAGGGCTCTCTTCCAGCCATTCAACTTTATAATTATGCGCATCAGCCCATCTCACATACATCCGAGTCAGCATTTCCGCCCAGTCCTGCGACTCTGTACCACCAGCACCAGCGTGAACCTCTAAAAAGCAATCATTACTATCTGCCTCACCTGACAAGAGCGTCTCCAACTCGCGTTTAGCGCTACGGGCACGTAATAGTTCCAACATTGCATCAGCTTCATTTAAAGTACCTTCATCGTCTTCTGTTTCACCAAGTTCGATGAGGGTAATATTATCCTCGAGTTCCTGCTCAATTGCCCTTACTTCTTCAATGGATTGTTCTAGTTTTATGCGTTCTCGCATTATCCCTTGTGCTTTGGACTGGTCTGACCAAAGGTTAGGATCCTCAGCAATAGCATTTAACTCATCTAGACGTCTTAGGGCGTTATCCCAGTCAAAGATGCCTCCTTAGCAGGACAAGCGACCGCTGGATTTCATCAATTAAGGTTTGGGTTTCAGCACGCATAATGTTATCGCCCTAAATATCATGGAATTTTAGCTAACTTATAAATTATTGTAACGCACGCTAATACACCCCTTTAACTGCGTTAAGCGGCGGAGCGGGGTTGGCAGGTGCTTTAGGCATATTTTGGGTTGGGAAAACAACTTTTTCCCGTATAGATTTTGGTTCAGTACCAGCTTTAAATGACTCAAGAATAACGTTTCTATCACCCGGCTGCGCGAGTTTGCCAGTTGCCGCATTTACTCGAACCAGACGAATACCGGCAGGCACCCGGAACGGGATGGGTAGTTTACCCTTCAACGCTAAAGACATAAAATCTCGAAAGATAGGAACGGCAATAGACGCACCGGTCTCCCGTTTTCCCAATGTCCTAGGCCGATCAAAGCCAGAAAATATCCCAACAGCAAGGTCAGGGGAAAACCCAACAAACCAAGTATCAAGGCTCTTATTAGTCGTACCAGTTTTACCGCCCAAAGGTTTACCAACCGCCGTTATGCGTTTGCCCGTCCCCCGTTGCACAACACCCTCAAGCATTGAAACGATCTGGTAGGCGCTTCTAGGGTCAGCTAAAGAAATTCGATTGTCTGGTATGACTGGCACTGGTTGTCGTTCCCAGCTCACATTACTGCATGAGTTACATAAACGAGTTTCATGCTGGAACACGGTTTTTCCATGACGGTCTTGGACCCGGTCAATTAGCGTTGGTATAATTTTTTTACCACCGTTAACTAGCATTCCATATGCCGTTGTCAAATCCAACAAAGTGGTCTCCATTGCTCCCAGGGACATCGATAACATCTGTGACATACCAGAAGAAATACCAAACCTACGCGCGTAATCTGCAATTTTTTCTATACCTAAAACCTGCGCTAACCGGACTGTCATCAAATTTCGCGACTTTTCGACCCCCAACCGCAACGGGCTAGGACCGTAGAATTTTTTGGTATAGTTCGCCGGTTTCCAAAAACCTACCCCTGGGCCTTGATCCATGACAAATGGCGCATCTAACACAAGACTTGAAGGTGTATAGCCGTGCTCCATGGCAGCTAAATAGACAAACGGTTTAAACGCAGAGCCAGGCTGTCTTTTAGCTTGGGTCGCTCGGTTGTACTCGCTGCGGCCATAAGCGAAGCCACCACTCATGGCTAAAATTCGGCCGGTATGCGGGTCGACAGCTGCTATAGCGCCCTCAATTTCTGGGACCTGTCGCAATCCAAAGGCATCCTCCAGCGTGGTGTTCCCTTTATCGTTTAATTTTAATTTTTCTACTAAAATAACATCCAAAAACTTCAAAACTTGTTCAGGTCTATTAATTCTTGGCCCAAGCTTTTGATCTTTCAACCAAGTCCTTGCCCAGCTAAGCTCTTCCAGCGGAATATATCCGCTTTTGCCATCTGGAAATCGAATGTGAGCTTTAGCCTTAGTGACTGAAAAAACGAGCGCCTTTTTCCATCCTAAACGAGCATCAGATATCCCCTTTGGCATAGGAACCATCGCCATAGCGCGGCGCCAACCATTTACTTTATCAAGACGCGCCAAGGGACCACGCCAACCGTGACGTCGATCATAAGCAATAAGACCCTTACGGAGCACTTCCTCTGCTAGGCTCTGCAGATGCGGGTCTAGCGTTGTACGGACAGAAAGCCCGCCTCCATAAAGCTCATCAGTACCATACCTTTCTGTTAGTTCGCGTCGTACCTCTTCAACGAAATAGTCGGCCTTCGAAATAGCAGCCATTCCCCGCTTTCGGATGATAAGAGGTGATGTTTTTGCTGCTAACCCAGATTCTAAAGAGATGTGTCCGTCCTTCACCATCCTTGAGATGACATAATTACGCCTATTATTCGCCGCTTTGGACTTTTTAGTAGGATGATAATTATTAGGAGCCTTGGGCAGACCTGCAATATAGGCAATTTCTGACAAAGTAAGCTTATCAAGTGATCGATCAAAATAGTTTAAAGCCGCAGCTGCAACGCCATAGGACCCAAGCCCGAGATAAATTTCATTTAGATAGAGTTCTAAAATTCGGTCTTTCGACAAGGATCTTTCAATTCGAAATGCTAAGATTGCCTCTTTTACCTTACGATCAATTGAAACCTCATTAGTTAGAAAGAAGTTTTTTGCCACCTGTTGCGTTATCGTCGAGGCGCCGACGAGACGCTGATCACTACCTATTCGACTTAGATTGGTGAGAACTGCTCTAGCGATACCAATAAAGTCTACGCCGTAGTGCTCATAAAACGTTTTATCCTCCGCAGACAAAAATGCTTTTATAACCTTTTTTGGAATATTACCGATTGGAACAAAGACTCTTTTTTCCCGTGCAAACTCAGCTAAAAGGCTGCCGTCACCAGCATGAATACGAGTTACCGTTGGTGGTTCGTATCCAACCAGTTGTTTGTAGTCGGGTAGCCCTCGTCCAAAGTGCCAGAAAACCCCGACAACTCCAATCGCGCCTATGATACCTAAAAGCAAAGTAACTGCACTTACAGCCATAAGAATATTTAAAAGCTTTTTCATTATTCAACTCTATAGCCTACAGATGTAGGGATCTGAAACTTTAGCGTAATAAAATATTTTGGCGATTTTATGACTATTTTAAAGATTGCTGACGAGAAAAATATCGACCAATAGCGATAACTACTGCATTTGCAATTTGACGTCGATGGCTAGTGCGACGAATTAGTTTTTCGTCTTTAAGGTTGGAAAGGTATCCCATCTCAATCAGAACTGATGGGATCGCGGGGGCTTTTAGGACCGCAAATCCAGCAAAACGGTGCTTGCGACGCAACATAAGGGTCTTTTTACTCAGTTGTTCGGC
This sequence comes from uncultured Rhodospirillaceae bacterium, assembly GCA_964477025.1. Classification (GTDB taxonomy): domain Bacteria; phylum Pseudomonadota; class Alphaproteobacteria; order MPNO01; family UBA2964; genus UBA2964. The sequence goes on along the minus strand of CAYZDH010000007.1, from coordinate 26,322 downwards.
TAGTAATTTAGCAAACACAACAGAATTATTCTTTGTTAGCCGTTGTCGCAAATCGATAAGAATTTTAGCGACCGTTTGACTTTGTACGTTCAAATCTACTCCCGCGATTATATCAGACTTGTTCTCTCTGCGCGCTAATGCCTCTGCTTCTTTATCCGAAGCCTGTTCAGAGAGCGTATAAACCGAACCACCTCTCAGGTGCCTGTTCGCAATCGAGTCTGCGTGCAAAGAAACGAACAAATGGGCCCCAGCACGACGGGCAATAGCTATTCTCTCTCGCAGGCGAACGAAGACATCCCGTGACCTTGTCATCACAACGCGATACTTTCCGGTGAGCAATAACTGACGTTTGAGCTCTTTCGCGAGTTTCAAAACAACCATTTTTTCAAGCGTTCCTCTTGTTCCCCGTGCACCGGGATCTATCCCTCCGTGGCCAGGGTCTAAAGCAATAACACGCTTAAAAAACTTCTTATACTTAGGCTTTTTTTTCGGGGGCAACGGCGGTTGCGGTAACGCCAAACCCCGTTGCCCTGCTATTTCTTGTTTTACTCGGCGTTTTTTTAGGGACTTTAAAATTTTCTTGTTTGATAGCTCGACGATATCAATGATGACCCGATAACCTCGCCCTCCCTGCGGTGACAATCTAAAGAATTTGGTTACCTTCATAGGAGATTTCAAATCAATGACAATTCGAGACTGACCAGGACGAAATAAACCAAATCGATAACCGGCAATTCGCCTACCCTCTCCCCTGAATTTTTCTTTAATTCGCCAAATAACTTTCGGAAGCTCAATAACCAATCGATCGGGGTTTTTAAGGGAATATACGTTAAAGTTTACCGGCTTATTTAAATCGATTACAAAACGGGTCTTTTTTTCATAATCACCAATTCGTACAGATTCAACGATGGGAATAGCTGCGGCGTTATTCGGCACAACCCCGCTTAATAATATAACTCCAACGCAAAACGTAACAATACTGAGAAAACGGAATATATTGTGGCTCATTGCCATATCATTGCCAGATATAGGGTTAATGGAGCTAAATATCAATGCCTTTACAATGGGATAATTGACACAAAATCAAAACCTAATTTTCAAACCTTGTTCCATTAATATACTGATTGTGGAATTCTTAGTGCACGCGTATCCTAGGGGGGTTGCGAACAGCCGTGAGCAACCGACCAACAGTAATCTGTTTGGATTGGGAGCGCGACAATCGGGCGAGACAGCATAAAGCCGTTACGACCCGTGTGATTGCGCTTTGATTTCGCGGTTTTTGGAGAAACTTGGAGCTAGAAGCGGCCGCACGAGAGCGTCCCCCTTGGAAAAGGTTATAACAACACCTTTCCAAATTTTCGTTGGGTTGACGCAGGCGCCGCCGGCTTTGAATAACAGCGGTCAGATACCGCCCGTTGTTCGCACGGGCTTGTAGTGTCGACCGTGGAGAAACAGTCTTAATGACAAAAAGAATGTTAATTGACGGTACCCATCCGGAGGAAATTCGGGTGGTCATCACCAGTGGCAATCGCCTAGAAGAATATGATGTAGAGACGTCGACCAAAACCCAACTGAAAGGTAATATTTATCTTGCAAAGGTAACACGAGTTGAACCGTCATTGCAGGCGGCCTTTGTTGATTATGGAGGCAACCGACACGGGTTTCTTGCCTTTAATGAAATTCATCCAGATTATTATCAAATTCCGGTTGAGGATCGAGAAGCATTAAAACGGGATGTAGCCCAGTTTGAAGCCAATGCGTCTGCGGCGCAGGCGCATATCGACGAAATCGACGATGACGTTGAGGAAACTACCGAAGATAAAGGTGACGCGGGTGGTATTCAAAACGACCAACATAGCATAGCTAAGGAGGGAACCTTTTCTGATCAAATTAGTGATCGGACCGGAGAAGAGCCTGCCGAGAAAATCTCGTCTAAAGAAGCTGATAGCCTTGAACAGGACGTAGGACTTAATGGAAACGAAGAAGATAAAGTAGAGGAGGATAATCAAACACCTAGCGACAAAGGCGATTCCGCGGATGAAAACGAAATTAATACGTTGGAGATAGCAAAGGAGGAAGAGAACCAAGCTGAAAAAGGTAGCGACAATATTAGGAAATCGGAACGCCGCGAAAACCCAATGCGCAGATACAAAATTCAAGAGGTAATTAAACGACGTCAAATTCTACTAATACAGGTCGTCAAAGAGGAACGTGGCAATAAAGGGGCAGCCCTAACAACGTATCTATCCCTTGCCGGACGATATTGTGTTCTTATGCCGAACACCTCTCGTAACGGTGGGGGTGTCTCTCGAAAAATTACTAGCGCGGCAGACCGACGGCGGCTGCGCGATCTTCTAAAAAATCTAAATGTCCTAGAAGGGATGGGCGTCATTATGCGCACCGCTGGGATGGAAAGAAATAAATCAGAAATTAAACGGGATTTTGATTATTTAACGCGGCTCTGGGAAAATGTCAGAGAGCTCACATTGCAGTCAGCCGCGCCTGCCCTCGTTTACGAAGAAGGTGACTTAATCAAACGAGCAATCCGCGATCTTTATAATCGGGAAATCGAAGAAATCCTCGTAGAAGGCAATGACGCCTATACCGCTGCAAAAAAACTTATGCGGATGATGATGCCGAGCCATGCCAAGCGCGTTCAACCCTATCGTGATGAGGTGATACCACTTTACCATCGTTACCAGGTCGAGACTCAGCTTGAGTCCATGCATAGCCCCGATGTTCAACTGAAATCTGGCGGCTATATTGTAATCAATCCAACCGAAGCATTGGTTGCCATCGATGTAAATTCCGGACGTTCAACCCGCGAACGAAATATAGAGGAAACCGCATTCAAAACAAATCTAGAAGCTGCCAGTGAAGTAGCGAGACAGCTTCGCCTCCGAGACCTTTCCGGGCTTATAGTTATTGATTTTATTGATATGGAGGTATCTCGAAACCAAAGGGCAGTTGAACGGCGCCTCAAGGAATCAGTAAAAACCGACCGTGCCCGCATTCAGTTAGGGCGCATCAGTATTTTTGGTTTGTTCGAATTATCACGCCAACGTATGCGCCCAAGTATTGTTGAGAATAGCACCGAAACTTGCATCCATTGCACCGGAACTGGCTATGTACGGTCCACTGAATCGACGGCTATACATGTACTGCGTTCTGTCGAAGAGGAAGGTATTCGTAGCCGCAGCAAAGAAGTCGCCGTAACGGTGCCGACCCCTATCGCTCTATACATTCTCAATCAAAAACGGGAATCATTAACTCAAATTGAGATACGCTATAATTTTCGCGTTCATGTCTTTGGCGATGATAAATTGATCTCACCCGATATGCGGCTAGAACGGGTACAGGGTCGTTCAACGGCACCAGAAACTGAAGATCTGGCTCGCGACGCTATTATAATCGATTCATCAAATGACTCTGCTGCCTCGAGTAAAGATGACACAGGGAAAGAAGCTACAAAAAGTAGGCGTCCACGAAGGCGGCGCAAAAGCCCAGTAGCTAAGAAAAACGATGATAAAAAATCAGATGTCGAACAAGAGACCGAAGAGAGTAAAATTGCTAAGACAGAAAAAGTTCCAGATTCTGAAGAAAAGCCAACAGGAGACCGCACTCCGCGTCGGCGAAGAAGGGGCCGACGAGGTGGTCGCCGCCGGAATAACGGAGGACCCAATTCTACAGCTGCAAAAGATAACGAACCAAACGAGCAAAGGCATGATGGCGACGGCTTAGGAACTGAGAGTGGTACAAGCGATAAGGATCAAAAATCTTCATCAACTTCTTCCCAAAAAGGGACATTAGTATCTGATAAAGATAAACAATCAGCTGATGCTAGAAATACAACAGAAAAGGCGCCCTTAAAGAAAACTGGAAATACTCCTTCGGGCACAACATCAGAAACTGAAGGTAGTTCTGAAGCAAAACCTAAACGTGGATGGTGGCAGAAAATTACACAGTAGGTTCTTCGTTGCTCGCTCTCGCCACCCAACTTTTTATTCTGTCGGCCGCTTCTGATACATACTCCGTTGGCCCTGAAAAGGAAAAACGGATGAAAGCATTTCCGCGCGCCTCATCAAAATCAGTGCCAGGTGTCGTGGCGACACCGGTGTCTTCCAGCATTCGCCTACAAAAGTTTTCGCTATCATTAGTAAAACTAGAGACATCTGCATAGACGTAAAATGCACCATCGACAGGCGCTAGTTGGTTAAAACCTGCTTTTGGTAATTCCTTTAGCAATATTTTACGATTTGCTGCGTACCGAGCGACATTATTATCCAACTCTTCAATGCAATCAAATGCCGCGCCGGCCCCGAACTGAGATAATGTCGGCGCCGAAATGAAAAAGTTTTGGGCTAAACATTCAACACTCCTATGCAGATCTGATGGAATAACCATCCAGCCAACCCTCCACCCGGTCATAGAAAAATATTTAGAAAAGCTATTGATTACTATTGAATTTTCATCAAATCGCAAAGCGGAAACGCCTGGTTTTCCAAAGGTAATCCCGTGGTAAATTTCATCAGAAATTAAGCGCACTTTTCTCTCACAACAATAATCAGATAATGCCCTTAACTCTGTCTCGTCCAGCATAGTCCCGGTAGGGTTAGATGGGCTCGCAACAATTAGGCCGTCAATTTTTCCATCGATCTGGTCAAGTAATTCTGGCGTTGGCTGGAATTTAGTCTCTGCACTGGTTTGAACTAAAACAGGTTCTATTCCCAAGCCGAGCAAAATATTTCGGCAACCCGGATAGCCTGGGTCTGAAATCGCAACCCTATCCCCAACATCAAATGCTGCCATAAAGGCAAGCACAAAGCCACCAGAAGACCCGGTTGTTATAATTATGCGATCCGGATCAATACTTATATCATTTAATTTGTTATAATATTCGGATATTCGCTTGCGGACAGACATCATGCCAAATGCCTCCGTGTAACCAAGCAGATCCTTGTCGAGCATTTCGTGAGCGGCTTCAATGACACGCGCCGGGGCGCTCGTAGCAGGTTGACCTAGTTCCAAATGCAATACATCCTTGCCCTCTGCTTGCCGCTGATTTGCGGCTCGCAACACATCCATTACAATAAAAGGGGGGATTTTTCCGCGCCGCGAAACTTTGATTGTCATTAATTAGAACTCCGAATTAACGCCATAGGCAGCCGTCCTGGGATCTGTCCGGAGCACACAATTTTTTACTCGATCTTCAAAATTTAGATTACAAAAAATTAAGTTCACCTGACCAATACTATATCGGGTATTTAGCTCTAATCCTTTTTTAATCATAGCCTCCTTTTCACCTCTGCCGAGTGACTTCTCCACAATAATTTTTGTGGGGTTCAAACCCGGGGCATATCTTGGTTTTGCAAGCGCTTCTTCTACGGGAACCTTCCCGTCCAGAACCCTCATCAAAGTTGATGCAAGGACAATACCAGCATATTGATCTCCCGCTGCAGTTGCCGCAAGCAAGGCCCGTGCAATATTATGGTTAGCCATAATTACCGGGGCAATACTAAGGCTACTCTCCACTTCCGGCGGAGCTGCCAAAATTATACCAGTTTCACCAGCCATAACGCCTGAACCAAAGGATCGGTTCATAGTCAATGTACATGAAGTGGCATTTCCGGAAACATCCATGGAAAACAGCCCTACCGAACCACCAATTTTAGCGAATTTATAGTCTTTAAGCTTACTTACATTCCGAGTTGCAGCTGCTAACAAAGCGGCCTTTTGGGTTTCCGATGAAGATGAAAAGACCGGTTTATTTCCAAGTTGCGTCCAGATGCCATGTGCTATCCTGACTCCTAATTTATTAGAAAAAGGGAAATGAAGAGTATGGTACCCTGATCTTGCCTGAACGGTCTTTTTCCAAACTGGTCGATAGGATCGTAAATCTTTAATTGCAATCCACCCACCCGCCTCCAGAACACCATCGACAAACATACGAGCAAGTTTTCCCGAATAAAAGTCACCGGGCCCTAATCGACGGACAGCACCGAGTGTTCCCGCCAGTGAGAACTGTTTAACTGTTTCTCCAAAAGACAAAAAGCGATCCCTGGAAGCACTAAATATGTTTCGCGTGCGCTCATCCTTAATCCCTCTCGTCCCGCCGTTTCTTAAGGCAGAGAAAAGTCCTTTTGAAATAGGCCACCCAAATCTTGCCGCGCGTTCAGCAGGCTGTACCATCTGCTCCCATCGAAGTTTCCCATAACGAGCGTGAAGAGAGAATAACCCCCTAAAACTTCCAGGAACTGGAGCGGACCAACGTCCTTTTGGCGGATTGTTTTCTGATGTCTTTGGAAGAAAGACTAATGTCTCCGCTTTGTTTCTAGTTTTATCATAGTGTATACATATACCGCCGCCACCCGGCCCGGCTGCATCAGGTCGACTTACCATCAAAGCAAATGCCATCGCAACGGCGGCATCTGCTGAGGAACCTCCGGCAGACAAAATGTCTTTTCCTACTAATGCAGCTCGCGCCTCATCGGCAGCAACACCACCAAGGAATACTTGCGGAATTTTTTCGGTCCCCTTCCACTTAGGGGTGCTACCGCCAGCGCATCCAACCATTATTACAGTAATTAAGCTTGCGATACATTGACGCAACGGCATACCGGACCTAATTTTCTCTCTCAATATGAGGCATCTAACCTTGTTGGACACTAGATTAGTTCTTTCAATTTTCGGTATTCTACCCATAGGTATTGTGTGCCTCACTGTCTCCTGTTTTTCAAGGGCTGAGGCAATCCCTTTAATCCGGGACACCGAAATCGAAACTACTATCCGTATCTATGCAGAGCCATTTCTGGGTGCTGCAGGGATTGATGACAATGCCTTTGAAGCCAAGATTGTGAAAGACAGCGCTCTGAATGCTTTTGTTGCTCGGGGACAAAAAATATTTTTAACAACAGGTTTGCTTAAACGAAGCAAGAATGCGGAAGAGGTTCTCGGTGTAATAGCCCATGAAATTGGCCATATAGCAGGCGGACATCTGACCCGTCTACATAGCGCCCTAAGGAAGGCTGGTAAAACTGCTATAATCACTCAAATTCTAGGACTAACACTGGGAGCTGCAAGTCAAAATCCTGCTGTTGGCGTGGCGATAGCGTCTGGTGGTCAGCATGTCGCCAAGCGGTCTTTTTTAAAATTTAGCCGAGGTCAGGAGCAATCGGCTGATCAGGCGGCAGCAAATTATCTCGATAAGGTCGGTATTTCTGGAAAAGGTTTGCTCGAATTTCTAAGGGTTTTGTCACTCCAGGAATTTCTCCTAACATCTAATCAAGACCCCTATGTAAGAACACACCCACTAACACGAAACCGTATCAATTTTATGGAAAACCATGTTAAAAATTCGCCCGTAACGCAAAACAAACTGCCACCAATCTTTGTTTCAAGACACTTGCGCATGGTTGCTAAGCTTGATGCGTTTATAGACCCACCTAAAAATACCCTTAGGAAATATAAAAAGAACGATGGCTCTGTCCCAGCACGCTACGCACGGACTATAGCACTCTACCGAAAAGGAAACCTATCTGAAGCATTATCTGATATAGAATTACTAATTTCAGACTTTCCGAGAGACCCTTACTTCATTGAGCTCAAAGCAAAAATGTTATTTGAAAATGGACGTTTGCCAGATGCAATGAAAACCTATCAGCGGGCTGTAGTTTTATTACCGGACGCGCCATTGATCAGAACAAACCTTGCCCATGTCATCTTAGAAATGAATCGTGCTGGACTTGACGACGTAGCGTTAAAACACGTGGAATCTGCGCTACGATCAGATAGATTTATGCCTAAAGCTTGGTACCTAGCTGGGACCGTTTATGGACGCAAAAAACAGTTTGGTCGGTCAGCATGGGCACTTGCGGAATATAATATTCTTATCAACCGCAAGCGCCTGGCTCGCACGCACGCCATGCGTGCACTAAAACTCTTAAAAGCCGGATCACCAGCATGGCTCCGGGCAACAGATATTAAGAACGAAATTGATCTGACCAAATAGATACGAGTACTAACTTAACTGGTATTAGGAAATATTTACTGCTTCTGGTTGTTTAGAGGGTTGAGCTGCGTCGAAGGCCTCGAGCTCCATACATGTGTTAAAAATTCGTTCAATGGTCGGAAAGAGTGAAAGATCACAGTCGAAACGTTGGGCATTAAACACCTGAGGTACCAAACAGATATCCGCAAGCCCCGGTCTATCCCCATCGCAAAAATCACCGGTATTGGAACTATCAGATAGCAATTTCTCAACAGCGTTAAATCCTTCAGCGACCCAATGTTGATACCAAGCCGATTTTTGCTTTTCGTTAGCATTAAGAGCGCCCGCTAAATAGTTCAGGACAGCAAGATTATTTAGAGGATGAATATCACATGAGATAATATTAGCGATCGATCTCACACGTGCCCGGGGTTTTGCGCCATCCGGCAAAAGAGCCGGGTCGGGATAACTTTCCTCAAGATATTCCATAATTGCAGGTGACTGCAAAAGGGTCACCCCATCATCGACTAGCGCCGGAACCCGTCCCTGCGGATTTACCCGACGATATTCATCAGAAAGATGTTCGCCCTCCGAAAGGTTTACAAGCACTGTATCAAATTCGAGCCCTTTTAGATTTAGAGCAATACGTATCCTGAAGGCTGCGGAAGATCGAAAATAGCCATAAAGTATCATCATTCATCCTAGATTTATTGTTTAAAGGGGTTTAGCAGGCTGCTTTTTCCGTGTTTGTTCAAATATAATATTCTTTCAAAACAGGAAAACCATTGAAGCCCACAGAACAGTAGCTTGCGGTATATGCCCCGGTGCTCAAAATTTCAACTCGGTCACCGATCTCTAAGTCTATTGGCAGCTCATAATCCGCAGAGTCATATATCACGTCGACTTCATCGCATGTCGGGCCAGCAATGACTACCGGACCGGTATCTCCTCCATCCCTCGGGGTTCTAATCTGGTATTGTATAGACTCATCGAGGACTTCTGGTAGACCACCAAATTTTCCGATATCTAAATAAACCCAGCGTTTTTGTGCTTCTGGAGATTTTTTGGAAATCAAAACAACCTCACTTTGAATTACCCCAGCGTTTCCAGAAATGTATCGTCCTGGTTCAACGATTGTGCGGGGAACATCACTGCTAAAGTCCCTTTTTAGACTAGACTTAATTATCCTAGTATAATCCTCCAAGTCACAGGCTGGGGTTCTATACTGGGATGGAAAACCGCCGCCAAGATTAAGAAAAGAGAGACCTATACCGTGGCTAGCAGCTTCATCAAAAATCTTACTAGCTTTTTCTAGAGCTTTCTCCCAGCTGCTGATTTTCCTTTGCTGTGATCCAACGTGAAAGGATACCCCGATTGGGTTAAGGCCTAGATCAGCAGCATGACAAAGGAGTTCCACTACCATATTAGGCATACAGCCAAATTTATCAGAAAGCGGCCAGTCGGCGCCGTCGTTAGGTGTAAGAAAACGGCAAAATACAGACGACTTTGGTGCGGCACGGGCAAGTTTCTCTAACTCTTGCAAACTATCAAATGCGAAGTGACGAACCCCAGAAACAAAAGCCTCATGAACGTGGCTTTCTTTTTTAACAGTATGCCCAAACGAAAGACGCTCAGGCGAAATACCTAGCGCCAAACATTGACCAATTTCATAAATACTAGCGGCATCAAAATTGCTACCGAGATCGCGCAATACTTCTAAAATAGGTTTAGCGGGGTTCGCTTTCACAGCATAAAAAATTTCCAACCCTGGCAATTGATTTTGGAGGGTCAAATAATTTTTTTTGACGACATCGAGGTCGACGACTAGACACGGAGAAGGGGGCCTTTCATTCTCAAAAAAACGTTGAATTTTTTTTGTCATCGATACAACTTCCTAGGCCAAAGGCAGTGTTTTAAATTCGCGGCCTGATCCCACTTTTAAAAACTGAACCAATGCCGAGGAAGTAAAAACTTCTGAATTATTTCTGGAATTATACGTTTTTTGCATTTTTCTTTATTTTGTAAAACAAATAGGAATTTAGACAACAATTCAATTGTAGTTATCAAATTAGCAAAACAGTATTAAATTTAGAAAAGACATTAAAGTTTGGTATACCCGGCGATCTAGTTTCATAACCAGTCTAGTTGAAAACATAAAATAGATTCGTTCGGTTTTTTGTATAAAGTGCTCTTTGAATAAATACAGGCGTTGCAAGCACCGCATTCGTAAGATAACCGTAGATACTTATATTAATTAAAAGAGCTTAATTCCGTCAGCTAACATGCCGAAAATCCTAATTCTAAATGGACCAAATTTAAACCTTCTTGGAACTCGCGAACCGGAGATTTACGGGCGCGACACTCTATCAGATATCGAACAAAAATGCAGGTTACATGGTCAAGCTATTGGGTGTGAAATTGAGTTTCAGCAAAGTAATAGCGAGGGCGAAATAGTTGACTGGATTCAACTTGCTCAGCAAGAATCTGATGGAATTATTATAAACCCCGCAGCTTATACGCACACATCTGTTGCTATTATGGATGCATTAAAGCAGTTCAAAAAACCGATTGTGGAAATACATATTTCCAATATTTTCAGTCGGGAGCCGTTCCGGCACCATTCCTATATATCGCCGGTGGCGAACGGGATTATCTGCGGATTTGGGGCACACGGTTATTCCATTGCGTTGGATGCAATTTCTCAACTAGTTTCAAATAAAGAGGAAAATTGATGGCTAAGTTTGATGTTAATGAAGACATGGTGCGCAAACTTGCAGAGCTTCTTGATGAAACCGGCTTGACCGAAATCGAGTACAAAGTCGGTGAGCACGCTGTAAGAGTTTCGCGAAATTCTACCGGACAATTGGTAACTGCCGCCCCAACAACAAATATACAAACTGAAGACGTTCCTCAAATTAATAGTGAAATACGCGCAGGATCAGTCACTGCGCCGATGGTTGGGGTTGTGTATCTATCGCCAGAACCAGGCACACCAGCCTTTATTAAAAAGGGTGACATGGTAACCGAAGGACAAACATTGATGCTGATTGAAGCTATGAAAACCTTTAACCCAGTCCGAGCGCCAAAAGCGGGACTAGTCTTAGAAGTTTGCATTCCAGATAAACATCCTGTGGAATTTGGCGAGGAACTCGTAGTTATCGAGTAAGGTAACCTTATGTTCGACAAAATTCTCATTGCTAACCGTGGTGAAATAGCATTGCGTATCCAACGGGCATGCCGTGAAATGGGTATCAAAACAGTTGCCGTCCACTCCGTAGTTGATGCTGATGCAATGCATGTCCGCCTGGCAGATGAGAGCGTCTGTATCGGCCCCGCCCCAGCGACCGATTCTTATCTAAATATCCCCGCAATTATAACGGCGGCAACGATTACAAATGCAGACGCGATCCATCCTGGCTATGGATTTTTGTCAGAGAACGCAAACTTTGCATCAATTGTGGAGGAACATGGATTCTGTTTTATCGGCCCAACCGCTGATCACATAGCATTGATGGGAGACAAAATAGCGTCCAAGGCCAAGGTGAAGGAGCTGGGTATCCCTGTCGTTCCAGGTTCTAAAGGGGCCGTAAAAGATATCGAGGACGCCAAATCTATGGCATCGGAAATCGGCTACCCAGTGTTGATCAAGGCGTCAGCCGGAGGAGGAGGCCGTGGTATGAAGATTGTTCACGAGGCCTCTGAATTAGAAATCGCAATTCGGCAAGCTGGCACCGAAGCGCTTACCGCTTTCGGTGATGATGCTGTCTACATGGAAAAATTTTTGGAAAGGCCGCGCCACATTGAGATACAGGTTATCGGGGATGGCAATGGTCAGGTTGTTCATCTTGGGGAGCGTGATTGTTCACTGCAACGCCGGCATCAAAAAATCCTAGAAGAGGCCGGCTCCCCAGCCCTCAATGCCAATGGACGAGACTCCATTGGAGAGGTCGCATGTCGTGCTCTCTCATCTCTGAACTACCGCAACGCCGGTACAATTGAGTTTCTATACGAAGATAGTGAATTTTACTTCATCGAGATGAATACTCGGTTGCAGGTTGAGCACCCTGTAACAGAAATGGTTACCGGTATAGATATCGTACGAGAACAAATACGTCTGGCAAGCGGTGCACCACTCTCTTTTTCACAAGACGACATTATATTCACTGGCCATGCTATTGAATGTCGGGTCAACGCTGAATCACCGGATAATTTCACTCCGTCACCAGGGAAGGTTCATACCTACCATACACCCGGCGGGCCAGGCATTCGTGTCGATTCCGCACTCTATGCGGGTTATTCTGTTCCCCCACATTACGATAGCTTAATTTCAAAGCTAATAGTATACGGTTCTTCCAGAAATGAATGCCTGATGCGACTTCACCGAGCTCTTGAAGAATATGTAATTACCGGTATTGAGACCTCGATACCATTGCATCAAGCAATTATAAAAGATCCTGATTTCATTAATGGAGAATATAATATTCACTGGCTTGAAAAGTTTGTTGAGGCCCGTGGAAACATCTAAGTAATGGTTGGACTAAACCCCGACATACTCCTACGCGCATACGGTGTCGGATTGTTCCCAATGGCAGAACGCCATGACGATTCAGACCTCTACTGGATAGACCCTGAAAAGCGCGGAATTATTCCGCTCGACCGTTTTCGAATTCCCCGCCGATTGAGGAGGACACTGAGAAAAAATTTCTTTGACGTTAAATGTGATACCAATTTTGAACAAGTTATCCGACTGTGTGCGGAGCCCACTAAAGATCGCCAAGAGACCTGGATTAATGAAGAAATTATAAAACTTTACGTCGATTTGTTTGATATTGGTAAGGCTCATAGTATCGAAGCCTGGATGGATGAAAAACTTGTTGGCGGGTTATACGGTGTCACTCTTGGTAGCGCCTTTTTCGGCGAAAGTATGTTTAGCCGTGTCACTGATGCTAGCAAAGTAGCCCTTGTTCATCTAGTCGCCCGCTTAAAAATCAGCGGTTTTACATTATTAGACACGCAATTTGTTACTAATCATCTAAACCAGTTTGGTGCCGTTGAAATTCATCGTAGCGGATACCAACATCTTTTGTCAGCAGCTGTCGAAAAAAGTGCCGCTTTTCAGCGCGAACTTGATGAACTATCACTTAATTCATTTATACAATCAACAACCCAAACATCGTAAACCGCATGCTCCATAGCAGAGAGCGAGGGGCTGGATGCAAACATCCAGCCAGAGAATACGCGCATTCCTTTTTCACCTGCACGTGCATCTTTGATTTCCAAAAATGCTGCACTTTCAGGCAACTCTTCTGGTGGTTTTTTAACGCAGGTACGAACAAGAATACTTAAACTACCGAACTTTATAGGCTTATCAGTTAAGGCATCTATTCTTTCTATACGGGCAGTTACCTTATCAAGGCCCTGTAATACGGCACCAACAGAAGCCAGAACTCCACTACTTTGAAAGTATAAGAGGATAAACAAAGCCAAAACCGAATAATATTTGAAATTAAATTTTAGCGTCATAAGGTCTTCAATGGTTTCTTTGCCGAAAACCTTAGCCGGACGTAGTCAGCCACCCACTTGCCGTTTGGTTCATAGAGCTCGGCTCGCAAAGATTCTACGACCTCTTCCTTGAACTCAGAATGGTCACACTCAGGAACAATAAATAAAAAATGCTCACAGAAGGTATCTATCCAATCTGAAAGGTCACCAGGCAAGGGTGTAGGCCGCGGGATAATCTCCAAATAGTCTACTTGAAATCCCCCCGCCTCTAGTCTCGACTGATATTCAAAGCTTTCAGGAAAATACCAAGGAAAACAAATCTTATGCCCGAGCCCTCGTCGCGATACCGCTTCCTTGAGGGCACAGACGATACTTGCTATATTCCCTGCCCCCCCCATTTCACCAACGAGTCGCCCGCCGGGTTTAAGTGAATTCCACATACCTTCTATTACGTCGTCAGGCGATGTCATCCAATGCAACGATGCGTTAGTAAAAATGGCGTCGAAAATATTATTAAAGGCTAAATAATGACCATCCATCACTACTGATGAAACTCCAAGGCTTCGCGCTGCTGCAACCTGATCAAAGCTAGCATCGGCCCCAATTACAAATGCGCCTGAATTGCAGATCTTTTTTGTCAGGGCACCGTCCCCACAACCAAGGTCGAGAATTAATTCACCTTTGACAGGCAAGAGGATTTTTAATAACGGTTCGGCAAGGTCAGCTACAAATCGGGCATTCGCAGAATAGCGATGAGCGAACCAACGTTGTCGCGGATGCAGAGATCTATCACTTTCGTTCATTATTCTTTTGGGTTGGCATTTCTTTGGCACCAGTCTGACTAAATATCATTCGTCCTACTAATGACAAGAAATCTACAGAACCCTGTGTATGAAACAACTCCCCACCTGGACTAATCAATTCTTCCTCAGCTCCAGGGGTAATTGACAAATATTTGTCACCCAATAGACCATTAGAAATAATTTTAATCGAGCTATCGCGCGGCAGCTTAACGTCGTTTTCTACATTCATTGTCAGGACTGCGAGATAGGTTTTTGTATCCAACTTTTGAGAAATGACCGTTCCTATTTTGATACCGCTCATTCGAACGTCACTACCCTCAGCCAAACCATCGACTCGGTCGAACTTACCAATAACCTCATAGCCATCTATGGTTTTCAAGCCACCCTTTGAATACGCGAATGCAAGAAAAACTACGGCTCCAGCCAGAACAAAGATGCCGATCAGGGTCTCAGCGAGATTTTTACCCATCTTTTAATTACTCCACACCCTAGACGTTTATGAAGGCCGCCAGGCCTTATAATCCCCGGTCGCCTTTTTGCGTTTTCCACCGTTCAAAACATGGCCGGGAGGACGATAAGCATTTTTTGACCCTGTCTGGTTTGCTTGGTGATCAATTTGCCATTCATAGATCTTTTCAGATTTTATATTGGGTATTTGATCGGTTCTACCATGTAACCATCCATGCCAAGCTGCAGGCACTTCTGAACCATCAATATTATTCCCATATATAACCCAGCGTTTTAAGCGTCGCCTTTCGTCCGGATTGCGCTCGACAAAATATCTATTCCCTAACGAATCAATTCCAACCTGTTGTCCTTTAAAAAAGGTGTAAAGGCGTGTTCCAACTGTCATTTAGGCTATTACCATTTTTGTTTTGTACGATTGCTATTATTTACTACTTAATCTAACGCATTATTAATCATCAAATCCTGATTCCCCAAACACTTATTTGGTTTTATCTATTTTATTGACCGCCATGCTTGATATTGTGGTCTATAAAAGTTAAATCACAAAATATTGTTGCTTTTTCTATATTTAGAGGATAACTTAACTATACCTACTAGATTTGGAATCTAAATAGAGGTCGGGAGGGGCAGCTTTGAGAATTGCCCAACTCAATGGACAACGCTACGACGCGCTCTACAGGAGCGATGTACGTGTTTGTGCCGTCCTTTTTTTTCGAGCAAATCCTAGGGCCTTAGGAAGATCGTACAGCAAAACCCGAACAGCAATCACTCAGTCGAAAGCAATCAAATTGAGTGGTTCACAAACTTCGCGCCGTTCTGCATCGGATACGGTACGAGGTCCAACATCTGGTTTTTCCTCACCGGATGTTGTTGTCGAGCAACGGCATATTTGACGTTGCGTCTCCCTGAACTGCGGGGGGTGATCTTCACCCCCCGCATTTTTTCACACTGGTTATATGCAATAAATAAAAGTATCTTGATAGGCATCAGTTCTTTGTTAAAAGGTCAAATATGACAGGTAAAATTGATCAACGACTCGCAGAGCTCGGTATAAAAATTCCAGAACCCCGGTCTCCATCCGCTAACTATATCCCTTTTGTACGAACCGGGAATTTGATTTTTGTATCCGGACAGGTATCTATGGCCGAAGATGGACTAATCGCTGGCAAACTTGGTGAAAATGTAGATATTGTTACTGGTCAAAAAGGAGCTAGGGTCTGCGGGTTAAACTTGCTAGGGCAACTTAAAATCGCTTGTGACGGTGAACTTGATAAAGTCAAACGTGTTGTAAAACTTGGTGGTTTTGTTAATGCAACACCGGACTTTATCCACCCCCCAACCATTATGAACGGTGCCTCAGATTTAATGGTAGAAATCTTTGGAGATGCTGGAAGGCACGCACGTTTTGCTGTTGCTACGGCCTCACTACCTCAAGGGGCCGCCGTAGAAGTTGATGGAATTTTTGAGGTTGAGTAACAAAAGAGTTTATACTGCTCTCTAGTGCTAATGAAAAATTTAAGTAATTTAATAAATAGATTTCTCCTTCCCTTGCCCGCTGATGCGGACTCCCTTAATCTAACAACATGGCAGAAGGGGACGTTAAATCAGTAAGAGTAACTAGCCGTATCTCAGAAGTTGACTCAGAGCAGTGGGATGTCTGCGCTGGGTCGGATAACCCTTTTGTCAGTCATGCCTTTCTTGACATTCTGGAGCAGAGCGAAGCGGCTAGTATCGAATCTGGATGGCTGCCACAGCATTTATTGTTAGAGAATGAATCTGGCCAGTTAATAGGGGCGGTTCCTTGTTATCTAAAGAACCACTCCTATGGCGAATATGTATTCGATTGGGGGTGGGCAGATGCATTTCAGAGAGCCGGGGGGAAATATTATCCAAAACTCCAAGTTTCCGTGCCATTTTCTCCCGTCACTGGCCCCCGTCTATTAGTCAGGCCAGGTGCAAACGATAAGGAAATTCGTGATCTTTTGATTAATGCATTGCGCGCGCTAGCGAACCAACACGAGGTATCTTCACTTCATATTACTTTTTGTGAGAAAGAGGAACGTGACCAACTCGAAGACCAGAATTTTCTGAAGAGATTAGGCCAACAATTCCACTGGCATAATCGTGGTTATACTACATTTGATGATTTTCTCGGGGCATTGAACTCCCGCAAGCGTAAAAGTATCCGAAAAGAACGTCAGATAGCTAATCGCGCTGCAGAAATAAAAGTTCTAACTGGCGACGATCTTAAACGGGAACATATGGAAGCCTTCTATCAGTTTTATCTCACCACCGTAGAAAAAAAATGGGCTCACGCTTACCTCAATCAAGAGTTTTTTATGCTTTTGCAGGAGCGACTTTCAAATAAAATCGTCATGGTTATGGCTGACGATGGCGGCGAATATGTTGGTGCTGCGCTTAACCTTAAGGGCTCGAATACGCTATTTGGCCGAAATTGGGGCAGCTCGAAAGGCTACCCCATGCTTTATTTTGAAGCTTGCTTTTACCGTGCAATTGAGTTCGCAATTGAGAATGGGATCAGCAAGGTAGAAGCTGGAGCCCAAGGGCCTCACAAGATAAGCCGTGGTTATTTGCCTTCGGAAACATATAGCGCCCACTGGATATGTGACCCGGCCTTCCGTCAGGCTATCGCCAAGTTTTTAACAGGCGAAGAAAAAGAAACCGAGTGGGAAATGGGTATGCTAGAAAAAGAGCGTTCACCATACCGCAAAGAGGTTGCTATCTAGCCTCCCCAAAAAAAAGACTAATCGACAAGTTCCCGATTCTTTTTATTATCACCTTCATCTTTGCTAGATCTTTTTCTTTTAGTTTTTGTTTGTTTCTTCTTAGGATCTTCAGGACGGATATCAAATGTAAGGTCACTATCTTTCAAAGAGACATGGACGACCCCGCCCTTCATCAACTTCCCGAATAGTAGTTCATCTGCAAGCGGCTTTTTAATATAGTCCTGAATAACACGAGCAAGTGGGCGAGCACCAAAATTTTCATCATAACCATGCTCAACAAGCCATTGTCGGGACGCACTATCAAGGTCAATAGTGACATTTCTATCCTCTAACTGAACCTCAAGCTGCATAACAAATTTATCTACAACCCGAGTAATAATCTCGGGTGAGAGACCGGCAAATGAAATCGTCGCATCCAGACGGTTGCGGAACTCTGGCGTAAACATACGTTTTATGGCTTCCTGGTCATCCCCTTCACGTTTGACACGTCCTATACCAATAGCCTCCTTAGCCATATCGGCAGCGCCAGCATTGGTTGTCATGATGAAAATGACGTTTCTAAAATCAACGCTTTTGCCATTGTGATCTGTAAGTCGGCCATGATCCATGACCTGCAGCAGAATGTTAAACAGGTCAGGGTGAGCTTTCTCAATTTCATCTAGCAGTAGAACCGCATGCGGGTGCTGGTCGATTGCATCCGTAAGTAATCCGCCCTGATCAAAACCGACATAGCCTGGCGGGGCGCCAATCAGACGAGATACAGTATGACGTTCCATATATTCCGACATATCGAACCGGATTAGCTCTATCCCCATCGTCAGCGCGAGTTGCCTCGCGACCTCCGTTTTCCCGACACCAGTTGGTCCCGAGAATAGATAAGATCCAATCGGCTTTTCAGGCTCCCGCAAACCCGCTCGCGACAATTTGATAGCGGCCGATAAAGCCTTGATTGCATCGTCCTGGCCAAATACGACTCTCTGAAGATCCTTCTCCAGGGTTTTAAGTGTTTTTTGATCGTCTCGCGAAACACTTTTTGGCGGGATACGGGCAATCTTTGCAACTACGTCTTCTACGTCTTTTACCGTGATCATCTTGCGCCGCTTCCCTTCCGGAAGCAGCATCTGGGCGGCACCGACCTCGTCAATAACATCGACAGCTTTGTCAGGCAATTTGCGGTCATTGATATAGCGCGCAGCAAGTTCAACCGCCGTTCTAATTGCTTCTGCTGTATATCTAACCCGATGATGTTTTTCATAATAGGGTTTAAGGCCACGCAATATTTTTACAGCGTCTTCAATTGAAGGCTCGATGACATCAATTTTTTGAAAGCGGCGAACCAGAGCCCGGTCCTTTTCAAAATATGACCGATATTCCTTATAGGTAGTAGAGCCAATACAGCGCAATGTGCCACTCTGCAAAGCAGGCTTTAACAAGTTAGATGCATCCATCGACCCACCGCTAGTTGCACCAGCCCCAATCACTGTATGAATTTCATCTATAAATAGAATAGCACCTTCACATTCATCCAATTCCGTGACCACTTTTTTTAGACGTTCCTCAAAATCCCCACGATAGCGTGTACCGGCCAACAAAGCCCCCATATCGAGTGAATAAATGGTTGAATCCGTCAAAACTTCCGGAACCTCGCCCCCAACAATGCGGCGCGCTAACCCTTCTGCAAGCGCTGTTTTGCCAACGCCAGCATCGCCAACATAAAGCGGATTATTTTTAGTACGCCGGCATAGAACCTGAATTGTTCTTTCTATTTCCGAAGAACGCCCAATTAGAGGGTCGACTTTCCCGTCTCTTGCCTTTTGATTAAGATCAACGCAATAGGCATCAAGTGCTTCATGTCCTCCTTTCCCGGCGCTATCTTCGTCATCATTGCTCTGAGTACCCTCAACCGACCTTGGTTCCGACCGGCCAGGGACCTTAGCAATTCCGTGGGAAATATAGTTAACCGCATCAAAGCGAGACATTTCCTGTTCCTGAAGATAAAAAACTGCATGTGATTCCCGCTCAGAGAACATTGCTATCAAGATGTTAGCACCGGTGACTTCTTTGCGACCCGCCGTTTGTACATGGATAGCAGCACGCTGAATAACACGCTGGAAGCTCGCCGTAGGCTTCGGCTCTTCATCACGGTTTACCACAAGGTTACCAAGCTCATTATCCAAATAATCAACTAGGTCTTCTTTGAGTTTCGCAACGTCAACACCGCAAGCCCTCAGGACAGCTACCGCGTCTTGATCTTCGATCAGTGCAAATAATAGATGCTCAAGTGTTGCAAATTCATGCTGCCGTTCGCGAGCGCTTGACAGCGCTTGGTGAAGACTACGTTCGAGATTACGCGATAACATAAATTATTCCTTCTCAAAGGTGCACTGCAAAGGGTGCTCTTGCTGTTGAGCCAGGTCCATCACCTGGGTTACTTTAGTTTCTGCGACCTCGTAGGTAAAAACACCACAAATCCCGACCCCCTTCTGATGCACATGCAGCATTATATTTGTTGCCTCTTCATGACTTTTACTGAAAAAGCGTTCCAGGACCAAAATTACAAACTCCATGGGTGTGTAGTCGTCATTTAGCATAATGACTTTATACATCGAGGGTTTGCGGGTTTTGGGCTTAGTTCGTTCAACGACTCCAATATTAGTATCGTTGTCTCCACCAGGCGGCCGGTTTGTTTCTTTGTCGCTCATTTTAATTCGACAATTCTTTTAGTTCGCGATCAAACGCTAAAGTAACACTGCTAGTCACATATTATTAGATAGGGTACCTATCTTGAAAAATCAAACAAGCCCTGCATTCACGAATCATGGTAGTTTATGAGGTTTGATTCGCTTTCATTTAAAAATATTCCTGTGAATTTATTAAACAGAACTAAATTACAATCAGTTAACTGTGGTTGTTTAAAATTTATAACTTTTAAGACGAAAATAGACTTTTTGGCCTCGTTGGACTAGAATCTGTTTAATTTCAATAGCTTCTTAGTTGACAGGCAAATTAGTTGCGACATGGCGGGTCTTAAAAACCATCGAATATGGGGGGCCATGTGTATCTAAGGCTCATAATAAGCCTTCTCTGCTCAATTCTTGTGCATGTTTCCCCTGTATATGCTGCGCGTTATGCATCAATCATCGTTGATGAAAAAAGCGGCACAGTACTCCATGCGGTTAATCCCGACAGGAAGATTTATCCAGCTTCTCTTGCAAAAATGATGACATTGTATTTAGTTTTTGAGAATCTTAAGCTTGAAAAAATTCAACTTGGAACACGACTAAAAGTATCCAGACGTGCAGCTCGACGTCCCAAGTCCAAAGTAGGCGTAAAGCGTGGGAGTACAATTACCGTAAAACAGAGTATTAAAGCTTTGGTTACAAAATCCGCTAACGATGTAGCAACGGTAATCGCCGAATCTTTAGGTGGCACAGAGGAAAATTTCGCGCGACTGATGACGAAACGCGCGTATCATTTAGGCATGTCGCGTTCAATTTTTAAAAACGCATCAGGTCTTCCGAATAGGTCACAAATTAGTACAGCAAGGGACATGGCAATACTATCGATTGCCTTGCGTCGAGACTTTCCTAAATA
Organism: uncultured Rhodospirillaceae bacterium; assembly: GCA_964477025.1. Lineage (GTDB taxonomy): Bacteria > Pseudomonadota > Alphaproteobacteria > MPNO01 > UBA2964 > UBA2964. Next base: position 5,221 of record CAYZDH010000007.1, on the reverse strand, counting down.
TTTCAAATATTTCAGAACGAAGAAATTTTATTACCGTGGCCGAGCTCACGGGAACCATAATAAACTCCTGCGGCGATTACCGGGCACCGACGGGATTAAGACGGGCTATATTCGGGCTTCAGGTTTCAATATTGCTGTCTCCGTAAAATATAAAAATAGGCGACTTGTAGGGACCTTTTTCGGGGGAAGAACGGGGAGTCGACGTGACCGTCATGCGATTAAAATTTTTAAGCGGGTATTCCTGATGTTGGATGAAATGGATAAAACGAAACGGCGTAATAGGATTGCAGTTAGAGAAAATATCCCCCGATTAATTTTGTCTCCCGGTTTGTCACGCGGCGCAGGAAAAACAAAACGTTTAGTCCGAAGTGTTGAAAAAGAGGAAGCCCATTCATCATGGAGCCTACAGGTTGGGGCATTTGATAAATTTTCAACTGCACATTTAGAGGCCTCTAAAGCATCAAAAATATTGCCTGGCCTTAAACATATCCGTATAGCTGTCAAATCAAGCACTAGCCGTGGCAAACGAATCTACCGCGCTAGACTGGTTGGGCTGCCAAAGTTGAAAGCAAAAAAGGCTTGTCGATTTCTTAAACAGCGTAAATTTGCTTGTTTGCTAGTTCGTGAAGAAAAAACGACAGCCGAAGGAGATCAATAAATTCCTAAAATTTGGGCATTTCGATACCGCTTGTAGAAAGCTCAGCAGCTAGTCCCTCGCGCAACCGGAATAAACCTTCTTTATCTTTTCCTTCGCAACGAGCAACGAGTGCGTCTTCCGTATTAGAGGCACGCAACAACCACCAGCCATCTTTGGTTTTTACACGAATACCATCGATATCGACCAGATCAGACCCCCTTGCCCGCATTCGTTCTAAAACTTCCTCAACGACTTCAAACTTTCGGGTTTCGCTGCAAGGAAACCGGAGTTCTGGTGTATTTTGGGGTTGGGGCAAACTGTCTAGAATTTCAATGAGTGATTGGGGCTGACATGAAACGTAGTTTATTAATCTAACCGCTGCATAAAGCGCGTCATCGTATCCAAAATACTGATCTGCAAAAAATATATGCCCACTCATTTCTCCAGCTAGCGCGGCTCCTGTTTCGACCATCTTTGCCTTTATTAGTGAATGCCCAGTGCGCCACATCAATGGATTACCACCCATTTGACTGACTTGATCGAATAATGCCTGACTAGCTTTGACGTCAGCGATAATTGTTGAGCCTGGTTTTTCCTTTAGAACATCTGATGCTAATAAGATCAATAGCTGGTCGCCCCAAATAATTCGACCTTTTCCATCAACGACACCAACGCGATCTCCGTCACCATCAAAAGCCATACCGAAGTCGCATTTCTTTGATGTTACAACCTTCTGCAACTGCTTAAGATACTCAGGTACAGTAGGGTCAGGGTGGTGTGAGGGAAATGTCCCATCTATTTGTTCGTTAATAAGAATATGTTCACCCGGCAATAGAGCGCAGAGATCCTTCATTGCATCGCCAGCAGAACCGTTTCCAGCATCCCAGGCCACTCTCAGCGGCCTCCCTCCGCTATAGTCTGCCGCGATTCGGGCGACGTATTTAGAATGCAAAAAATTGTTTGTCTCCTTTCCTACCCCGTCTGCGAATACACCCTTCGCGGCAATTTGACCTAAACGAATAATGTCTTCACCGTAAAATGGCATCACGTTAAGTGTCATTTTAAAACCGTTATATTCTGGTGGGTTATGGGAACCAGAAATCATAATACCCGCATCTGCCGGAATCGTTTTGACACCAAAATAGAGCATCGGTGTTGGCCCTAGCCCTAAACAGATTACTGAAAGTCCACACGCCAGAAGGCCTTCTACAACAGCACGTTCTAAAGATGGAGAACTCACACGTCCGTCATACCCCACACAAACAGTGCGGCCACCCCTTTCAACAACCATCGTACCAAACGCTCGTCCAATCACTCGAGCGCCCTCAACGGTTAGTGTTTTATCAATAACACCGCGAATGTCATATTCGCGCAAAATAGTCGGATCTAGTTTATAGCCGCCCATACTTGTTATTCCGCTAAAAAACTTTCACGCCCCACGCTGAAATAGTTGAAACCGGCACGCTTCATCTCATCGAGATTGTATATATTCCGAAGATCAACCAGCGTTGGCGTTTTCAAAAGTCCTTTGACGCGCTCCAAATCAAGCGCTCGAAAAATATTCCATTCAGTGACAATTACCAGAGCGTCGGCTCCCTGCATCGTTTCATAAGGTCCTTCGAAAAACGAAACCTTCTCAAATAGGCGAGTTGCTTCTTTCATTCCTTTAGGATCAAAGGCCCGAATAGTCGCTCCTGCCTTTTGAAGCTCAGGAATAATCACAAGGCTCGGGCTATCTCGCATATCATCAGTATCTGGTTTAAATGTGAGGCCGAGCACTGCGATTCTTTTGTCTCCAACAGACCCATCGCAAGCAGCTATAATTTTTTCTACCATTTTTGTTTTACGTTCTTTATTTATATCGACAACAGTCTCTACAATACGGATTGGTGAGCCAGCATCTTTAGCGGTTTGAACAAGTGCTAAGGTATCTTTTGGAAAACAAGAACCTCCGTAGCCCGGACCGGCATGCAAAAACTTATTTCCAATGCGTCCATCTAGGCCAATACCTCGGGCGATATCCTGAACATTTGCACCAACCTTTTCGCAGAGGTCAGCAATCTCATTAATAAAAGTTACTTTAGTTGCCAAGAAAGTATTTGCCGCATATTTGATGAGTTCAGCCGTTTCAAGCGTGGTTAAAACAATGGGCGTTTCAAGAAGATATAATGGCCGATAGAGCTCGCTCAAGGCGTCCGCCGCGCGTTTCGACTCGATCCCGATAACTACTCGATCAGGTCTCATAAAGTCGCTAATAGCGGCACCTTCCCTCAGGAACTCCGGGTTAGATGCAATATCAAAATCAGCATCTGGCCGGGTTTCGGATACAATACGTTTGACCTCCCGCCCCGTCCCAACAGGAACGGTTGATTTAGTGACAATGACGGTATAGCCATCCATCACCTCGGCCACTTCTCTAGCAGCTCCATAGACATAGGAAAGGTCTGCATGGCCATCCCCCCGGCGACTCGGCGTTCCAACTGCAATAAAAATCGCATCGGCTCCCTTTACCGCCGAAACGAGGTCAGTAGTGAAAGAAAGACGGCCCGCAGCAACATTACTAGCGACAAGATTTTCTAACCCTGGTTCGTAAATCGGGCAAATACTGCATTTCAACTGCTCGATTTTCTTCTTATCTTTATCAACACATACAACCTCGACACCAAACTCTGAAAAACACGCACCAGAGACGAGCCCGACATATCCTGTGCCGATCATCGCAATTTTCATTATTTCTTATCCTTAATGTAACCGCACACGAGCCTTATAATCTCTGTCATTCTACACATATTTTTTTATAAGGGCCGAAACCTCCTCTCGAAGATCATCGCGAGACATTGCAAATGCTAAATTAGCGTCAAAGAAACCAATTTTATCACCGCAGTCAAATCGAGTTCCTTCAAACCTTAAACCATGGAACGGGGAGCCCCCAATCATTTTAGCTAGAGAATCTGTTAACTGAATTTCGTCACCAGAACCTTTTTCCTTTTGTGCTAAATGTTCAAACACCTCAGGTAGCAACACATAGCGGCCAATGATAGATAGAGTAGATGGCGCGTCCTCCGGAGCAGGTTTTTCAACTAACCCACTAACCTCCAAAAGCGGTCCATCTTCGGCGCCAATATCAACAATCCCATAACGATTTGTGTGCATACGAGGTACATCTACTACTGCCACTACATTACCCCGAGTCTTCTCAAAAGAATGGATAATTTGTTTCAAGCAAGGTGTCTTAGCCATCACAAGGTCATCGGCTAGCAGCACGGCAAAAGGCTCATCACCTATTAGTTCTCGGGCACACCAAACAGCGTGGCCCAGACCAAGCGGCTCTTGTTGTAAAGTGTAAGATACTTTTTCCGACGGCAACGTAAGCCAGTTAACTAAACGAGCTTGCTCTGCCTTGCCACGTTCTTTAAGAAAATTCTCAAGTTCATTACTGCGATCAAAATAGTCCTTTATCGGAGTCTTCCCTGGTCTTGTAACAAAAATAAACTCTTCAATACCGGCAGCTTGCGCCTCTTCGACCGCGTATTGGATTAACGGCTTGTCAACGATAGGCAACATTTCTTTGGGCATTGCTTTTGTTGCCGGCAAAAATCTAGTGCCCAACCCCCCAACCGGAAAAACTGCCTTACGAACGCGCTGCGCCATCAAACTCCCTTTTAAAACGATTCAGCCACTTTAAAACGATTCAGCCACACCTCTGAAATTAAGCGCGTTTTTGTGCCACATGCCCATACCCAATTGCAAGAAGAGTGATAAATTTGCGAATTAACCTTATTCACCCAATAAAAGTGCTTTAGCCTGATTAATTTTACTGGCGAGATAATTTGATCCGCCTTGGTCAGGGTGAATCTTTTTCATCAATGCATGATGCGCGGCCTTGATCTCCTCAGGCGATGCACTTAGGGGAATATTAAGAACTTCACATGCCTCTTCACGGGTCATCGTGTTACCCCAAGGGGTTCCACCCCTAGACCCTTCCGATCCTGCAAAATCAGAACTTCCGTTCTCCCCTTTGCGCCAGGCCGCGCCATGGACACGATCCAGGTAGGCCTCAATAACTCGGGCAGACTCTTCGTCTGTCACCCGGCATTCATGTAATAATTCCAATAATTGCAACTGAGTTAGTTCACTAAGACGTTTTCCCTTAAAATTGCCCTCAAGCACTGTGCCATCAAGAATGCCACTATCATGGTCCAACGACATCCGCAAAAATCGGGTATTAACGCCGGTTTCTTGGCCACGACTCGGGCCACCAAGATTCCTAAAAAACATCTTAGCTGCACGCCAACGAAGTAACATCGGAAGAAGAAAGGCCAGTGCAAAGGTTACAATGCCCAAACCGCGTGACGCCATTAGATATATAGTGACACCGATTGCTGCCAAGAAAAATACACCAATTAGGATTTTAATCGCCCGCGCACGATTGAGCCCAATCAACCCACGGACGATAAGGACAATTCCAATAACAACCGATATTCCTAAAACGAGGTATGGCATCTATATCCTAGTTCAATTTCCAGATTTTATTATTTAACCTGAGAGGTTATTTGAGCCACCGTAGCACCCGCTCGCTTACCA
>CAYZDH010000006.1:18431-35687 GCA_964477025.1 uncultured Rhodospirillaceae bacterium | reverse complement strand
ATGCAATTGCCAAGATGGACAATCCTTTATCGGCTGTAGCAATATTCGACTCCCGGGTCTGGGAAGACGCAAGAACCACCGACAATGTACCACCCAACCCATCACTTCCGCATGCAGGAGGGACAGTCATTGAGGCAGAAACAATGGACGAATTGGCGGATGCAGCAAATATCAATAAGACAGGGTTATCGGCAACTATCACCTCATATAATCAATACGTCGAATTCGGTTCAATACCTTCGCTTGGCCCAATTCGGACCAAAACCACCCATATCGCGCAACCAATTTTGGACCCACCGTTTTATGCAATCCCGTTATGTGCCGGTATTACTGTGACCTCAGGCGGCCTGTCGGTTAATGGCAAGGGCCAAGTGATGGACACGAACGACTGTTCGATAGCAGGCCTTTATGCAGCGGGTTCAACAGTTGGGGGTTTGGAGGGCGGGCCGAATGCCAGTTATGTCGGTGGATTAATAAAATCATTTTGCATTGGGCTCATCGCCGCGGAAACAATTGCCGCAGAGCATGGCTCGCCATAACAAGACTTAAAGTTTATAATAGCGCACCCGCCTTTATGAACGCTTGAGTTATCTCCTTTATGAGTATTTTTACAAACTTCCGAGTACGCCTACCTCGAATGGCCCTTGCGCTTGCTATCAGTATCCCCGCCGGGGCATTACTTGCGTGGCTTGAAACACCAATCCCATGGATGATTGGCCCGATGGTCGCTGTCGCAGCCGTTAACCTGTTGGGTATTAGAGCTTTTGCTCTACCCTATGGACGGCAAATGGGACAAGTTATCCTGGGCTCTGCAATAGGAGTTTATTTTACGCCCCCGGTTTTAATCGCTCTAGGGGCTAATGCATTTCCAATCCTAATTACCACTCTTTCGGCCTTTGCGATCGGCGGCGTCGGTGCTCTGGTTATGTCAAAAGTCTCTGGAGTTGATGGTAAATCAGCTTTCTTTTCGTCAATTCCCGGCGGGTCGATGGCGATGGCAAATTTAGCGGAAAAATATGGCGCCACCATGCCGCCCGTTGCAGTCGCCCACAGCCTTCGGGTCTCCATTCTCGTAATTGTTATACCGTTTGGATTAACTTATGGAGGTATCCATATCGAGCCCTCCACCTTCCGCCCTGAATTTACCTTGAACTACTCTATCCTGATCCCATGGTTGGCTGGTGGATTTGTCCTCGGAGAACTTTCTGAGAGATTCCGGTTTCACAATGGGTGTTTGCTGACGCCTCTTTTTCTAGGTGCAATTTTAGCCCTCAACGGAGTTACACTGTCGGAAATTCCAAGCTGGCTGACTGACTTTGCGCAGCTGATGTTCGGCCTAATTTTAGGGGAACGCTACGAGCGGGCATTTTTTGCGAAACACAAGCTGTTTATTCCCTTTGCATTAGTCAATGCAGTGTTCATCATTTCTGCCTCGGTCGCCGTTGCCCTGAGCGTGAGCTGGGCTTTTGATCTTCCACTTGCCACAATGATTATCGCTACCGCACCTGGCGGTATGGCAGAGATGGCTATTGTCGCTCAAGCGCTGCAGATGGCTATTCCCACAATCATGGCATTTCACCTATTCCGGATCATAATAGTCAATATGGGGACGCAATATATTTATATTGGTGCCATGTGGTTGCACGGCAGACGTTCCGCCAAGACATCTTAAGCAAAATAGGTCGTTAAAGCGGCGTATAATAACCGCGCGGCTAATAGTGTCAAAATCGTCTGCAGGCCAATTCGAAAAACCTTTTCTGGTAATTTATCCAGAACCTTTTTGCCTACAAGAGTACCGCATAGGCCAAAAATAATGAGACCGAACAACAATGGGATATAAGGGCCAAAGGCAAATCCTAGAACACCAAACAGGACAACCTTAAAAAAGTGCTGAAAGGTCATGAGCACCGCATGTGTCGAAACAACCTCCTGCCGTTCCTTACACGCTGCGTTAACAACAGGCGCAACGAGCGGACCAGTTCCACCAACAAACATCGTCGCAAACCCACCAAAAACCCCACAACCAAAGAATTTTAATGGCCCTGGATTAGAACTTTTAAATTTTGGAGCCCATGTCGCATACAAAACGAATAAACCAAGGATCGCCTGCAAAACCCAGATTTCCATCGCGAAAAGTGCCCTGCCGCCAATGAAGGACCCAACTAGCGTGCCAATAGCAAAGGCTGGAATAACCGAATACAAAATATCCCGCCGCATAAGAAGCGCACGAAAGCCATTTGAGCCAATCTGAACAACGGCGTGAATGGGGATCAAAACTGTCGGTGGCAAAAATAATGTCATTGCCGCAAGATTTAGAAGACCGCCACCGAGCCCTAATGAGGCGGCTATAAGGCTACCGACAAACGAAACCCCGCACAAAATCGAGAATCCTATGATGGTAAGGTTCGTTCCTTCGACCAGGAACCCGGTGAAACTTTCCAATGCAACCTCTCTATTGATAATTCTCTATTTACCACACTGCCCATAGGTGTGCACGGCTGCGCTAACAACAGTGAATGGTTGCAGCACGTGTAAAGCTGGGTTACGTCCTTCTAATAATCAAAAGAAAGGAAATTCCGTTGCAACCACTTGACCCCGAACAACTCAAATTCGTAGAAATCCTCGCCAAGCTCATGATGGAAAATGAGGTTTTTAAGGAGGAATATACTGAAAAGGACTTCAACGAAGTGATCGATTGGCTGACCAAGTTGCGTGGTCAAATTGACATCACAATTGAAACCTTACAGGAACAAGTGCAGTTTGAACGATAATTTTTTATTTAGAGTTCAAATCATAAAAAGGCGATCCCACCATTCGCTGCAAAAGTCTGCCCAGTGGTGAATTCTGCATCATCAGAGCATAAAAACAGCATAAAGCCGGCATATTCATCCATTGTTGCCGGACGCTGGATCGCCTGTTGTTTAGCCAAGTTATCAAACATAGCCCCTGAAACCGATGGGCGCTCGACCTCAGTCTCTACTGCTCCAGGCATAAACAAGTGCGCGGTAATATTCCATTCTCCCAGCTCGCGTGCCATTGAGCGGGTCATACCTATCATCGCTGATTTGGACGTAATGTAATGGAGATAATTCGCTCTTCCCGTTGGTACGGTTGTGGATGCGATATTAATAATTCTTCCCCATTTTCGTTCCTGCATTACCGGAACCACTGCCCTCGAGCAGAAAAAGGCTCCATCAATATTCACCCGCATCGCTGATTGCCACTCTTCAACCGGCAACTCCCAAAACGGTGCAATTGTAATCTGCGAAAACACCGCCGCGTTATTGATAAGGCAATCGATCCGGCCAAAAGCGGATAATGCGGCTTCCGCCATCGCATTGGCATCCGCTTCCTGAGAGACATCTGTTTGGACACAGATTGCCTTTCCACCCTTTTGCTCGATCTCCTGTACCACCCGATTACCATTTTCCGCATTGAGCTCAGCAATTACAGGTATTGCACCCTGCGCTGCAAATTCGTGGGCATAAGTTCGGCCCAGCGCTTGACCACCGCCAGTTATTATAACGACGCGGCCCTTAAGGCTTGGATAATTAGCAGTTGGCAATTTATTCTCCATTACTAAATTTTGTTTACGACATGTCACTAAACGAAGCTTACAAATAGGCCTTATATACATTAATGAGAAACCCTTGAATCAATCCATTTAGAGATTACAACAGCAATATCATTACTATTTTTTTCCAGCATCATCATATGGCCATTCCCAGAAATTTTCCTATCCGGCAAATAACAGAATTGAGCTGCTGCACCTATCTCCTGAAACCAATCAACAATAGCACCATCTATTGTATCAGTATGGTCGCGGTCGTGATCAGCGGTTACGACAAGATTTGGCTTATCTGTAAACGGTCCCGTGTTCGTAATCTTGAGCTGACTGCCGGCAATATTACCACGTTCATAAGCGAGCCTGGGCGGTGTTCCCGATAGACCAGCAGCGTATGAATTCAGAAAATCTCTAGGGAACTTGTCACCATCCCCGATTAACTTTTGTAGAATAAGGTCATCACTAAATGGTGTTGGCTTAAAGAGATCAATCCTTCGCTTGAAGTCGCCTCGTTGTACAACGATATATTCTTTTCCTTGCTCCAAGATTTTTGGTTCATCTTGAATATTACCCGGGGGTGCTGGCGCTACGCCGACGACAGCCTTAATTCGGCGACCATAATTTTGCACTAGGCGCCACCCATAGGCCCCTGACATGGAATGTGTCAATAACGCGCAGGGCTCTCGAAGCGTTTCTATGAACTCTCCCAGAGTTTTGCAGATAAATTCTCCCGTCAACTTAGAATAATCGACATGTCCACTGCGCCCAATGCCTGGCCAATCTAATACATAAACTGGATAGCCAAGCTTAACGAAATGCTGCGCCCAACCGGGACTACCATCGGGTTTAAGCAAATAACAAGTTCCAGTGTGTCCACCCCCATGCACCAAAACTAATGGCAGTTTGATTGCGCCTTCCGCTGGCTCCAAATGATCAATCCAAAGAGCAGGGTTCGTCGCTGAAAAACCACACGTATGAGAAATTTCTTGCATATTAATTCCGTAGTTTAATTATATTTCAGTCTAAGCAACAAAAACACAAGACGCATCCATCCCTTGACGCATAGCCGACACAACCCCAATGTTATTGGGAGTCTTTATATTGGTCATAGGAGAAAACTTATCTAATGGCGACAGGCCTTACATACTCGGAAAAAGCAGATGCGCTGGAAGAACAACAAATAAAAGAGCTAGGCGATCGGATCGTCACAAAATCGCTGCTCTACAATCTAGCTGATGGAGATCAGTCTTTAGGCATCGGGTTTGCTGTTGGCTCAGGCAAACAACTCTTGATGGGTGATGATCCACGGCTGCCAAAAATGCCAGACTCACCAACATTACTTGATTTCTTTCGGCTACGTTTTTCACCATCACAGGCTCACCTTCTTCAGAGCGCCAATTTAGCACAAAAAAATGGGCTACCGGAAAAAATGGTTCTAGCCTGTCTACTCCACGATATCGCTGTCACCGGGTTTATTAGATCCGACCATGGATACTGGGGCGCACAATTATTGGAACCTTATGTCGATGAGGAAGTCAGCTGGGCAATCAAAATGCATCAGTGTTTACGGTTTTTCCCAGATGAATCAGTGGGCTATGCCTATCCAGAAAACTATCGGCGCATGTTTGGTGATGATTACGAGCCAGAGCCTTATATTACTGCCGAGTATCAACGTGCTAGGAAGCATAAATGGTACATGTCGGCTCGGATGATTTGTGTAAATGATCTCTATTCTTTTAACCCGGATGTCGTCGTAGAATTGGAACAGTTTGAAGACGTCATAGGTCGCCACTTCAAACAGCCCAAGGAGGGGCTAGGAAACGACAATTCCTCGTCATCTCATATGTGGCGCACTCTCCGACGCCCCTGCAACGCACTTTAGCCCGCCTCGATAGCAGATGCAGATTCAAGAACTTTCCTCACTGCGCTAGGTAGTGGTTTAGAGTTGCCCGTGTTGTGATCAAAAAATACAGAAATAACTTCTGCTGTTGCAACGCATCGGTCTTTATCAAAAACGCCCTGCCCGAGCACAAAAGAAGAGTTACCAATCCGGCTAACCACACTCCCAACGTCAATCGTTGCTGGATAAGACAGTGCCTCGTGATAAGTAGCAGTGAATTTTTTGATAGCAAAGCCCCTAAGAATATTGCCCCCAAGATCTGCCATTCGCTCCTCGCGCAGATAAACACGGCCATCCTCAAAATACTGGTTTATTGCCCCATTGTTGACGTGACCATTTGGATCAAGGTCGCGATAACGCACCATATCCTGCGTCCACGTCTTATAAACGTGACGGTTGGTTAGATCTAATTCTGGCATCGTGTCACGCAAACCCCGCTCTCCAAAGTTTTTCGAGTTTTTTCATCGCGGCGTTGCCTAAGGGTCCCTTTTCAGCACCCGCGGCCGCCTCATCGAGATGGGCTTGATCTGATAAGCCAACAATTGCTGTCGAAACCATCTGATTACTCAGTGCAAAGCGCACAGCCGTTTGCGCCCACGTACCAAATTCATCTCCTAATACCCCGAAGACAGCCTTAGCAGCCCCGGCCTCCTTATCCGCAGTAGTATTTTCGGTGAGTATACTCTCACGGCCAGTACGCATCGGAGTTGCGAGATAGCTGGCGGCAAAAATCCTGATCGCCATTATCGCCATGTCTTGTTCGACGCAGGCTTTCATAATCCCCTTTCCGTTATAACTAGACCAGCCACTAATTGTCCTAGCCCATGCCGAGGACGGATTGATTAAGTTGTAATAAACCTGCGCCGCATCAAAGCGACCGCTTTCGATCACTTCTATCGTAGCGCTACTATTGCCAAGTGCCGTGAGCCCGAGAAATCGGGCCATTCCTTGATCCCGCACTTTTGCCATCGCATCAGCCACGCCACCATCACACAAAACGTGATTAGAGGAGATTGTGCGACCAGAAGCCTCGGGCATAATCAAGCTATGAATTTGAAGCAAATCGACCCGATCGAGCCTTAAACGGTTTAAACTTTCGGCAACGCTCCGTTCGACTTGGCTCACTAGAGTTTCGGTGCTCATCAAATCAATCCGAACCTTGGTCGAAACAAACGGTGTTTCAGTTACCTCCCCGAGAAGCCGCCCAAGGGCTTCCTCGGATTTACCCTCACCGTATTGCGGCGCAGTATCGAACCAGTTAACCCCAAGATCTAACGCCCTGCGCACAGCAGCGCGGCGGGTCTTCTCATTAGCATTGATCAAGATCCCGCCGGACCGACCACCACCAAATGCGAGTTCCGATACCTGTAGATCTGTTCGGCCGAAGCGTCGCAGTTTCATTCTCTACCAAGCTCCTGTAAATTATAATCAATATTAGCTGGCGTAATTGCTGGCAAAAAACCCTTATGGAGACAAAGATGCCAGACACCGCCTCAACACTCAAATTAACTAGCGACGGAGCAATGAAGGTCCTGAACGCTGCCATCGGCAAGGCGCAGGAGATGGGCGTACCTCAATGCATTTCGGTAGTCGATACAGGCGGACATCTAATGGCTTTCTGCCGCATGGATGGCGCCTTTGTTATGTCCAACACGTCCTCACGGCGCAAAGCCGAAACTGCCGCCATCTATGGGATACCTACAGGCAATATTCCGGAAGGGATTGATATCAAGCTGGCCCTTGTAACTGAGGGGCAGCGCGTCAATTTGCCCGGCGGATTGCCGCTAATAATTGATGGAGAGGTAGTGGGCGCCATCGGGGTTGGCTCTGGTACCGGTGAACAAGATCTCGAAGTCGCCAAGGTTGGAGTCTCCGCTTTGGAGGGTGCTCAAAGGTTCGATTGAACAGTCAGGCATCAAGAACCGGCAACACACTATCAATAAACATCCCGACCGAGGATTCGGCTTCCGAGGATGACATGTCGCCAAAAACAAACTGACCAACGAGATAATTTGCGTCTGATACCATCATCTCTTTGCGTAAAACGTTGATAACTGTCTCCGGCGAGCCCGCGACGGCTCGACCCAATGCTGCCATCGCATCAAATTCTGATGGCCGCTGGTGTTTGGGGCCTGCAGCCCCCCTATGATTGAAAAGATAGTTAAAACTTTTATGCCAGACCCTATAAGCGCGGCGGGCGACAGCCAGGGCTTCCTCATCAGTTTCACCGACCACGACAAACCGACCTATACCGATTTTTGGTTCAAAGCCTCCTTCATGGCCCGCCTCCCGACGAGCTTCCTTGTAAGCCGCGACCATAGGACCAGTATCAACAGCAGTATCGAGACTTATAACGTTCAGATCATCCTTTCCTGCGCGCGCGGCACTTTCAACCGCATGAATGCCATACCACATGGGCGGATGCGGTAACTGCTTAGGCGTCAAGGCAACCGGCACATCATTCAAGCTATAAAACTTACCTTGGTAGTTAACGTGATGATCCTTGAGCGCCATCAAAATAATTTCGAGGGACTCCTGGTAAATATTTTGCGCGTCCTTGGGGTTGGGACCGAAGATGTCAATCTCAAGCGGAGATGCGCCTCGGCCAAAACCAAGTTCCAACCGCCCCCCGCTCATTTGATAAAGCATACAGATCTCTTCCGCCAAACGCAGCGGATGATAAAGAGGCAGAGCGTAGACCATCGGGCCGAAACGGAGCGTTTCTGTTCGCTGGGCAACGGCTGCCAAAAATACACTCGGTGATGGGGCCATACCCAGAGGAGTAGCATGGTGTTCCGCGACGTGATAACCATAAAATCCACCACGATCATACATTTCGATAATCCGCAGGAGAGATTCGTAGTAGGCCTCCAACGGAATATTACCATGATCAAGATGATCAAAAACTCCAAATTCCATAAAGCTCTCCTGAACCGATTTAATACATTATTACCGTTCAGCCGAACAACGTATAGCGCCCCAGTGTTTATTTATTATCGTCGATCACCAAGTTCTCTTGCCAAAGATAAATAGCAAGGCCAAGTTTATTAAAACAAATTACGGAGACCGCCCTATGCTTAATAGCAAAAAAGTCAAAATTGCAGATCATCAGGTACATTATTGGGAGGGTGGGCAAGGCTTCCCGATTCTGATGCTGCATGGTGTCGGGCCAGGCACCTCGATAATCGGCAACTTTGGGCCAATTCTAGATTCATTAGCAAAGCATTCGCATATATTCGCAGCCGACCTCATTGGATTTGGCGGTTCGGGGCGGAAAACCAAACCACCTTTTTTTGATATTGATCTATGGGTGGAGCAGGCACTAAGAATGATTGATGAAGTTTTACCTCCGGGCCCATGCGGCATAGCCGGACATTCTCTGGGAGGCGCCCTAGCACTCAAAACTGCGAGCCGTTCTAGTCGTGTCAAATGTGTCCTAACCTCGAGTTCGATAGGTACCACTTACCCTATAAATGATGCCTTAAGTTCATTTTGGACATTACCTGAAACGCCGGAAACACTTGAAATTTCAATGACCAAAATGGTTAGTAATCAGGAGGCGCTCACGGCAGAAATGGTCAATCAAAGATGGGACATGCTGCAAAAAAATGGATATGCTGATTATTTTGGCCAAATGTTTGCACCACCACATCAACAGTACATAGATGCGGCTGTCCTAGATCTAAACGAACTCAAAAACATCGCCGCTAAAGTTGTCATGTTGCATGGCCGTGACGACAAACCCTGCCCAGCCTCTGAAACAACAATGGTCCTGGCCAGGTCAATTCCCGACTCTGACATTCACCTACTCGGAAACTGCGGCCACAACCTACCACGAGAGCGACCAGATGACTATTTAACTGCGGCCATTCAACTTTTCGAAACAGGAAATTAAATATGATCCATCTATATGCAGCGCCGACAACTAATGGAATTCGAGCCAAGGTACCTCTCGAGGAATGCGGATTGAGCTATAAGCTACATAATGTCGATATGAAAGTGGGAGAGCATAAAACGCCCGAGTACCTGGCCATGAACCCTATGGGCATGACCCCGGTCATCATTGATGAAGAGGGACCTGGTGACGAAAAAATTACGATCCCTCAATCGATTGGCATTATGTTTTATTTAGCAGAAAAAGTCGGAAAGTTTGTTCCCACGGACCCAGCGGCACGTGCCGCATTTTGGAATCCTATGATGAATGCAACCACTGATGGCGGCCCAACCTATGGCGCCATCTCCTTCATTAGGCGCATGCCAGAACAGCATAATCCAACTAGAAACGCCTTTATGGCAAGGCTCCGGGACAACTACAAAGTGTGGGATGATTTTCTTACGTATCAAGACTTTTGTGCGGGCGAGGACATTACGATTTGTGATTTTGCTCTATTTGGCATTCACCACCGCACCACCGCATTAATGCCTGAGGCGCTACAAGGTTTACCGAATTTAGCCCGCTGGGCAGAAATGATGAATAAGCGGCCAAACATCCAGAAAGGGATAAATTTTGATGTCTGACTGGAAAGAAACCCATCGAGCTGTCGTCCATCCATGGAATTGTGATGTACTCGGGCATATGAATGTTCGCTGGTATGCCCATCTATTCGACGATGCGGAATTTCATCTTTGGTCAGTTATTGGCCTTAGTCACGCGACCCTAAAAAAGAGCGGTGTGGTCACAGTGATAGCCAATACTAACACCGATTTTTTGCACGAGACTGTAGCCGGCGAGCTACTAACCATTACAAGTGCCTTCACCAAGCTTGGGGGGAAGAGTCTCACAATCAGCCAACGTATGACAAACTCAGAAACCAATACATTAATAGCAACGCAGAACTCCGTCGCTGTATTTTTTAATATGGAAACTCGAAAGGCCTCACCAATACCAGGTAATATCCGAAAAAGACTCGAGGGTGTATTGGTACCCGATTAAAAAATTTCAAAACATTTTTAAAAAAAGTGGGTCGCGATAAGAAAATTTCTATGAGTGGTTAATTCTAATAGATTATAGATAAACAAAGTCATCGGTGAAATAATGGACGATCAAATAAAGACACTTATCCAGCATGATATGAGTGATGACTGCCCAGTCTGTCGCGCCCAGGATGTTGTCGCTATGGCCCTTATTCCTGCAACCGCGGCATGGGAAATGGCAAACGAATTGCCACGTTTTTCCTTGGCGCTCCAAGGAGCAGCGAGCTTACTGGGTGCCATGCTGGAGGACGGCATCGACCGCGGGGATATAGAAAAAGCAATAGGTGACCTTCTTGATGATATTGAGGCAGAAATCAAAGAAGATCAGGTAATGGGCGGACCACCGCAGGGGAGCGCCTAAATATTTTTATCCCTATTATTCCGCAGAATTTCTTGCGCCTTAATATATATCAAGACTGGATACATACCCGAAAACAGCGCCAACGCCACGCCCGTACAACCTTCACGAAAACCCCTTTTATTAAGATAAGATTTCATGAAACGGCTAAAAAAACGCCTGAAGGTTGTCAACCTGTTAGGAATCGATTCTGCCACCACAGCGTCAATGGCAGCAGCAGTGCTATATCTGTTTAAACGGTCAAACATACCCGCCATATCATCATCGATATAATGATTGATATGGGAAGCCATCTCTTCCCGTTGCCCCTCAAGCGTAATTTTCGGATGTACAGTGCCGCCATGCCATTTCTTTTTCCCTCGGCGGAACAGTGCGGCTTTGCCGCCAACCCCGTTATAAGCTCCCCAGCCAAACCTGACGTACCGACCACCAACATAATTGTGGAAAGGGATAACGAAGTAATCAGCTGACGTAAAAGGCAGGGTTTCTATGATTTCGTTCGCAAGCTCGGGGGTAACCCTCTCGTCGCCATCAAGTTCCAGGATCCATTCACCGGAACACACATCGATACCAGCGGTACGTCGTTCTCCTTCGTCAGGCCACACACCTGTTACAATTTTAGCTCCCAGTCCTTCAGCAATTGAGCCTGTTTCATCACTAGATCGATCAAGCAGCACAACAGTTTCATTGGCGAAAGCCCCGCTCTTAATACAATCAGCAATTTGCTGTTCCTCATTCTGAGCAACAATTAATAAAGACAGGCTTACGTCAGACACGCACTACTCCCTCAGCTAATAAACAATATAATTCATAACATCATGCCAGAATCAGTCTGCTCATGTGACACACAATCGACAAAGGGGCTAGTGTCAGTGAATCAGGTTGGTTATGTTGGTTTTATAAATTCCGTTACTCAAAGAACCTATTCCGGGAAAAGATGCCGTGAAGGCCAAAAGAAATACCGCGCAACGCCTGCTAGATAGGTTTTTTTACAAATACTTCGCCCGCAATGTACTTTATGAACTGCAGATGCGTGCCCGCTCAGAGGCTGCGGACTTTGTTCAGGCGGAGATGCCAAACGCGCAGATTTTTGTGACACACCGCGATATCATACGCTTTGCCGTCGAAAATGCGGCAGAGGATGGGCTGTATCTAGAATTCGGTGTCGCCACCGGTAATACGCTAAGCGAGATAGCAAATTCAGCACCTGCCGGAAAAATTGTTTATGGTTTCGATAGCTTTGAAGGACTACCTGGGGACTGGTCTGGTCATGTCGAAACCGCCGGCGCATTTAAACAAAAACGCTTTCCAAAGATCCCATCCAACGCCACTTTAGTTCCTGGACTATTTGTTGAAACGCTGCCTTCTTTCGTTACCGAAAATGATGGGCCGGTGAGCTTTGTTCATATTGATTGTGATCTTTATAGCTCGACCGCAACCATTCTAAATAATATCGGCTCACGTTTTCAGGCTGGTACGTTTATTCTATTTGATGAGTATTTTAACTATCCAGGTTGGAAACTTCATGAGCATAAGGCATGGTTAGAATATTCCGAAAAGACGGGCACTCAGTTTACGTATATCGGTTTCACAGCTTTAGATGGACGCGTTCTCGTTCGCATTGACTAGTAATTTCCAAAGTTCGTATTGACGTGGAAAAAGATTATCAAACTATCACGTGTCACTTTTGTTTTGAGCGATTTGAAGTCGACCTAGAAAGCCATGAAACATTTAGCGGTCGCAACACCGAAATTTATGACTGCGTTATATGCTGCAATCCCAACAAAATAGATTACGAAGTATATCAGGGGGTAATTAGTTTTATTGCTGTTAGTAGCGGGAACGAATAGTTAAATTATTTACACAGAATGATTTAAGGGATCGTGTCCAGGACAAACACAAAACAAGCAATGTAAACCTATTTTACTGGTCTATGGCATTATCTAAATTCATTAGTATTGGTCGACCATCGGGAGTGTTTAGGGGAATAATCTTTCCATTATATTTTACGCAAAGAACAGGAGAAGAGCGAACTTCCTTCCCAAGATTGACTTCCAGATCTACCAAGACAATTTTAGCATCTTCAAAAACCTTTAAGGTTCGCATCCGCTTTCTCCAAAGTTATTTTTTATAACACTAGTAGTTATATCTCGTTGGAATACGCTGATCTATGCTGGCGAAATCCAACTTTAGCTCGTGGCTCCTATGGCCTTCGTCCCCATTAAATTAAAAGTTGGACAGGGGTCTCAATAACTACTTTGCTTTTCGCCTGACTACAGCAGAGATCATCCTGTATTAGGCTAGAGGAGCTATCTCTGACTGGGACAGAGGGAAGCAACATAGCGAGTAAAAATATTTTTCAATAGTTTATAGATTTTAGCCGCTTATTTTTTTGCGCCTAATTGTTGCAGCATCTGGATTTCAAATTTTCGGACGATTGATGCGTCGGACTGGGATCTACAATTGAAGGTTTTTTCATTGTATTTTTGCAGGGAACCATTCCAGACGACTCTTTTCTGTGCACCCATTGCATATCCTTCAAAATAAAATGCCATTAGTTGATACAAAGTCCTCCCGATCGCTGGATTATTATAGAGAGTTTTTCCGACTGTTTTGAATAAAGTGGTTTCTAATCTTTTCGTGTTAAAACAACTTTCCGCTAATGCAGCTATCCCTCCCATTTGTCGATACTGGTCTGGCATTTTCCCTTGAGCAAAAACAGAGCTAGAGCCAAGGCTAAGTGAGAGCCATATGAAGATTGTAAGTTTTTTAAAAGTAGTCATGTCGTTAGAACCTATCAATAAATGCGGGGGATCCAGCGTTTTACTTTCTTTTTATAGTCTAGATAGTCATCCCCAAAATGCTCTTCTAGAGTTAATTCATCACGACGAACCCGAGCGTCAAACCACGGAATAAGTACGGTTAGTAATGCCACTGCAAACCAAGACCTAAATGTAACAACAAGACCAACAAAGAAAATAATATGTCCGAGATACATTGGGTTACGAGTGTATTTAAAAAACCCGGTATCAACAATTTTTCTTGGAGGAATTTTGGCACTCACTCCATCACCACCGCCACCATATTTACCACGATAGCGACCACAAAATTTATATTGCGAATACCCCCAAGCGAGGAAAAATATACCCCAAACGTTAAATTCCGTAACGCCATGCCCCAAACCCAGTTCAATGGCAACAACAACCAAAGGATAAACTATAAAACTACGATTTGGTGTCCGCCATAACCATCTACTTATCTTGTTTAACATATTGAAATTGTGTTTTTCATCTTAACCAGCCTTCAAGGTATTAGGTGTCAATGCAAAGAATTCCTTAGGTGCTATTTTAGTTTGGAAAAGTGTTTCTTATTTGCTATATGGCTGAGACCGTCTCGTCACTAAGATATTTTGGGTTTTTAAACTATGCAAAACCAACAAATAATAGATCAGATTACAAATCTAAAAGGCCGCAAAAACTATGAAGAAAAGAAAGCAGCTAAGTTGGGATTCAGTTCATTGTATGAGTATTTTGAAGCTAAAATAGCTAAAGAGAAAACCGCTGCCGAAGAAAAGGTAACTTATCTAAAACAACTATCAGTTCAAAAAGAGCTATTAAAAAAAACAAAGATAGGAAAAAAGACGGAACAAAAGAATAGTTGTAAGTGCTGCTAAAGCCCAAGTTTCTAAGTCACTAACCCCACTGCCTATTTTTATATATCAGAGGAAGGGTGTGTTTCTTTGGGTGGGGTATGGATTTTAGTCCAATATAGGTCCACTAAACTATGAAATGGGACCCATTTTTTGGTACAGGGATTCACTTATCAGTTTACCTTTGGTTTAATAGGAGTTGGAGAAGCAGGACTTGTTATTTTTTGAAACACCTATTGTTTGGATGATCAATTAAGACCACAAAGTAGTGGTGCCCCCGGGGAGAATCGAACTCCCACTCCCTTACGAGAACTGGATTTTGAATCCAGCGCGTCTACCAGTTCCGCCACAGGGGCCCTTTTAGCGCACTAATCGATGAATAGACGAGCAGATAATAGCGACAGGTACCGTATGGTCAACATGCTCTTGTTCCATACCTTTCGGGCTGTTAGTGATCAAAAGTCACTAACAGCCCGAAGAGATTAATTTTGTTGAAACGCAGCTATAATTGGGTGATGTCATTTTCCGCCAAGCGCAATGCTATATGGGTACTCGTTGCTGTTTCATTTGTTGAAAGCTCTGTTTTTCCAATTCCGCCAGATGTATTACTCATTCCTATGGTTCTCGCAGCACGCAGTCGGTGGCTTGGACTTGCTATGGCCTGCACTGCCGCTTCGGTCCTCGGTGGCCTCGCTGGTTATGCGATAGGCTATTTTCTTTATGACGTTATAGGAAGACCACTATTGGAATTCTATGGATACGATGCAAAATTTTCAGATTTCCAAAAACAATATAACGAGTTTGGCGCTTGGATCGTTTTTGTTGCTGGTGTTACCCCCTTCCCCTACAAAGTAATTACTATTGCCAGTGGGGTTACACAGCTCGACATTACAACCTTCTCTGTAGCCTCCATCCTTGCGCGAGGGATACGTTTTTTCATTGTCGCCGGTCTACTATTTTGGCTGGGTCCACCGATAAAAGAATTTATTGAAAAACGGTTGGGAATTGTTTTTACAGTTTTTATAATATGTTTAGTTGGAGGATTTGTACTCCTCAAATATCTTTTTTAAAAAATTGTTTTGCTTGACCCAGACGTTTTCACACAACATATCTGGGGTATGTATACCTCTCCTATCTCTAAATTATTTAGCTACCAAAAAACTACATATTTAGCTGTTTTGGTATCTGCCAGCCTATTAATTTCTGTCTTCGCGATCCAATATATCGGTCAATTGGCCCCGTGCAGTCTGTGCCTGACACAAAGATGGCCGCATGGGATAGCCCTAGCCCTAGGCCTCCTCGCTATGATGCCCATCATTGGAGCACCAGCAAGACGCTTCCTACTAATTATGATTTCCATAGCTTTTGCCACTACAGCGGGGATTGGCGCCTACCATGCCGGTATCGAGTACGGATGGTTTATTGGCCCGACTACCTGCTCTGGTAATATTGACGGCAACACCATCGATGAACTCAAACGACAGCTTTTAGCTCAACCTGTTATGCGTTGTGACGAAGTGACATGGTCGCTTTTAGGGATTTCACTTGCCGGTTATAACTTTTTTATATCTAGCGCCCTTACCATAATTTGTGGGATATCTGTATTCGTCGGCGCCAAAGATTTCAGGAGCTAAATATGACTTCGGAAAAAAAACATACTCAAACCAAGATAACCGGTGAAGGACGAATGCCTGGTGACCCGACACGCGAAGAAATGATCGATTCTATGATCCGGGTTGATCATGCGGGGGAACATGGTGCAGTCAGAATTTATGAAGGTCAGCTTGCCATCTTGGCAGGGACAGATGCTGAAGAGCCTATCCGCGAAATGGCTGAGCAAGAACAGCATCATCTCAAAACATTTGATAAAATAATCGCCGAACGCCATGTCAGACCAACCGCCCTCTCTCCATTATGGAATGTCGCTGGTTTTGCGCTTGGTGCGGGGAGTGCTTTACTCGGACCAAAGGCAGCTATGGCGTGTACTCAAGCCGTCGAAGAGGTGATTGACGAACATTACGCCGATCAAGCAAAAAAGCTTGGCGAAGACGAAGCAGAGCTGCGGGAAACAATTAAAGAATTCCGAGCTGACGAATTAGCCCATCGCAACAAAGCTATTGAAGAGGGTGCGCAGGACGCTCCTGGTTACGAGCTGTTAATGGGTACAATAAAAGCTAGCTCACGGATCGCTATTTGGCTTTCTACCAGAATTTAGCGCCGCCGCTTCTTTTTTACGCGATAAACACGATGACAACCGGAGCACGACTTGCCCAGCGCCCTATATGACGCTTTACCTTGGCTAACATTACCCGCGCGCCCTGACTCAGCAAGAATTGTAGCAGCACGCACCATCTTGTTCATTGCAAGGGTGAAGCCACTCCAATCTTTCCATATTTTTTGTGATGCTTGGCTAGGTTCCTTCCATGTTCCCTCAGGAAAAAGCCCATTAAATTTATACCCATAACCTATAATTCGTTCCGATGCCGCTGCAATTTGGGACCCATCGAAGGGCCTTTTTCCGCGGATCATCGCCCCAATCTTTTTGATTTCAGCGCCTATCGCCTTCATATGATCCATGCGGATTTGGATCACACCAGTCGCACCCTTATGGGCCACAATTAATTTATTTGATGAAAATAAAACGTTTTTCTCACTTATAGATTGCGCGTGTGTATTACCTGCACCTGTCGATAAGAGTAACAGTTGTACAAAAAGCAGTCCTAAATAACGTTTAATTTTGTTCATAGAGACATCCATAAGAACCAATTATGTCATAAATTCGCCGCCATAGGGCCCGTCGTTCACGTTGG
>CAYZDH010000006.1:16220-18331 GCA_964477025.1 uncultured Rhodospirillaceae bacterium | reverse complement strand
CGAATTAATTTTTCCATTCAGGATGCTTGTTAGCGAATTTTCATAAACCAGTAAACGCTCATCAACTTTTGTTATACGGTCAAGCGACCGATGGTCTGTAAATACATTTCAAACCCTGATAGCATAAATTTAATTGCCCGGCAGACAACAGAAAAGGACGAAGGTTATGGCCGGATTTAGTTTTGGACATATTGGCCTGCACGTTCCTTGCATTGACGAGGAAATAGAATTTCTCAAAAAGCTTGGGGGAACCATGACTGCAACCGATCAAATGGAAAACGGCACTCGTGTCGCTTTCGTCTCTATGGATGGGGAACGACATCACTCGCTTGCTCTTTTCGAGGATGGCGAAAAACTTGCATCGGGTAACTCCCGTTTGAAAGGTGCAGGCCTTCACCACATAGCCATGCCTGTGAAAAGTCGGGACGATGTCGACCAATGGCAACGCGACCTAGAAAGAAAGGGTGTGAAAATAGCAGGCCCTTCCATTCAGGGGCCAGAGGGAGGTGGGCTCGACAACGGAAGCGGCAGTTATTCTATTTTTTTCCAGGATCCTAACGGGGTTTGTTTTGAAATTTACGCTGGTTCTATGAATCTTTCCGAGTTTAAAAAGTCCAAGAATATCGCGTAATGAACGAAAAGTTCGAACAGGTCCCGACCAAAGACGGATTTATGAAAACCTTTATTGCGCATCCTGATATGGCTGGACCCTATCCTGTAATTGTACTTTTTATGGATATTTGGGGTGTCCGAGAAGAGCTTAAATCTATCGCCCAGCGGATAGCGGCAAAAGGGTATTATGCAGTCCTACCCAATCTTTATTATAGGCAGGGCGATATTACCAATGTTTTTCGGAACAACGACAGAAGAATGATATCTTTGCACAAACTAGATAAAAAACTTGAGGCCATCGTTCAAGAACAACGTAAAAAGCTTTCTAACAGTATGATCATATCGGATATTGCCGACCTCATTCCCTTCATAGAGAAACAGCGCGCTGCAAAATACGGCCCGATGGGGTCTGTTGGCTGGTGCATGGGGGGCTGGATTGGTTTCAAAACTGCTGTCGAATTTCCTGACAAGTTCCAGGCCACAGCAACCCTACATGCCACTAAACCATTATCTGACCAACAGGATTCGCCGCATCTGCAACTCAAAAAAATGCGTGGTGGTCTCTATTGCGGGTGGGCAGGAGACGATCATTTATCACCACCATCACTGGTAGCGAAACTAGAGGCCTTGCTGGCCTCTTCACCGGTCGATTATGGGAGCAGTATGCATGTAGGTGCGGAGCATGGGTATGCCCTTCCCGACCGAGATATCTATGCCGAACAGGAATCTGAACAAGATTGGTCTCACATCTTTGATTTGTACCAACGGTATTTGGGCAGTTGACAGGAATAGAGGCAATATCATTATCATGATTGACCGACTTCGCAATGGTCTAAACACTGAGAGATGCAATGGAGAACCGCTATGTCGCTTACAATTACACCGCTCGAAGCACCGCTTGGTGCGGAAATAAGGGGAATTGATCTTCGACATGATCTCGATGATGAAAAATTTTCAATAATTGAAACAGCATGGCACGACCATGGCGTCATCGTGATCCGCGACCAAAAATTGGATAAAGGGGAGCAAATTGCCTTTGCCAAAAGATTAGGCACTGTCGGCGAACGCGGGCTACCCGCTGAAAAACGCAGGGAAGCCGATGATCATGGTGGCGCAATCATGATGATTACCAACAAACGGGGACCAGATGGAAAGTTTATAGGGTCTGTTCCCGAAGGGGAGTTGTGGTTCCATAGTGATTTAAGTTATCGACTTGAGCCTGATAAAGCGACCATGTTGCACGCGCTAGCGCTGCCAGATAGTGGTGGAAACACAATGTTCTCCAATATGTATAAGGCTTTTGAAAACATACCAAACGCACTCAAGGAGAAGCTCGCCGGCCGGAAGGTTTTGCATGCCTATGACTTTGCGACGACTGCGGGTTATGACCTTGATCAGGGGCTCGACAAAGTTCAGCATTATTGGCAACCTATTTTTGTTCGCCATCCTGTCACCGGCCGAACAGCACTTTACATAAGCCGTCTAATGAGTGCTCAAAT
>CAYZDH010000006.1:7129-16120 GCA_964477025.1 uncultured Rhodospirillaceae bacterium | reverse complement strand
CCAGGTCCACAGGTCACCAATTTCTGAAAACAGGAGAAACGCAGCCAAAGCTGCCATTGGCATGCGCAAAAAATCAAAAGGCATAACCGCACTGGCATCAGCAAGCGTGAAGGACCGAGCGTATGCATAGACCGCTATTGTGCCGTTCAGCCCGATACCAACCAAAAGAGGTAAATCTGCTAGCGCCGGAGTCACCCAGAAAAAAATTGCAGGAACTAGCGCGATCGGGAGCATTAATAGATTAAAATAGAAAACTGATTGGTTTGCTGTGTCCGTTGTCATCAATCGTTTGACGCAGATATTTGAAACCGCGTAAGAAAAGGCAGAGAACAAGACCAGTACAGTTGCTAGCTCAACAGCGATAAAGCCCGGTCGTACAATTACCAATAGTCCTACAAAGCCAGCAATCACAGCAGCCCAACACGCTCCATTCACTGATTCCCGCAGGATAAGGGCCGCGAGCAGAACAACGAAAAGCGGTTGGGTGAAACTCAATGCGGTTACATCTGGCAAGGGAATATTAGCAACGCCATAAAATAGTAACAGCACACCAATATATGATAGAAATGCCCGCAAACAATGTAGCGGGAGGCGCTGCGTCTTCAGCGATGAGAAACCTCGCCTAATGCTTAGTGGCAGTAAAATACAGACCGCGACTAAATTACGAAAAAACAAAATCTCAAACGACGAATAATCCGCCGACAGTTGTCTAACCAAAATAGTCATGATCGTCCAACAGAGCCCAGCAAGAATCATCCATGCCGCTCCGCGGAGAACATTATTCATTACAGCAAGTAATTCGACCTACAGCTGCTTCGTTAACCGCCTTTGACGAAACTGTCGGGTAATACATTCGCCCATTTCTCGCGAATACGATCATCCAGTGCCTTACTGTTTCGCGCGACAATCGGAAAGGTTTCACGGCGCCTGAACGGAATACAAGCATCAACCACCACACGCGCATTCCGTCTGTCTGTCTCGTCATCAAAACACATGGGATCAAGATGTGAACTCCACCCTCCTTCAATGACATCGACATCCTCACGCGGGTCACAGCGCGTACACATGGACCACAACACATCGTTAATATTAGTCGGATCGATATCCTCATCCACCACCACAGTCCAACGGTTGCAATAGGCCCCGGCCAAACATTGGGACGCAATCATACCTGCCTGCTTCGCATGCCCACCATAAAGCTGTTTGATTGCGACCGTTAGCCAGAAGCGGCTGCCGCCCGCCTCATGTGCCCACACCCCTTTAATTTCTGGGATTCCGGCTGCCTCAAGTTGAGACCAAACCGCACCGCAGCGATAATGCCCAAGATAATAAGTGTTATCGTTCGGTGGCACCGCAGGCACAGCCCCCATGAGAACGGGATTATTTCGATGCATTAATGTTTCGACCCGGATGGCGGGTTCTGGTCTCTGACCGCCTGCATAATAACCAGTCCACTCACCAAGCGGGCCTTCGACAACTTCATCATCTGGATGGATATAGCCCTCTATCGAAATCTCGGCATTAGCTGGAACCGGTAAACCGGTCTTTGGCATGTTTATAATCTCAATCGCTTCGTTAAAAATACCACCAGCGGCTTCATATTCACTTTTCCCATATGGTATTTCTAGGCCCGCCAACATGAATAATGCCGGATGCATTCCAAATACTGCTGCCACCGGGCAAGGTTCACCTCGCGCGTGATATTTTTCCATTAACAATCGGCCATGCTTGCCAGGCGACATCATTACAGAAGCGACACCAGGTTCATGCACCTGCATTCGATAGGTTCCATAATTAATCCAATCGGAATCAGGGTCTTTCATTACCACCATGCAGGCTGTTCCAATAAAATGGCCGCCATCGTGTTCATGCCAAATTGGTGTTGGGATGGTGGTCAGATCCACATCACTGCCCTCCATGACATTTTCTAGCAAAGCGCCACCATTGACCTGTGTCGGCGGTATTGACGGCGCTTCGGTCATATAGCTACGCCACCACTGCACGAGTTCCATTTCTGAAACGTCTGCGGGAAGTCCTAAAGCAAGATTAATTCTAGGGGTGGACGTCACCAAATTGGAAAGAACACGATGTCCTTTAGGAAAACCCGGTATGTCATCAAACATCAGCGCCGGGTTTCCCATCTTTCGTTGAACAATATCCACAATACCGCCGATATCTTGCTTGGGTTCCGCGCCCGAGATTTTATGCAATTCACCCGCTGTTTCTATCTCGTTGATCCAATCTCTTAGGTCTTTATTTGCCAAATTTCGTACTCCGAATTCTTGATCGATATCAATGGTTAGACTGTTTTAAGGGAATTGAACATAGTTGGAATAAGATATAAGAACATCAAAGTATAGCGCCTTGCGTTGAAAAGCAGAAGGTGGGAGCATCCGAATAAATACAAAACTTGCTTTGGTAATATCACAAACAAAAAGGGGGGTGGCGTGAAGGCGCCTAAATTTCATTTCATCCGAGCAAATTCGCGTCAACAAACGCTTGAGTTGCTCGAGGAACTTGGCGAAGACGCCCGGATATTGGCAGGGGGCCAGAGCCTGATGCCAACACTAAATATGCGCCTATCTCAGCCAGGCACACTCATCGACATTAATAAAATTTCTGACCTCTGCGGTATAAAGCATGAAGAAGGTATTGTCCGAATCGGAGCAATGACCCGTCACGTAGAAATCGCAAACTCACCCATCGTTGCTAAAAACTTGCCCCTGATTGCAGAAGCCATGCAACATGTCGCACATCATGCCGTGCGCAATCGCGGGACCATTGGCGGCAGTATTGCACTCGCTGATCCCGCTGCCGAGATGCCGGCCTGTGCTTTGGCCCTCGGGGCAACGCTCGCTGTCGAAAGTATAAACGGGCGGCGCGAAATTGCGGCCGAAGATTATTTCAAAGGGCTCTACGAAACCGCACGGCAGCCTAACGAACTTTTGGTTGAAATATTGATACCCAAAGAGCCTCCCGGTGACGTTTCGGTATTCTTAGAACTCGCACAACGGCACGGCGACTTTGCCATGGCAGGCCTTGCCTGCGTTGGGCGCGTTTCAAATAAGATGTTCGAAAAACTACGGCTCGTTTATTTTGGGAGTGAAGACAGGCCAACCATTGCTAATCAGACAATTGATTCTATCGTCGGAAAGGTTTGGTCTGCAGAAACCAAAGAAGCAGCGGCCGACGCCCTCACTAATGATTTGGATCCAATGACGAATTTACAGGGCAGCGCCGCAATGAAACTTCACCTACAAAAAGTCCTAACTAAGCGCGCACTAGAAACGGCTATAGAACGCGCAGGAGAGGTTTAGTGAGAGAAGAAACGCTTGAAATTTCGTTAACTGTCAACGGCGAACCGATCACAAAGACTGTCCCTGTTCGCCAGCACCTTGTTGATTTCCTGCGCGCTGACCTCGGCCTTACGGGCTCTCATCTTGGTTGCGAACATGGTGTCTGTGGTGCCTGTTCTATTCGCGTCGACGGCGCGGTGATCCGCGGCTGCTTGATGCTGGCAGTGCAGGCCGACGGGGCGGACGTTGTAACAGTTGAAGGGCTAACCGAAACTGGAGAAATTGCTGATCTACAAAGGAATTTCGTTGAACGGAATGCCATGCAATGCGGTTATTGTACGCCTGGTATGTTGATTACAGCCGCCGATTTATTGCAAAACCCAGAGCCCACAACCCGGGAGAAAATTCGTAGCCATTTATCGGGGAACTTTTGCCGCTGCACTGGCTACCACGCCATTGTCGATGCCGTAGAAACAACCATCAATACACGGCTGGAAGCGGACTGAGTAATGAATAAAGAAGCTCCCCTCACCCTATTAGATAAACCCAATAGCTACGTTGGCCGAACGTTATCTCGCGATGCAGCAAAACGAGCGGTAGCCGGTCGTGGTCGCTATACCGATGACATCATGCCACGCCGGGCATTGCATGCCGCTTTTGTCCGAAGCCCATATGGACATGCTAAGATTATATCAATTGATGTCGATGCGGCAAAACAGAGCCCCGGTGTTGCCCTAGTTATGACAGGGGCAGAGCTTGCCGAAATGTGTACCGGTCCATGGGTTGGCACGCTGGTCTGTTTTGATGGAATGAAATCCGAACCACAGCATCCAATGGCTGTCGACCGAGCCTGCTGGCAAGGTGAACCCGTTGTAATGGTTGTCGCCTCAACGCGCGCTGAAGCTGAGGATGCCGCTGAACTTGTCACCATTGAATACAAAGAACTGCCGGTGGTTGTAGACAAGGAAACAGCGCTCGACTCAGATACGCCAGTCATTCACCCGGACCTCGGCGACAACTTAGCATTCGAGAAAACGATTGAAACCGGCGATGTGGAAAAGGCTGTCGCAGAGGCTGATATCGTTATCGAGGATACGTTTACCTTTGGCCGTCACACCGCGGTCAGCCTGGAGCCCCGAGCCCTGCTGGCCGAATTTGATCCCGGCACAGAGCGTTTAACCATCCATACCAGCAGCCAGTGCCCACACATGATCCAGGCGGTCTTTGCCCGCACTTTAGGAGTTCCTGAACACAATGTGCGAATCGTAGCGCCTGATGTCGGCGGCTCGTTTGGACTAAAAATTCATACATTCGGTGATGAAGTGGCTGCCACAGCGGCAGCAATAAAACTTGCTAGACCAGTAAAGTTCGTCGCTGACCGATTAGAAAGTTTCGCCACAGATATTCACGCTCGTGAGAACCGCGTAAAAGGCCGTATAGCAGTCACAAAAAGTGGGATCATTACCTCGATGGATATTGATGTCCGCTCAGGCGCTGGGGCCTATTCACAATACCCACGGACCAGTGTCTTTGAGGCCAATCAGATACTCAATATTACAGGCGGCCCCTATGCACATGAGAATTATCGGGCAAAAACTCAGGTAGTTTATCTCAACAAAGTTCCAACATCCCAATATCGTGCGGTCGGACATCCCATCGGCAATTCGGTTGGCGAATCTTTGGTCGATCAGGCAGCCAACGCCTGCGGCATAGATCCGATGGAGTTCCGCCGCCGCAACGTTATGCGAGACGACTCATACCCGCGTGTCAGTGCCGCAGGAATTGAAATGCGGGACTTGTCTCATCAACAATGTCTCGAGACGCTGGTTAAACGCATGGGATACGATGCTTTACGAGAGGAGCAGGTTGCTCTCCGCGAGAGGGGCATCCAGCGGGGCATCGGTATAGCCGCCTTTATAAAGGGCACGGCACCGGGTCCAGCGGGTTACTATGGTGCTGGGGGCGCACCAATCTCCTCCCAAGACTCCTGTACAATAAAATTGGAGCCATCCGGTGGCGTTATTTGCATGGTCGGTGTTACTGATCAGGGCCAGGGTGTCGACACGGTAATGGGCCAAATCGCAGCAGCAACGCTGGGTGTCCCGTTGGAGTCTGTCCGGGTCATAGAAGGAGACACTGATGCCGTGCCCTATGGCGGCGGCACCTATGCTTCGCGTGCGACCGCAATAGGCGGTGAGGCCACCTACCAAGCAGCCATGACGTTGCGCGCTGAAATTTTAGAAATTGCATCGATCTTACTTCAAGCTGAACCTGATACGCTCGATATCGTCGAGGGGCACGTCGTTGACAAAGGCGACACCGCGTCCCGCATTTCACTCGCCGAGATTGGCCGAATTGGACATTTTCAAGTGGCCGAACTTCCCAACCATATCCAACATACGCTATCCGCAACCCATCGTTTTAGGCTGAAGGACGCGCTCTACATCTTCACCAATGGTATCCAAGGCGCCTACGTCGAGGTCGACACGGACACCGGCTTCATCAAGTTACTTAATCACTGGGTCATCGAAGACTGCGGTCGGGTTATCAACCCACAGCTTGCTGACGAGCAGGTTCGGGGGGGCTGTGTCCAGGGGCTAGGCGGGGCGCTTTATGAAGAATGTGTATATGACATGGCGGGACAGCTGCAGAATGCCACACTCGCGGACTACTTAACCCCGATGGCCGGGGAAATGCCTGATATTGAGGTGGCACACATCCAGACGCATACTGGGGTATCTGAATTGGGCGCAAAAGGCGTTGGAGAATCCGGTACCGGCGCCGCACCAGCAGTTGTTATGAATGCCGTAAACGACGCTATTAGACCTTTTGGCGGTAAGGTAACGGCTCAACCTATGTCACCAGAAACAATTCTTAGGGCGTTAGGTAAGGTTTGATGATTTAGTCTGCGAATATGGGGCCATACCAGGCGCCAAGACGAAAGAACTACAAGAATGATCCCAAGCAAGGAAAAATTGGGGATTAAAATTATCAATTTATTCAGAAATCAAACGCCCAAAACTTTTTAACATCAATAAGGAAAAACTAACATGGCAGAGGCTATTTGGAATGGTGCCACCCTTGCAGAAACCGATACCATTGCGCATGTTGAGGGGAATTTTTACTTTCCTATTGATACAGTAAATTGGGATTATTTGTGCCCCAATCAGGACGTTCTAGTTACCTTCTGCCATTGGAAGGGTTTCGCCAGTTATTTCGATGTTATTGTTGACGGTGAAAAGAATATCGGTGCGGCATGGCGTTATGAAGAACCATACGAAGAAGCTTCCCTGATTAAGGACCATATCGCCTTTTGGAAGGGTGTTGAAGTCATAAATGCTCCCCAAAATGGAAGAGGGTTAGTCGAACCCTCAAATAGTCTTCGCGGCAATAAATCTGGCTGGGAGGCTCTCTGTTGGCTAATTCGCCATTCCAAGAAATCTACGCTGGACGCCGATGAGATTTTTAAAAACACAGAAATCACTGAAGTGGAGTTCGATTTAGCATGGGATATGCCGGACGTTCAGCGTTACGCAAAACGCTATCGCTGGTCGATCGAAGAAAGGACGCCTTTAATTCTGAAACGGTCCAATGGGCGTCCCGTCGAAGTCTTCTAACTTCGGCGGTCAATCGTCTTGTAGCTCGGTATCCCAATAAAGAAAGTCGCGCCAGCTCTCATGAAGATAATTAGGGGGAAAGGCACGACCATTTTCCTGTAATTTCCAAGTAGAGGGCCGATGCGGCGGGTGACGCGGAAACATGCCGGCCTCGTCCACCGATTTGTTGGCTTTGCGCAAATTGCAGGCGGAACAGGCAGTTACAACGTTCTCCCAGTTAGTGCGGCCACCACGCGAGCGCGGCACAACATGATCGAAGGTTAGTTCTTGGGCCGGAAAAAATTCACCGCAATACTGGCAATCGAAACAATCACGTAAAAACACATTAAAACGGGTAAAAGCCGGCCGGCGCGATAATGGAATATATTCTTTTAGGGAAATGACACTGGGTAAACGCATTGAAAAAGAGGGGGAATGAACCGAGCCATCGTATTCAGCGACGATATTTACCCTATCTAGGAATACGGCCTTTATCGCATCCTGCCATGACCACAGCGACAATGGAAAGTAACTCAAGGGCCGAAAATCGGCATTGAGGACCAGGGCGGGTGAATTCTGCATCGATGTCAACGTCGCAATACCTTTATATTTTTACCTTAATTTAACAAATTTTCTCTTATTAATTTGTTAAATTACCCTAGTTTAGAAATGTTACAGGGGAATGATAAGGCACACAATGTAGCCTCACGAATCAGAGTTTGACGCACTGATTGATGCAGTTTCTAATTGCGCTGCAGGGGACACGAGGTTGAAAGGAATATCTCATGGGCACAAAAAAAACTTCGATAATTAAATCGAAGTTCATTTCGCATGGCACTCTGGGTTCAAAAAACTTAGCGCAGACGCGCAAATTCTACGAAGAATTTTTAGGCATCGAAGTCATGCAAACCAGCAAGATATCGCTTATGGCGCGTCTCGGTGGCGATCATATATACGTGGTCGTACAGGACAAACATATGACCGAAATGCCGAGGCTTAACCATAACGGAATAGACGTTGATAGCGACCATGAAGTTAACGCGTCCCATCAGGCTGTGTTAGACGGAGCAGAAGAGTGGGGCCTTTACAATATTTCCAAACCCGTCGAACAGCATGGCACCTATAGTTTCCATTTTTGGGATCGCGACGGAAATTGTTGGGAAATTTTATGGAATCCTAAGAACGGCTATAACTGGATCTTTGATATGGGCGATCTAGAGGGCAAGGGCCACTGGGACCCGGAACTCAGGAAGACCCAGCAATAACTGCCAGACTTTACCCGGCAAAGACGCCGCTCAGAAAGATGGCCCCATGATTAATACCTTCCTGATCAATGCCATGAGCAAGCCCCGGACGCCTAAAGGTATCGACTTTAACGCCATTTTCCCGGAGTAAATCAGCAGCACTATCCATGAGTTCAATATTAAGCAGCGGGTCTTCTTCGCCATGGATCAACATAACTGGCGGACGTGCCATGATTTCGTCAGATAATATCTCCGGTGATTCTAGACGTCCTGAATACCCTAAAATACCTGCCGGTGCGTTCTTCCGACGGAGGCCAACATGCAGGGAAAGCATCGTCCCCTGAGAAAAACCGAGGAGAGCTAACTGATTTTCTTTTAATCCCAAGCGCTTCAGCTCGTAATCGATAAAGGCATCAACCGTTGCTGCAGCAATCCGAACTTGTGCTAACCGATCATAATCATCGCCTTCCCAAACATCGAACCATTGCAAACCCCCAAAAGGATTCTGTGCGCACGGATGTGGCGCATTCGGTGAGATAAACACCGTATTAGGCAGCAGCTCTGCAAGTGGAGGAGCTAAACCGATCAGATCATCACCGTTAGCGCCATAGCCATGTAACAAAACAACCAAGCTTTTTGTAGTTCCAGAGGCTGCCTCAACGCTAGGTCCAGAGATTATCGGCAAATTACTCATGATGGTTTTCCTCCTGGTAACGGTCTAATGACACTAAGGTAATAGTGCCAGAGAATGCGCGCCGCAACAGCCCGATAAGGCCTCCACTGCTCACCGAGAGCTTCCAATTCAGTCGCATCGGGACGTACTTTTAGTTTTTTGACCTTTTCGGCACCGACGGC
>CAYZDH010000006.1:0-7029 GCA_964477025.1 uncultured Rhodospirillaceae bacterium | reverse complement strand
GATCCAATTTTTTTTACCAGCTTTTCATAGGTCGCCCGGGCGGAGGCTAACGATACTTGTTGTTCAAGAATCAGATAAAATAGGGTCCGGAAGCCCTGTGGACGTTTCCAAAGCGGCGGCACACCAAACTCATGAACAACCGCCGCAAGTTCGGGATCACGGACACAAAGCAACTCTGTTGCTTCTGCTAATTTATGTTTATTCAGGGTGATCGTCACCGATGGAGACCCCGCTGGATTTCAATGTATTCTGGGTCCTCGGGTCCTAGAACCCCATGACGAACCAAGAAATCGATGATAACCGCCGCGCAATTAAATTTAAAATCGGCGGTATCAGCGATGATTTCCATAACTTTCCGAACAGGTAACAACTGGAACCCAGCCAATTCACCATCAATATTTTTTGGAACAAACTCTCTAGGTAGCACCATATCAAAAATAAACATGGTGTCCGGCTTCAAACAATTGTCTTCTTCATGTTTATAAGAGATAACTCCAGCTGGTTTAGCCAGGTCTGCAATTTCGCGAGGGACAGACGCCTCCTCCGCTGACTCCTTAATCACATTTTCCAGCAGGCCAAGCCCAACTGGTTGTCCACCAGCGACCATATTATCCAACATTCCGGGATATGTAGGTTTGTCGTCTGCGCGCCTAGCAATCCACATCAACAGCTCGTCATCATCTTTCACAAACCCATTAACATGAACACCGTAGGCAGCTACACCGAAACGCGGTACAGCGGCGCGCTCCATTTCAAAAAAGGGCTTTTCATAAAACCCCTTACCTACGGCATAAGGCTCTTCGCGCCAGCCAGAAAACCACCCAGCTTTATTTAAGCTACATATCACCTGATGGACGGCCGCTGTGCGTGACTGATAGTCACCCAAGTGATCTGCTAGCCTGACAGAATCCGCCTCAACCGTAAAACAATCGTCAAAAGGTAATAATGCGTGAGAAAATTCGTGGTGGATCCATCCCACACGTGCATCAGAAACAAAAAATGGGAGATAAGAAGTTACGTCGGTTACGTTGTTACACGCCTTGATTCTATCGAGAAGACTCATGGTTGTAATCGGCCACGGCCCAGTGAAACTGTCAACAGCGGTAATACTGTTTTTATATCGAAATGGGTAATTTTGGAGTTAAATTTTTCTAGTGACTTTGAGAGATTAAACTGGTTTTTATTGGTGAGTTGATGGGAGGTCACAACAAGCGAAGTGCGCTCGCCGCATGGAATGTCAAACTTCGCGAGACTACGCTTAAAGTGCAAAAAGACACTCTTGCCAAGAAACGAGCCCAAAGACGGGTCTAAAAAACAGGTAACCATTTCAAAAATTGAGTCCCACTTTCACAGCTAAAACTGTTAGTTGAGAGGTTTAAAAGAGGCAAAAATAAATGGCAAATTTTGTTTTAGTGCACGGCGCGTGGCATGGCGGTTGGTGTTGGTCTCGGGTGGCCAACCTTCTAATCCAACAGGGCCATCGCCCGTTTACCCCAACCTTAACCGGGCTTGGTGAACGTGCTCATCTTTTAAGTAGACAAGTCAACCTCGACACACACATTCAGGATATCATCAATATTTTTGAATTTGAAGAACTGACAGACGTAACGCTCTGTGGTCATTCATATGGCGGTTTTGTAATAACCGGGGCGGCCGACAGAGTTGCTGAGCAAATTTCGTCAATTGTGTATCTCGATGCTTTTATCCCTAAAAATGGACAGTCGGTGCAAGACCTAGTACCAGACAAAGGCAGCGCCGGGGCAAATAAAAAGGACGAAGAATTTGGTGAAGTTTGGAAGATCCCGCCCCGCAGTGCTGAAAGTTTTGTGGTGCAGGAATCGGAAGACCGTGCCTGGGTGAATCGACGCTGTGTGCCACACCCCTATGCTACGATGACGCAACCGATTAATTTGACAGCAAATTGGGAAAGTATTCCGACCAAAACATTTTTGGAGGCAAGCCTTTACAAAACCTCACCCTTTGGCCCATTTGCAAATTACGCAAAAAATAATCCCGACTGGGATTATGAAAAAATCGAAGCTGGACACGACGTCATGATTGATGAGCCCGAGAAATTGACAGAAGCATTAATCCGGGCTGCGGCGTTATGACCAACCCAGGATTTATGTCCTTAGCAACGTAAACAAGCTACGATACGAATATGCAACAATCGTTTCCTTGGCTTATAATTATTGCTGTTAGCCTAACCTTTTTGGTTATGGCATCAGGAGTCATCGGTATGCTGCGCCCGGGTAAAACTAGTGCCCGCCGGTCTAATGTCCTAATGCGGTATAGAATTCTATTTCAAGCAATTGCAATTGCTTTAATCGCCGTCGCATTTTTAATTGGGCGTGATTAATTTTTTTCCATCAAAAAGGCCTCAAATTCGACATATTGATCCCGCCCGAATTTGTTCGTATACATAAAGTTATTAGTGTCTGCAGGTCAAACGCAGTGTATTATTTCTTATCAAATATCCGGATTGAACATGAAAATTCTCGTCGCCGTAAAACGGGTCGTTGACTACAACGTTAAAGTGCGTGTCAGGGGAGACAATACTGGCGTTGAACTTGCCAACGTAAAAATGTCAATGAATCCCTTCGATGAAATAGCAGTTGAAGAAGCTATACGTCTACTTGAAGCAGGCAAAGCTTCGGAGGTCGTCGCCGTATCTCTTGGTGAAGAGAAGTGCACAGAGACGATCAGGACTGCGCTAGCGATGGGTGCTGATAGGGGCATCCATGTCAAAACTGACGCGGAGCTGCAACCATTGGCTGTTGCTAAGCTATTGAGAGCAATCTGCGAAAAAGAAGCTCCAGACATGGTGATCGTCGGCAAACAGGCCATCGACGATGATTGTAGTCAAACCGGACAGATGCTTGCCGCCCTTATGGGGTGGGCGCAAGGAACTTTCGCATCAAAAGTTGATATCGTTGATGGTACGGCACAGGTCACACGCGAAGTCGACGGGGGACTCGAAACAGTTTCACTGTCTTTGCCGATCGTCGTAACGACAGATCTAAGGCTAAACGAACCGCGCTACGCTTCCCTGCCAAATATCATGAAAGCTAAGAAAAAAGAGATTGTCGAGTACTCGCCAGAAGACTTAGGAGTAGACGCGACGCCCCGCCTTAAAACTTTGCGGGTTGAAGAGCCGCCGCCGCGTGAAGGTGGAGGCAAAGTGTCTGATGTTGCCGAGCTGGTAGATAAGCTAAAGAACGAAGCGGGAGTAATTTGATGGGTGTACTCGTAATTGCAGAACATGATAATCAGGAAATTAAGGATGCTACACTTAACACCGTAACTGCCGCTATTGAATTGGGCGCAGGTGATGTTGAGGTTCTCGTTGCAGGTGAAGAATGCCAGGCCGCCGCTGAGGGTGCCGCTACAATATCCGGAATAAGCAAAGTTCATTTAGTTGATAACGTGCTTTATGCACACGGACTTGCGGAGCCTTTCGCAGCCTTAGTCGTTAGTATGGCCGATGTTTATAGTCATATTGTTTTTTCCCACACCACACATGGTAAGAATGTTGCACCACGGGTCGCTGCGCTGCTGGATATCGTTCAAATCTCCGATATTATGGAAGTTAAGTCACGGGATACATTTATCCGTCCGATTTATGCTGGCAATGCCATGGCAACCGTTCAGGCTAATGAAGAAAAACTGGTCATAACGGTCCGCGGTACTGCGTTCGAAAAAGCTGAGCTTCAAGGTAACGCAAAGATTGACACAGCAAACGCAAGCGATGACCCCGGTCTTTCATCCTTTGTCGGCCAAGAACTCACGCGTTCGGAGAGACCTGAGCTCACCTCTGCCCGTATCGTTGTCTCCGGGGGCCGTGGTATGCAGTCCGGAGATAATTTTCACTTGGTCGAAGCCGTAGCAGACCGAATTGGGGCTGGCGTCGGCGCTTCTCGTGCAGCCGTTGACGCTGGATATGTCCCCAATGACTATCAGGTTGGACAAACGGGTAAGATCGTGGCACCAGAACTCTATATGGCTATCGGTATTTCCGGCGCGATCCAGCACCTCGCTGGCATGAAAGACAGTAAGGTCATCGTTGCTATCAACAAAGATGAAGAAGCACCTATTTTCTCGGTAGCTGATTATGGCCTGGTTGGCGATCTCTTTGAAGAAATGCCCGCGCTAGCAGCCGAGCTGGAAAAGCAAGATATAAAACCCCGCTAATTTAACGCCCACAGAATAACAAGATAGGAAACGGGTATTATGACGGAACCGGTTGAGGTCAGGAGAATTGGCATCCTCGGTGCCGGGCAGATGGGCAGCGGTATTGCTCAGGTCTGTGCCCAATCGAAATATCCAGTCAGGCTAGCCGATATCTCGGAGGATGCTCTGGAGAATGCGGTATCAGGCATTCGCAAGCGGTTACAACGTCTCATTGAAAAGAACGAACTAGCACCGGATGAGTTGGAGGCCACTTTAGAAAACATCTCTACAACGACTAAATATCAGGACTTTGGAGATTGCGATCTAGTCATTGAAGCCGCCACTGAAAATGAAGTGATCAAGAAAACTATTTTCGAGAAGTTGGTCCCGGCTTTGCGTAAGGACGCTATACTCGCCACCAACACGTCGTCTATTTCGATTACGCGTTTAGCCGCGGCAACTGACCGACCCGAACGCTTTATGGGGATGCACTTCATGAATCCTGTGCCGGTCATGGCTCTGGTTGAGTTGATCCGCAGCATAGCAACCGATGATGAAACCTACACCACAGTAAATAACGTTGTCACTAAACTCGGGAAAATTTCAATTACATCTGAAGATTTTCCAGCCTTTATCGTGAATAGGATTCTTATCCCTATGCTCAACGAGGCGGTTTACGCACTACAAGAAAGTGTCGGGGGTGTTACTGACATTGATAACGCAATGAAACTAGGCGCCCATCACCCAATGGGACCACTTGAGCTTGCTGACTTTATTGGGCTCGATACCTGCCTTTCTATTATGCAAGTTTTACATGGTGGCATGGCTGACAGTAAATACCGACCCTGCCCGCTACTGGTTAAATATGTTGAAGCGGGGTGGCTGGGCCGCAAATCCGGCCGCGGGTTTTACGACTATACAAACGATAAGCCGATAGCGACGCGCTGACTTTATCTCCCCAATCCCCTATAGTAGTCAATTAAGGCCAAAGCCTCCGGTGAGTCCCATTCAGCAACCCCTTTAAGATGCCCTAGGACCTGGCCGGCTGGAGATAGAAGGACTGATGTCGGAAGACCAATAACTTTGAGCTTAATGCCGGTCGCTGACTTGCTGTCTACGTAAATGGGTAGGCCGTCGAGCTTATACTTTTCGAGAAATGGATTAATTGCCTTCCATGCCCGAAAATCCTGCGATAGGGCAAGAACCGTAAAATCTCTCCCGCCACGTTTCTTCTGCAATGTCACTAGAGAATGCATTTCCAGAATACAAGGTGTACACCAGGTCGCCCAAAAATTGATTAGAAGAAGTTTTCCTCGAAATTTGTTAAGGGACAAAATTTTCCCATTTTGGGCAAGAACTTCAAGCTTCATCGCTGGTCCCACCGGGTCAGCCGGGGTAAATTTTTTCATCCAGCCTGTTAATAGAGGTGCTATTGTATCGGAAATAGCTTTGTTTTTGCTTGATTTCTGTCCAAAAAACCCCCACATGGCGGTGCCCAGGGCAATAAAAACTATAGAGATTAAGACGGTTTTACGCATTTTACCTCTTTAACCGAATTGAGACCGAATAATGAGCAAAAAAAATACACTTAAATCCAGTGAGCAGGGAGACCCTGCCACGGACAACCCTGAGCAGGAAAGTCAAAATGACTCTAATAAAATGTGGGGTGGTCGTTTTAGCCAAGCGCCCGACTCTTTAATGGAAACAATCAATGTCTCTATCGGCTTCGATCAGCGGCTATATGCTCAAGATATCTTAGGCTCAACTGCGCATTGCAAGATGTTAGTGGATCAGGGGATCCTGGACAGGAAGGCCGGGGATCAGATCCTAAATGGGCTGAAGAAAATACAGGAAGAAATTGAACAAGGGAGTTTTAATTTCCAAAACGCTCTCGAGGACATCCATCTTAATATTGAAGGTAGGCTTGCTGAGATTATTGGCGAAAACGCCGGGCGCCTCCACACGGCCCGGTCGCGGAATGATCAAGTAGCTACAGATTTTAAGCTTTGGATTCGGGATACCATTGATAATCTAGATGCCGCTTTAAAAGAACTGCAGTCAGTATTGATCGATCAAGCAGAAGAAAATGCTGGCACCGTCATGCCGGGGTTTACTCATCTTCAAGGAGCTCAGCCTGTGACGGCTGGCCACCACCTTTTAGCTTATGTCGAAATGCTTGGCAGAGATCGTAGCCGGTTCCGGGATACTCGCGCGAGGCTTAACGAAAGCCCACTAGGGTCTGCCGCTCTCGCCGGTACTTCCTACCCAATCGACCGCGACCATACTGCCAAAGCACTTGGTTTCGATAGACCGACCGCCAACTCACTAGATGCAGTTTCGGACAGGGATTTTGCGCTTGAATTTTTGTCTTCCGCCGCAATTACCGCCTTACATCTTTCACGCTTAGGAGAAGAAATAATCGTCTGGTGTTCGGCGCAGTTTTCCTTCGCAAAACTGGGGGATGCTTTCACAACTGGTAGCTCTATCATGCCACAAAAGCGGAATCCTGACGCCGCCGAACTAGTACGTGGAAAAAGTGGCAGGATTGTTGGCTCACTAATAAGCCTCATAACTGTAATGAAAGGCCTCCCTTTGGCCTATTCGAAAGACATGCAAGAAGACAAGGAACCGATATTTGACGCCTCTGAGTCGCTCGGAATTTGCATCGCAGCGATGACTGGGATGATCGAAGATATTGAATTCAATATTGACCGGCTGCGGGAAGCGACTGAGGAAGGTTTCACAACAGCAACCGATCTTGCCGACTGGCTAGTTAGAGTTTTAGGCTTGCCGTTCCGAAAGGCACATCATGTCACCGGCGAATTAGTCATGATCGCAGAAAAGTCTAGTCGAAAACTT
>CAYZDH010000005.1:26316-37183 GCA_964477025.1 uncultured Rhodospirillaceae bacterium | reverse complement strand
CCCGTTCTCCATTATTGGCATTTTCAGTAATGGCAATTCCCTCTGCAAGTTCCAGCGCAGTTTCTAAGGAATCCGCCAATCGGTTTCCTAAGTCGGAGCGGACAACCAGACGATCAACGACAACCTCAATATCATGTTTGAAATTTTTCTTCAGGGTTGGCGCATCCCCAATTTGGTAATGCTCTCCATCTATTTTAACGCGTTGAAATCCCTTTTTCTGGAGTTCCGCAAGCTCCTTCCGATATTCACCTTTTCTACCTCGAACGATGGGCGCCAACAAATATAGGCGGGTGCCTTCATCGAACTCAAGAATTCGGTCGACCATTTGAGAAATAGTCTGGCTTTCAATTGGAAGCCCAGTTTCAGGTGAGTAGGGGACGCCAACTCGAGCAAACAAAAGGCGCATATAGTCATAAATCTCAGTTACCGTTCCTACGGTTGAACGCGGGTTTCGCGAGGTTGTCTTTTGTTCGATGGAAATTGCCGGTGAGAGACCTTCAATCGAATCTACATCGGGCTTTTGCATCATTTCAAGAAATTGACGTGCATAGGCGGAAAGGCTCTCCACGTAGCGTCTTTGTCCTTCGGCATAAATTGTATCAAATGCTAGTGATGATTTGCCCGAACCAGACACTCCTGTCATCACAACCAGTGAGTCGCGCGGTAAA
Source organism: uncultured Rhodospirillaceae bacterium (assembly GCA_964477025.1). GTDB lineage: Bacteria > Pseudomonadota > Alphaproteobacteria > MPNO01 > UBA2964 > UBA2964. The sequence goes on along the minus strand of CAYZDH010000005.1, from coordinate 36,515 downwards.
GTAATATCAATGTTTTTCAGATTATGTTCGCGGGCACCACGAACGACAATTTTCCGAGCCATGCTTGATCTATATGACAAAGAGAAAGACTTTGGAAGGCATACTTTTCAGGCGCCAGTAAGGGTTTTATAAACCACACAACAAAACATGAAGTGAACCTAATTCTATTTCGTCAAGTCATGTAATTTGAAAAGCCGGGCTGCATTGCGCCATAATATATTTTCACGCTCTTCCGAAGTGCAATTTGCGTCCTCAAGTACCTTGAGGCGCATGGTATACAGCGGGGCGGGTTCACGTACACAACTCCAGGTCGCAGACCAATCCGATCCAAACATAATTCGTTCAGATCCCAATAAATCAATTGCCTGTCTTAAATGATCAGCATTTGTTCCGACTACATCAAAATAAACATTCTCATTTCTCATCCCTACAGCCATACATGGCTCAAAGTAAGTAATCAGGCTTCGCCCCATTTTTGTAAGAATTATGGGGACGTCAGGATATCGCGCCGCTACTTCGTCTGCCCACACAGGGTGACCGTAAAAGAGACCCCCTGGAAATTGAGACCAGGCTGTTGGGAATTGCACGGGGACCTTATAGTGATTAACGGCGTCCATCATGGGAACCAAGTCACGAGCAATCTTTTCCGGGTCAACCTCGGCGGTCATAGCCCGAATGAATATTTCTCCCAGCCCGATCATTCCTAAATCTTCAATGCAATGGGCTACTTCATCCGCCGCACTCTCTCGAACAGGTGCGGGGTCTTCCATGTATTCGTATGCCGCTTCTTGATCGTGCCCAATACGCATAAGTCCGAAAAGCCTGTCTGGGTGTCTTTCAACAGAAAGTGCCACCTGATCATTAGTCACAGACCCTGGACGAGCTTGAACGAAGGCTCGATCAATTCCAAATTTGTCCATATCGGAGATCAGTTGATCTGAGTTATCAATTGGCTCTTCCGTTAACGTTCGGTCATAAAGGTCTGGGCAACGGCTACGAAAGCTAACCAAATCCTTGGTTGATTTAATATGATCGCGTGCGTTGACGAGAGCTGGATAACTCCATACGTGAATATGCGTATCAATAATCATTGTTTTTCCTTTTAAATGACGACGCCACCATTCGGACTTAGAATCTGTCCGGTGACGTATTTTCCACCTTCAGATGCAAAATAAACTACAGCATGCGAGATATCATTAGGTTCGCCCTCGTGCCCTAATGGAACCGTGGCAATTCGTGCTTCACGAAGAGCATCCTTACCTGGTCTGTTGGTCATGGGTGTTGGAATAAACCCAGGTGCAACGGCATTTACTAGAATATTCCATGGAGCAAACTCTTTAGCCCAGGCTTTCGTCAAGCCAATAAGAGCTGCCTTTGCGCCACAATAGTGAGATCCCTGCGCGGTACCGGCCATTCCAAAAATAGAAGACGTATTGATTATGCGGCCCTCTTTGCGTTCTTTCATTCCCGCTAGAACTGAGCGCGTTGCTACATAGGCACCCTTAATATTGATGTCGAACATCTCCGCCATTATTTCATCATCAATTTCCTCGAATGCCCGGCCCCGGCTGCTAATCCCAGCGTTATTGATTAACACGTCGACAGGCCCAAGTTTAGTCATAGCTATTTTGGTTCCTTCCGAAAATTCGTCAGAGGCACGCACATCTCCAATCATAACATGCGATTTTCCACCGTTGGCAGAAACCATCTCAGCAGTTTCTGCCGCTCCATCACCATTCACGTCCTGTATAATTATGTCAGCGCCATATTTAGCAAAAAGGACTGCGTGGCTTTGTCCCAAACCCGATCCTGCGCCGGTTATTAAGATTACTTTTCCTGTCATTGATAACATTTGGACCTCCATTGTATTAATCGGGATTGTCAGCGTGCGATTCCATAACCATCATGACCTAAATTCTTTCGGGAGACGAGTGATGCGTGTAGCAATTTTAGACGATTATCAAAATACAGCTCTAGCCAGTGCTGACTGGTCGTTGATTTTGGGTCGAACAGAAATAGAAGTTTTTACGGACCATCTTTTTGATGAGGATAAGATTGTAAGACGGCTGCAAGACTTTGAAGTTATTTGCGCCATGCGCGAGCGGACCCCCTTCACAAGTTCGTTGATTGAAAGGCTCCCGAACCTAAAGTTAATCATTTCAAGTGGTATGCGAAATCGCGGGATCGACATTGAGGCAGCAAAAAAAAATAATGTCGTGGTTTGTGGTACTAAGAGCGTCGGCAAGCCAACAGCCGAACTTGCCTGGGGACTAATTCTTGCCCTAGCAAGAAAGATAGCCACCGAGGACATGAATGTCCGGGCAGGGGGCTGGCAGCAGTCTATCGGTGAGGGTCTTATTGGAAAGACACTTGGAATAGCGGGTCTGGGTAATCTTGGCAGCCGAATGGCCAAGATTGCGAAAGCCTTCGATATGAATGTAATCGCGTGGAGTGAAAACCTTACACAGGAGCGCTGCGAAGAGTTTGGGGTAAAGTTAGTTGATAAAGAGGGCCTGCTCCTTAATTCGGATTTTCTTACCATCCACTTAATTTTAAGCGAGCGCACAAGAGGTATTTTTAAAGCCGAGGATCTTTGTCGAATGAAATCGACGTCTTATATTATTAACACTGCCAGAGGACCGATAATTGATGAAGATGCCCTAATAAATGCACTTAAAAATAAAACGATCGCCGGGGCCGGTATTGATGTTTTTAGTGTTGAGCCTCTTCCGGCCGACCACCCCTTTCGCCATTTACAAAACACAGTTGTAACCCCACACCTTGGATACGTAGAAGAAGAAAATTACAGGTCTTACTTCAGCGGCTATGTGGAGGCCATTGACGCCTTCTTAAAGGGAAAGCCCAAGAATTTTCTTGGGGGTTATTAGTTTTTGATTTAAAGCGACACCAAGTAGCTCTTAATTAAAATTCAAGTAAACAGTATCATTAATCCCATCCTATGATATTGGGTGACTTCATATTTAGTCTTCATATAGACAAATCTGTCTTGCCCTAAGGCACTGTCTGTTTGTTGCTAAGGGTTCTTTGGGATACTCTTACGGGGAAAATCAAAGCCCGGAGGAACCCGATGACTGATAACGGAACCGTTAACATTCGAAAGGCTTTAGAAAATCTCGCAAGGGGTTATCGAATTGTAGCGGCTAATGGCCATCTTGAAGCAACGCTGGGCCATTTATCTTGGCGCGATCCGGAGGGCCGCGGGCTATGGATGAAATGCCAAGAAATTGGTCTTGATGAAGTTGAGGCTGGGGATCTTCATTTAATAGATTGGGAAGGCAAGGTGCTCGATGGAAGTAATGGACATCGTCATTCGGAATGGCCGATCCACGCAGCCGTTTTTTTAGCCCGCCCCGACGTGCACTGCGTTGGCCACACGCATCCCATGTATTGTGTCTTGCTCTCGGCTACAAACGAAAAATTAGTTGGTATCGGTCATAATGGCTCTTATTTTGGCGGTAAAGTGGAGGTGTTTGAAAAAACTCTAGCATTAGTCCGGAATATGGAAGATGCAGCTGGAATGGCGGATGCGTTAGGAGATGCCTGGGCCGTGCTCTTGCGCAATCACGGCGTTACCTTCTGTGGCACATCAATTGAGCATTGCGTCATCATGGGGATTGCTATCGAGCAAGCCTGCAAAGAACAGCTCGCTATGAGTGCCAGCGGTCTAAACTGGCAATGGAAGATTAACTCCGGCTTAAAGGATGAGGCGATACTTTATCCTCGTATCGTCACTAACTTATGGCGCTACCACAACCGTCGACTTGACCGTGCTGAAGGACGCGCCTGATACCTATTCCTTTTTCGGTGGTGCCGCTGCCTGCAAAATACCGGCTCTCTCTAGTACGCGTCTGAAGCTATGAGAAACGAATGGGTGTACTCCAAGACCAACCATTTGGGATTGATCCAAACTAATAAGGGCCTCACGTTCTTCCTCACTTAAATCCTCAAAAGTGGAAGCATAGGCCGAGGGGTTTGAGAGATATTTTTTTCGTTCCGGCTCGTCGATAGAGAGTTTGTGGAGAACCTCGGATAACACAACTAGTTTGGGATGTATGGATGGGTAATGAGGCTTGAAGTGATCTTGCTCAGGCTCCGTTGTCCAGGCAACGGTACCGTAATTATGATGCCAAGTTGGCTCAAAATTTGTGATGTCGGGCGCGCGTTCTCCAATCATGCCGGCTGCAACACCCCAGCAACGCAATTCGATGTTGCCTGTTTCATCTAATTTTTTTTCATCTAATGCCAAGAGATAACGCAGTTCTCCGCGTTCCATCATACTCATGAAGTGGCGATCAAACTCTTCGTCAGGACCCGGATCCATGTACCTTTCGGTACCCGGGTAGTGCGAAAGCCCCCCGCTACATACGACTACTGCTCTTAAGTCCAAAGCCTTAATGCCATCACCGAGTACGCGACCAAATGAAAAACAACGTTCGATAGAAGGTTGGGGGGGTACGTAGGCATTTACAAAAATCGGTAAAATAGGAATGGTGTCTATTCCAGTGAAATCAAGCGGAATACCAAACGCATAGTCGATCTTCGCATTACTGGTGAAGGCAGGGTCGACGTTGTTTCGTTGCGCATAACGTATAAGATCCAGAGACGCCTGACTGGCAACCGGGTATTTATAATCCCGTCCGGCAAAGCTACCTTCCGCAACCGCACCTATATGCATGGTAAAACTCGCGGTGCAGTGAAGTAGAAATTGATGGGCGTGATCGTTAGCGATTACTATGCAGATATCAGGCTTTAACGCCTTAAGTTTGTCGCCAACATCACCGAGTAATCCTTTAACTCGTTTTACTACGTTCGGGTCTTCCGAATCGGGGAGGGTCCATAATTGAGGGGCATGGGTGGTGCAAACGCCTCCAATCACACCTGCTGTACTCATGGTGAACCTCCTTTTCTCATAGTTTTATCCCGCTCTTTCGTGAGCGCTAGGTAAATGTAATATATCTCCGGTTATCTTTATTGTGTAGGTGTTGTCGGAGACTGTTTCCGGTATGATGTTAACTGAATTATTTGAGTTGGAGGAAAGGGATTATGGCGGGCAGTGTAAATAAAGTAATCTTAATCGGTAATCTTGGCCGGGATCCCGAAACCCGAAACATGCAGGACGGTAATCCAGTTGTAAATATGTCGATTGCAACGTCAGAAAGTTGGCGCGACCGGACTTCAGGTGAGAGGCGCGAACGCACCGAGTGGCACAGGGTGGTAATATTTAACGAAAAACTCGCTGAAATAGCGCAAAAGTATCTTCGTAAGGGCTCGACTGTTTACATAGAAGGGCAGTTACAAACAAGAAAGTGGACCGATCAGTCGGGGCAGGAAAAATATTCAACCGAAGTCGTACTGCAGCGTTTTAGAGGTGAATTAACCATGCTAGGAAGCCGCGGCGACTCAGGCGCCGGCGGAGATTATGCTAGCGGAAATGAAATGGCGGGCCCCGCTGGGACTAGTGACGCAATTGGCGGAGGGACAAGTAAAGATTTAGACGATGAAATTCCCTTTTAGCTGTAGAAGGCCGGGGTAAAATAAGAGCTGTTACAAACTATTTATTTTACCTTAATTTAATAAACCTAAGCCATTGTTTTAGAAGAGTTATTGGACGGATGAATACGCCCGCGGTCTGTTGTCCGATTCTATAGTTTCTGCTAAACTTCCCACATTAGGCAGGCGTGTATTTTTAGCGGTTGTTTATAATGAATCAATCGCCCGGCGAACAATAAATTGACCTCCGAAAACCTAACTCCAGAGCCGCCAGATTTCGACATAACGCCGATTGCGATCGAAGACGAAATGAAGTCTTCGTATCTCGATTATGCCATGAGCGTAATCGTGAGTAGAGCTCTACCTGATGTCCGTGATGGTTTGAAGCCAGTCCACCGCAGGATACTCTATGCGATGAAGGAGGAAGGCTACGACTGGAACAGAGCCTACCGTAAATCTGCCCGTGTTGTAGGTGACGTTATGGGCAAGTATCACCCCCATGGTGATACCGCGATTTATGATGCAATGGTCCGGATGGCTCAGGACTTTTCTATGCGGCTCATGCTCGTCGACGGGCAGGGGAATTTTGGTTCAATGGATGGCGATCGTGCTGCAGCAATGCGCTATACGGAAGTTCGGTTGGACCGCTCATCAGAAGAGTTGCTTGAGGATATAGACCGGGAGACCGTCGATTTCCAAGCCAACTATGATGAAACTATTCACGAACCTACAGTTCTTCCAGCGCGCTTTCCGAACCTTTTGGTCAATGGCGCCGGCGGTATTGCTGTTGGTATGGCTACCAATATTCCTCCGCACAATTTGGGCGAGGTTATAGATGGTTGCTGTGCTCTATTAGATAATCCAGATCTAACGATAGATGAACTCATTAAGATTATTCCTGGTCCTGATTTTCCAACAGGCGGCTTGATCATGGGCCGAAGCGGAATTAATCAAGCTTATCATACCGGCCGCGGTTCCGTGGTTATCCGTGGGAGGACCCACGTTGAAGAAATCCGCAAAGATCGCGAAGCAATTGTTATTACGGAAATCCCCTACCAGGTAAACAAATCGCGGATGATTGAACGGGTCGCCGAAATGGTCCGTGACAAAAGGATAGAAGGTATCTCTGAAATTCGTGATGAATCTGATCGTGACGGAGTTCGGGTGGTTGTCGAGATTAAACGAGACGCGATGCCTGAGGTCGTACTAAACCAATTATTTCGTTACACACCGCTACAATCGAGCTTTGGCATAAACATGCTTGCTCTTAATGCTGGACGCCCAGAACAAATGACCGTTCGGGATGTTTTGACAGCCTTTATTGCCTTCCGGGAAGAGGTAATTACGCGTCGAACAATTTATGAACTTAGTAAAGCGCGAGATCGAGCACATGTCTTGGTAGGCCTCGCAATTGCCGTCACTAATATTGACAAGGTTATTGAGCTCATTAGGGCGGCGCCTGATCCGGTTACTGCCCGAGAAGGACTAATGGAAAGTCCATGGCCAGCTGGTGATGTCACGTCCCTGATAGAGCTTATTGACGAACCTGGTCGGAGTGTAGTGGATGGAAAATATCAACTTTCTGAAGTCCAGGCTCGGGCTATTCTTGACTTGCGACTACAACGATTAACAGGCCTTGAACGCGGTAAAATAGCTGAGGAATTGGAGGGTTTAGCAACTCAAATTACGGAATATTTGAATGTCTTAGCCTCACGCGAAAAAGTTAGAGAAATCTTAAGAGAAGAAATTACTGAAGTTAAAGAAAAATTTTCGGACGACCGGCGAACGACTATCGATGATTCCGAATTTGAAGCTGATATAGAAGACCTGATCCAACGTGAGGATATGGTCGTCACCGTGACACATGGTGGGTATATTAAGCGTGTGCCTGTCTCTACATACCGCGCGCAACGTCGAGGCGGAAAGGGGCGCTCCGGGATGGCGACCCGTGACGAAGATTTTGTCTCTAGTGTCTATGTAGTCAACACCCATACGCCAGTACTATTTTTCTCCTCTCGCGGCATGGTTTATAAGCTAAAGGTTTATAAGCTTCCACTGGGAACGCCCCAGGCTCGTGGTAAGGCGTTAGTTAATCTCCTGCCGCTTGACGAAGGCGAGACAATTACAACGTTAATGCCGTTGCCCGAAGATGAAGCCGCCTGTGAAGAGCTAGATGTAATGTTTACGACGGCGAGTGGTTCAGTACGCCGCAACAGGCTCAGCGATTTTGTTAATGTCATGGCTAATGGCAAGATCGCGATGAAGCTTAATGACGGTGATCATTTGGTTGGTGTTTCCGTTTGTGACTCTAATCAGGATATTTTGCTTTCGACCGCAAAAGGTAAGTGCATCCGCTTTCCAACGACCGATGTGCGGTTATTTGCTGGACGTGCGTCAAGCGGCGTTCGTGGCATTAAATTGGCAGCCGGTGACTACGTCATGTCGATGTCGACACTAAACCATGCCTCCTTCTCCATAGAAGAACGCAACGCCTACCTCCGACGTCGTCGGGCGGAGCGGATGGATAATGACGATGATGCAGAGACGAATGGTAACCAAAATAATAATGGTACTGAGCCTGTTGTGCTTTCCAACGAACGTTATGCCGAAATGGTCAAGATGGATCAATTTATTTTAACCCTCGCAGCCAACGGCTATGGCAAACGAACCTCATCATATGAATATACTGTTCGTAAAAGAGGCGGGCAGGGCATAGCTAATATAGATCTCTCGGTCAAAGATAATACCGTTGTAGCCTCATTTCCCGTGATGGGTCAGGATCAACTGGTATTAGTTACTGATAACGGCCAGATGATCCGAACCGGCATCAATGAAATTCGAATTGCCGGTCGATCGACGCGGGGCGTAATTGTATTTCGCGTGGCAGACAAAGAACATGTCGTTTCTGTCAGCCGTTTGCCCGAAGTCGAAAACGATGAAGAAAATGACGATAACGAGATAACAGATGAAATAAAATTCGCCGAAGCTACCTCGACCTCTGATTCTGAAATTGAAGAAAGCGCAAGCCCAAACGACAAAATTCAAACAGATGGAGAAGAAAATGTCTGATCCTTTGGTTGGAATTTATCCTGGTACCTTCGATCCTATTACAAATGGACACACAGACGTAATTCAACGAGCAGCGAGAATGTTGGACAAACTTGTGGTTGGGGTGGCAATCAACACAAGCAAAGCCCCTCTATTCACCTTGGAAGAACGCCTTGAAATGGTTAAGCTGGAAGCCCTGGATATGGGTGAAGTGGGGCAAAGGATTGAAGTCCTTGGTTTCGATAAGCTTTTAGTCGACTTTGCAGAAAATAATGGCGCTAGCGTTATTATTCGCGGTTTACGAGCTGTATCAGATTTTGATTATGAATTTCAAATGGCCAGTATGAATGCTAAGTTAGCCCCTGATGTTGAAACCGTCTGCCTGATGGCTTCCGATCGGCATCAGTTTATAGCCTCCAGATTAGTAAAGGAAATATCAGTTCTTGGTGGGGACGTCGGACAATTTGTCTCGCCCCGAGTTCGGGAACAATTGGAATCTAAGGTTAAGAAAAGGTAGCGATTTTTCGAGCTTTCTATTGACCAGGTCTGGTGCCCCACATATTGTGCGCCGCCGCTGAAGTTTTAAACGGTTATTAATCGGGCGCCCGTAGCTCAGCCCGGTAGAGCAGTTGACTTTTAATCAATTGGTCGCAGGTTCAAATCCTGCCGGGCGCACCATTACCTCACTGAAAACATTATAGAAAAAAGGTTGAGGCGGTTTTCAAGAAACTGCTTTTTGAGCTGAAAATGGCGATCTGGTCAAATCCGGTCTAATCGTCTTAAATTACGGGCTTTATCCAGGCGTAGCTCGTCAATAAAAATTAGGTTTGTTTATGTTCCGCAGAAAGTTTGATATACACGTTCACTCGGATTGGGTGGCGATTGGTATTCTTGCAAGTGTGGACCACGTTTGTAGGGATTTTTGATTATTCGTAGCAAGTTATGCAGTGGATCCAGATTGCCTTCGTGAGCAGACTCTAACACCATCTCAACGTTATGATTGCGAGGAATTACTGCTGGATTTGTCTTCTCCATTAGACTCAATGCCGATTTTACTGGCATTTTATTCTGCTCTTGCCGTGCCCTCCAACGTTTGTTCCATTCTACAAATACTTTTTTCTTATAAATTTCGTCAGTCATCTCGTCCTGGTCAGCTAAGTCACGAAAGGTGTTAGTGTAATCAACGTTATTTTTGTGCATGAAATCAAGTAAATCACTTACAAGTTTTTCATCACTCTTTTTTGCTCCGAAAAGCCCCAATTTAGCACGCATCATGTTGAGCGATTTCGCTTTGTATAGGTTTGAAAACTTATTTATTTCTTGTTCTGCTAGTTCAACGGATTTTTCAAGGTCAGGGTCAATCAAAGGCAGCAGTGCTTCGGCTAATCTTGCTATATTCCATTGAGCAATTTTGGGCTGATTAGCAAATGCGTATCGGCCCATCCTATCAATCGAACTAAACACCGTATTCGGGTCATAGGCATCCATAAAGGCGCAGGGACCATAATCTATAGTTTCTCCAGATAGCGTCATATTATCCGTATTCATGACGCCGTGGATAAATCCAACTCTCATCCACTGCACGACTAAATCAGCTTGTAGTTCTATGACCTTTTGTAATAGGCCAAGTGCCTTGTTTT
>CAYZDH010000005.1:1211-26216 GCA_964477025.1 uncultured Rhodospirillaceae bacterium | reverse complement strand
CTCCCGTCACCACTACGTGAGTATGGGGTTCGCCCGGAGCCTTTTAATTGTATATCGAATTTTTGAGCCTCTGCTGTTACATGTTCACCCAGAAGGTGTGCTCTACCATCGCCAAGTATGGAAAGATGGCCAAATTGATGCCCGGCATAGGCCTGTGATAGTGGTTCCGCCCCTTTGGGTAGGTAATTGCCTGAGAATAAAGCAGCTTTGTCTTGGTCTATAATGGATAAAAAATCTAGGTCAATTGATGCGGCAAGATCTTCATTAAAGATAACCAATTCTGGCATTGCTACTGGGACCGGCTTGAGATGAGTATAAAATACTTCTCCTAGACTTGAGTACGTATTTTTAAAATTAAAGTTGCATTCTTTCATCATTTCACAGTGGTCTAAATTACTTATGCCGTGGTCGTTTAGTATAGTAAATTTTTCATCAAAAATAGTCTAACCGCACAATCTAGTGACACGGTTACCCGAAAGGAAACAAATAGTAAAACAAGACCCAGTCACTCAATAGGGTACTTGAGGGCTCTTTTTTAAAATTTCAAAAAAATCTATTTGTAAACTTTAGTTTCATTAACATGGAGTGTTTCTTAATTTTTGTTTTAGTCTTTTTGGTTTTGGCTCTACTTCTGCAAAAACTTAAAAGATGTATCTAATAACCATTAAACTACCCAACCCGAGCAAAGTTATTGAAATTAAACGTCTAAAGACTTCTAGTGACAACTTATTGCGAATTGCTCTTCCAATTATCATACCAGCGATTGCAATTAACGTTGTATAGCTGCCAAGAATAATGATGGAGAATGGAATAGCCCCACGAACCCCCATACCCAAAGTCATTCCTCCCGTGCCTACTAAAACAGTTAGGGCAAAAGATTGAATTAAAGCGTCCTTCATCATTTTCTCATCTTTAGCGACTGTACCTTTAATCTTTTTGTTTTTTAGCCCAAGAACCGACTTTCCAAAATTGAGAGATTGGAGATAGGGTACAGCCGGTATCACAAAGAACGCGGTAGCGCCGGTGATCAAACCTGTGGAAATTCCAATAATAGGATTTAAGATTATTTCCTTTTTTACAGAGACGGTGAAACGGATGCCGCTAAGATTAAGCCCGGAATAAATAATGCACACTAAACCTAGTAGAGCTACGGCGGCTGTTGAGTCTGAATTAATGGCAAAGCTTGCTGATATAATTGCTCCGACAAATAGCCCAATCAATAATACCCAAAGCCGTTTAACGATGAGAAGAAGTGCTGAACCGTAAAATGCTTGCCAAATATTAGTGATCACTACAGGCAGAATTAATATTCCCATTGCCTGGTCAAATGGTAACCACAACGCCATTAGCGCTATGCTAATAGACGGCAATCCCAAGCCGACGCCTCCCTTAACAATTCCCCCTAATAAAAAAATTAGCGAAATTGCCAGAAGGTCAAATAAATCAAATCCAAGCATATCCGATGTTTTACACGTTACTCAAATGTTTGACTAACTTTAAGGGCTTAACGATTTTACGACATCGAGCGCATTAATCTGGGGTGTCTTCCTTCTCAAAGACGGTGACATTGGGTGGAGCACCTGGCAAGTCAAGTTCCTCCCAATTCGCGGCCACCTTATCGTAAATGGATTTACGCAGCACAGTGCGTTTGGGAAAACTATCTCGAAACTTGTGGTTCTTGCAGGCATTAATTAGTGCCTTAGATCCATACGGCCGAAGCGACGGATCCCCCTGGCTAGGGTCCAGAGGAGTGCTCCAAGTATTCCTCAGAATATCGATATCGTCGATAGGGTTGCTGCGACTACCTAGCGCCCAAAGAACCTCGTCCATATTCGAAGGATCAACAAACTCATCAACAGCAACTATCCATTTAGTAAAGAATGCTCCCCCTGGGACTTGAGCTGCTAGAGAGAGGGCCTGCGCTGCGTGACCGGCATAACGTTGCTCAAGACTTACGACCGTTAACCCATAGCCTCCTGCAGACGCGGGATGGGCATAAACGCCAGAAATCCCAGGTACCCCAAGCTTATCTAAATCGTCCCATATTTTTGCAGACCGGATAATTGCGAAGAAACCGCTTTGTTCACATGAAGGATAGTCGGCCATCAAGGCATTGGTCAAAATTGGATTATCTCTATAGTGAATGGCGGTAACTTTTACCAAAGGCGCTTGTCCAACTGGCGAGCCATAATAACCAGTAAATTCACCAAATGGGCCTTCGGCCCGAGTGGCCTGTGGCTCTATAATTCCTTCGATAACCAAATCAGCGTTAGCTGGGATAAGTAAATCACTATTCTTAGCTTTTACTACTGGGACAGCCTGCCCTTTTAATCCGCCAATATATTCGTATTCTGAGATATTCTTTGGGAAACCTTGGGAGCCAACCAACATAAATAGTGGATCCACGCCCCAAGCGGCAGCTACTGGAACTGATGAACCTTCTTCCCAAGCCCGTTCAATATGGAGTCGTGCATCTTTTCCGGGGGATAGGTGCAGGCCAACCTCATTTTTACTGTGCTGCATCATGCGGTAAGTGCCAATATTGAGGTATCCATTCGTAGGATCTCGAGTTATTACCGCATCACCGGTGCCGGCATAACGGCCACCATCTAAGGGCCAGTGCGTTGGTATGGGAAGTAAATCTAGATCAATCTCATCTCCTGCCAGTGTATTTGCGTAAATTGGAGCTTCATCGACAGGAACCTCAACGGGCGGAATACGATTTGCCATCTTCCCTTTTACACGAGTGATCAGCTCAATTGTTGGCGTATCCGCAGATTCCTCTAAAGTTATTGCGATACGTTTGATGCTCGGGCCAACAAGGTTCCATAGAAGACGAGCGCCGATAGGATTGTTGTCATCAAATCCGTTTGGGTTTTCAAAAAGAACAGTCGGCGAGGGTTGTTGTTTTCCTAGAAGGTAGGCGATTGCACCCATTTCTTCGTCGCGATTTACAGGTTTGTTTACGCGGACTAGCTCGCCGAGGCTTTCAACATCTTCGATCCATTCTCGTAGGTCTTGAATTGGTTGGTTCCTATTGACCATCTTTTGGCTATTTCCTTAAAATTATTATGACAGCGTATTACAATCTATGTTTAAATTTGAAAATATTCCCTTAACACCACTGAGGTCCACATCTAGTTATACTTATATACAAATAGAGTAATAATTATAATCAATTAGAGGTTAAGTTAATTGATAAAGAACTTACGTTTTGAACATAATCACAAATGTTAAAACGAGGGTTAACCGAACCAATTTCCCAGGGTAAACCAGAGAGGAAAACTTTTAGAATTGGGTACTGCTAGTAAGCCACTTGATCAAATGTAAATTGATGTTTTGTTATTAAGCACAAATGCCCCTCTGCCGGCTTCGAATTGCAGTCGGTATTTATTGTGCGGTGGTGTTAAGGGAGCCAGCAACTGCCAGCTCCTTTGCCATTCATTCTTTAACTACTAAATTCTCAGCAGACGATTTTCCGTTTTGGCCTGGGACCAGCTCAAACTCAACTTCCTGACCTTCGTTTAAAGTTGATAGACCAGCGCGTTCCACGGCAGAAATATGCACAAAGGCATCTCGACTACCATCGCTTGGCTCAATAAATCCGTAACCTTTGGTCGGGTTAAACCATTTAACTTTTCCAGTCGGCATCTTTTAGTCCTTTCAAACCTGCTCAATGGGCCGTAGCTAATAGCTACAAAACCTCCTTGGTTCCACAGTCTTTAGTCAGCGGACCCTATGAAAATCCAAAGGTTGCGCCTCTATAATGTGTACCTGGCGTTATTTTTTCAGAATTTTTAATGGAAATGCAATAAAATTCGATAAAGAGACAATTAAAATCTTTTTGCCAAATTTAAAAATTAAGTGTCTGACTGTTCGGTTAAATATTTTTGTGCCTCGGTTTTTACCCTGTCATATTGTTGATTTTGAATTATCTGCAGTTCATTTTTTGAACTATCACCCGTTTCTTGATTGCGGCTATCCTTACCCCATTTTCTTATATGATCTCTTATATCCTGTTCAGTTAGTATGAATTTAAGTAACGCATTTTGAACTTCTAGAGGGGGCTCACCGTCTTTCTGAGATGAGATTTGCGAGCAAACTAGCCTTAAATATTTTACACCATCAAGGATTAGGTCTGCTTCTTCTTGGCTCCAATTATTGTCAGGAGTAAAACTATTATCGAGGAGCGCTGTCTTTTGATCAAAAGTCATCGTCCCAGGCTCACCAATTCTAGGCATCGCAGCTTGTTGAGGTTTTGATTTACCTACTAGAGGTGCGGTAGGCTCAGCCCGGTCCGAGCGACGCTTATGAATTCGGTATATAATCCAAGCACCCCAGGCAAAACCAAATACGACCATTAATGTTTGCGCATCCATTTATTTGCTACCGAATTGCAAGTTAAAATCGATAGCCATACCGAATACCCAGCGTTTCAAGTCCTTCATTTTTTTTACAAATATTGGCGTTTGAAATGTGGTCGAGAAACAAGGATATACTGTGCCGTTCAGCGAAGATATATCCTAAATCAAGTGATTCCCTAAAAAGTACCTTGCAACCCAACTCTTTCCGATCAATAAGCGTTGTCGTTGTTTTGCCGTCATGGATGGCTCCACCTAAACTAAAATCAAAGAACCATTGGCGCCAAAACTGCCATTCCCAAGTTAAACCCGCATAGGCCTGGCTAGTATCACCGCCTATATTTAACGATACGCCAAGGTGTGGTCGGGGAGACCTCAATTTTTTCAACCAATTAGGGCTAATGAAAAGGATTTCAAAGTTGGCGTCAATGCCGTCCTCTTCACTCCTTGAAAAGGGTGCAATATCATGGTCATGAGCTAACATTCCTAACCTTAATTCGGAAATAAAATTTTCACTTGGTTTTTTCCATAAGGGGGTAACTGGAAGCCGCGGCTCAACAATAATATCTGGTGAAAGGTGATTGCCCTGAAGAGCTGGACGCGTTGATGATCGTGAGGGCGATTGAAACTCTGGAATTCTTGCCCGCGCACGGATATTATTTTTGGGGACAGGTTCTTTTCTAAATTCTATCGTTTTTGGATCATTCGCCAAACCTGAAAATGGGTGTGGTTCATTTAGAAGAAAATTAATATCGTAGCCGCGAGTTCCTGCAAAGGAGGCAGGACATAGGCTAGGTGTTAAAATGACCGCTAAAAACAAACAGAAAACGATATTTTTACTAATTTTCATGCCAACCACTTAATATATTAAACATCTTATTTAAAGGATATACTCAAAAATACAGAGTTGATTGAAAGACTATAACCATAGAAGTTCATTGGCCTGTTACATCTTAGTACGTACGATTAGGAATGACTGACAATCAAATTGATAAGTCCAATAAAAGTGGACAAAAAAAAGAACGACGAACCGAATATATAATTCTCGGCCTTCTATTCTTTGCTGCCCTAATGGCGTTCCCTGCATTTCGTGACGTACAGCTTTTACAAAGTTTTGTCATTTCAATTTGTTCTGGGTTGGGTCTAACCTAATTTAAAATTTCAAAATTCATCTAAAAGATTACGACACTTCTTATAGATTTCCCCTCATGCATTAAATGAAATGCATCATTTATGTCTTCAAGTTCCATAGTATGGGTGATTAAATCGTCAATATTGATTTTGCCATCCATATACCAGTCGACAATTTGCGGCACCTGTGACCGACTTTTTGCTCCACCGAATGCTGTGCCTTTCCAAACTCTCCCCGTTACCAACTGAAAAGGCCGCGTAGAAATTTCTTGGCCGGAACCAGCAACTCCAATAATAACGCTGACACCCCAGCCTCGATGACAACATTCAAGCGCCTGGCGCATTGTGTTAACATTTCCGATGCATTCAAAGCTATAATCCGCCCCGCCGTCGGTCAGGTTCGTGACATAGTCAATGAGATCGTCTTCTACCTCCGTCGGATTAACAAAGTGTGTTAGCCCAAAATTTTCTGCAAGGGGTTTCTTTTTGTTATTAGTATCTATCCCAATAATTTTGTTGGCCCCGGCTAGCCTCGCTCCCTGAATAACATTAAGGCCAATACCACCTAGACCGAAGACAACAACATTAGCTCCCGGTTCAACTTTTGCGGTATTGATGACAGCCCCAATACCCGTCGTTACCCCGCAACCGATATAACAAACCTTTTCAAAGGGAGCATCTTTCCTGATTTTTGCAGCAGCAATTTCAGGCATTACTGTAAAGTTTGAAAATGTTGATGTGCCCATGTAATGGAATATTGGCTTTCCATTTAAAGAAAAGCGACTAGAACCATCAGGCATAATGCCCTTTCCCTGAGTATCACGGATAGCGGTACAGAGGTTAGTTTTACCTGACAAGCATGACTTACATTGCCGGCATTCAGGGATATAAAGAGGAATAACGTGATCACCTTTCTTTAGTGATGTAACGTTTTTTCCAATATCCACTACAACCCCGGCACCCTCATGTCCTAAAATTGCAGGGAATATCCCCTCCGGGTCGTCACCCGAAAGTGTGAAGGCGTCAGTATGACAAATTCCGGTTGACTTAATTTCAACTAAAATTTCTCCTTCTTTTGGTCCATCAAGTTGAACAGTTTCAATTGCAAGTGGCTTACCCACCTCGTGTGCGACTGCAGCTCGAACATCCATTTAAAATCTCCCCAAAGTAAAAAACCTTAAACGAGTTTCTTCTCGACGAAAAAATCCAATAAAAGAGAAGGAAAGCTTCGTTTAGCCCTATGATACCTCATTTTCTAATTTAGATAATAACTTCAACAATAATTTTTATTTTACAAAGGACAAAGAAATCCAAAACGACGGCGACGGGAGAGGGTAGCTAATTAACAAAAAAGAGTTTACCTCAACCCATTCACACAAAATATTGGTGTTTCAAAATAGTCTAGCGACTTAGCCGAACGGCGCGCGCAGTAGCGAAAATTACTAGTGCAGCTATCGATAGTAAAACGCCTGAGCTGAAAAACACCCAGTCAGGCCTGCCTAGGTCGACTAACCAACCATAAATAGCCGGAGTGATTGCCGCTCCAGTGTCAAGGCCCCCATAGACAAAACCGAACACTCGTCCGCTGGCCCCTTTCGGTGTCGATGCCCTAACCACCATGTCTCGGTTAGGCAGTGCCAAACCAAAAAACAAACCTGCCACCAAGAACTGAGATATCAAAGCAAAACCAGAAAATTCTAAGATTGGCACCAAAAAAATGATTGCACCGGCCGTGGTTATACAAATTAGCGCAACCAAGTCCTGATGATGAATTTTATCAGCCGTATACCCGCCAACAAAAATTCCAATCGGCGCACCAACTAAAAAACCGGTTAGAACCCCACTTGCACTTACCAAATCTAACCCCCGCCCTGCTACAAGAGCAGTTGGAGTAAAATTTTGCATCCCAATCAATCCCATGGATAGGATTGTAAAAAATAGAAAAAATGAAATTATAGAAGGACGTAAAAGTACTGAAATCGATGTAGGGCTTGCTTTCTCGATATCACTTTTCAGTCCATCAACTTCGTCTTCCCTTCCCGACTGACTTCCTTCAAACAAAGCCCTGCCGCCAAACACTAATATCAGCGTAATCCCAACGCCAAACAGACCTACTACAGCTGCCGCATCCCTCCAACCAATCGAGGCCGCTAGCAGGGCCATGACGGCAGGACCTAGAGCAAAACCTAAATGCCCGCCATTGGTATGAAAGCTAAATGCGCGCCCCATCAAATGAGGGCTGACTAGCCTATTCATCAAACTATAATCGGCGGGGTGAAACACACTATTCCCAATTCCTGCTATAAAAGTAAGTACAAGAAAAATTTCATAGTTTGGTGCTATCGAGTAGCCAGTGACTGACAGTGAAAGCATACCGAGACCACTAAGTAATATTGGTCTAGCGCCAAAACGATCGACAAGAAACCCTGCGGGCGTCTGAAATATTGCAGAAGCAATAAAGAAGGTCGTCACGAGGAAACCAAGCTCGACGTTTGTTAAACCCATCTCAACTTTGATGAGGGGAAAAACTGGCGCAAGCGTGAGTTGATAGAAATGACTCAACAAATGAACGACGCTGATCACACCAATCAGCTTTACATCCTTTTTCACTCCACCAACTAAACTTGTCATGCCGAGATTGGATTTCTCTTAGCGGTAATTTTAGCCAACAACACACTCCCGACACCAACCATCATAAAGAGACCAACCAAGACAAAGATCATTTTCGATTGCCCCCCTCCGAGTAAAAATCCGAACACACCAACCGCAATAGCCGAACCGACATCCATACCCGAATAAGTAAACCCAAATATTTTTCCTGCGGCCCCGGAAGGTGCAACAGACCGAACGACCATATCCCGAGAGGGCTGCGCCATACCGTATGCAAACCCATAAACAATAAAAATTGTAATCAAAAGCGGCATATTATCAGGTTTAAAAACAGGGACAGTCCAAAGCAAGAGAACCCCAATGGTTACGATCCCTGCGGTAGCGATATCGTGGCGTGCTATACGATCGGCAACTAAGCCTCCAATGAGAATGCCACAAAGTGACCCTGTAAGTTGCAACGAAATTGTAGAGCTTGCTACGTCACGGGACAGATCAAGAAATGCGGTCAGTGCGTCGGGACCTAGGGTCATAAGGCCGACAGAGCCCATGGCCATGAAACAAAAGAAAAGAAAAGAAAAGATAGTCGCCGGTTGAAATAATATTCCAATTCCATCACGAACCGATCCGGCGCTAACACCCTTATCAATTCCGCTATCCCGGAGGTCGTTACGTTGTGTCCACATCAATCCAGCAACGACAAGACCTACAACGCCAATAATCAACATAGTCTCCCGCCAACCAAAAGCGGTCCCCATCAAATACATGGAGTAGGGAGTAATGGCATATCCTACCAACCCCCCGAACCCATGCACTCCATAGGCTTTTCCAACATTATTCTCAGAAATACTGCCATTTAAAATACTGTAGTCCGCCGGATGAAAAACGCTATTTCCGAGGCCAGCCATGAAGGATAGTACCATCATTGCCGCGTATGAATTCACAAAGGCAAATGCAGATATCGAAATAGCCATGAGGAAGAAACCTAAAAATAAAATAGGTCGAGCCCCATACTTATCAACAAAAAAACCGGCAATAATCTGCCCTATGGCCGAGACTAAGAAGAAAACAGAGGTAAGAATAGCAAGAGCAGCGATGCTGTAACCCTCTTTAAGCGTGATTAAAAAGAATAAGTTCGGAAGAGCAAGTTGGTAGACATGACTTAAACAATGCCCTGTAGATATAAGACTAATCACTTTTAAATCACTTGCAGGGGCGGTAGTCGCTGTCGTCATTTTATTCTCAATTTTTAAGGAAAGGGTCGCTAAGGCCCTTCAAAGATAGCACGTCAGGGGAGTCGTTATCACCTTCTAAGCATTGTAAAAATTTTAGTAACCTTCGATCGGGTTAACAACATTTTGAAGAGGGAGGCCATTACGGGAGCAATAGATTGTTTCAGAAATTGCTTTCGCAGCACTTTCCAAATTAACGAGCGCGGCAACATGCGGGGTGACCGTTACTTTAGTATGGGTCCAAAGAAGGTTTTCTTTTGGGAGGGGTTCCGTCTCAAAGACATCGAGAGCGGCGCCAGCGATATGGCCGTTGTTAAGTAATTTCAACAAATCATTTTCCACGACATGGCCCCCGCGGGCGGCATTTATAACAAAGGACCCAGGGGGTAGTTTTTTCAAATTTTCTTCGTTTAAAATTTTTTTCGTTTTGCTTGTCAGGGGTAATAAACAGATAATAATTTCAGACTGGGAAAGGAATTGATTTAGACCGTGTTCACCCGAAAAAACCTTAACCTTATCAATCTTTTTGTCACGTCGGCTCCAGCCTGACACATCAAAGCCTAAATTAACCAATGCCTTGGCGCAGGCAGCACCAAGAGAACCCAATCCCATAAGCCCGACACTCCGTTTACTCGGGCTTACTTGGGGTTGTTCTATCCAATGTTTTTCACTTTGTTGTTTTTCATACGTTTGAAAGTTGCGGTGAAATCGTAAAACATTAAAAATTACATACTCAATCATCCCAGTCTGCAAAAAGGGGTCACCGAGCCGAACAATAGGAATATGAGCGGGTCGATGGTCTAATGCTAAAATATGATCTACTCCAGCACCTAATGATAAAAACGCCTGTAAGTTAGAAAATCTAGTTAAATCAGCACTCCAGTCACCCCAAAGTAAGGCGAATTCCACCTCATATGGTTTTTTTATATTGGGCCAAACTTCAATCTCTAAATTTGGGAGTTCTTTTTTTAGCGCCTTGACCCAAGGCTCGGACGGGATATCAACACAAGCAAAGACCAACGACACTATGAACCTCTATTCTGTTAGGCAGTTGACTTGTGCAAAAGGGTGCTGCAAGTCTTCTAAAGCGTCAATCTGATATTTTGGCGAAGCTTATTTAGGGAATGAAGCAGTGAAAGTTGGGATAGCTGGTTTTGGTTCAATTGGAAAAGTTGTGGGAGAAGCCCTGGATCAAGGCATTGAAGGGCTTGAACTTGCTGCGATTTCTGTCCGAAACATAGAGCGCGGACTAAACCGGATGAGTGGGTTTGACATACCCGTGCCGGTGTTGACGCCCCAAGAGTTAGCCAATACTTGCGATATTATTGTCGAATGTGTTCCAAAGGAAGCCTTTAATGCCTTTGCTATCCCTGCCCTCACCGCTGGGCGACTGTTTGTCACTGTCAGTGCGGCGGGGATATTAGCAAATCCCAAAACAATCAAGATGGCGGAAGACGGCACGGGGCGTATCATACTTGCAACAGGAGCACTTCTTGGCCTTGATGCGGTTAGAGCCGCAGCTGAGGGTACGATCGAAGAGGTGGTGATGATCACACGGAAACCACCGAATGCATTAACGGGAGCTCCGCATCTTATTGATAACGATATTTCGGTAGAGAGGCTAAACGAACCGAAAAAGGTATTTGACGGATCTGCTCGAGATGGGGCTGCCGGTTTTCCCGCAAACGTGAACGTGGCAGCGGCGCTAGGGCTCGCCGGTATTGGCCCCGACAGAACAAAGTTAGAAATATGGGCTGATCCCGGTCTAACGAGAAACACTCATTCAATTAGAGTAGTTTCCGATAGTGCCACCTTTGAGATGAGTATTGAAAATGTTCAATCTGAAGAGAAACCCGGAACCGGTAAAATTACAGCTTTAAGCGTCATCGCCTGTCTAAGAGGATTAGTTTCCTCGTTAAAGGTCGGCACGTAAAATAGGAAAAAACGATGAAATACGAAGCCCTAAAATGGGAAGTCCACGAGAACCCCAGCCGTCCAGGTGAGAAGTGCATAGGAGTTATCACACTCAACCGTCCGGAAGCGCTTAACGCAGTCGATGTCCGCATGCGAGTGGAACTTGATATCCTCTGCGATGAGATTTTAGCCAGTAATAACGTTAGGGCGGTGATCATTACGGGTGAAGGCCGGGGGTTCTCTGCCGGTGGCGATCTCAAGTCTGAGGCCGACCCGCTAGGGGCAGGTGAACAAGATTTCGACTTTGGAAATTTTGGTTCATACAAAGAACTAGCGAGTTACTTTTTTAATGATTTGCGTCATGAGGTCCTTCAACGAGCCTTCCGAAAATTTGAGGACCTGCCACCGGTAGTCATCGCGGCCATTAATGGACCTGCGGTCGGGATAGGTCTGGAAATTTGTACCCTTTGCGATATTCGTTACGCTTCCGATAAAGCAAAACTGGGAGAGGTAGCTGTACCCGCTGGTTTTCTTCCGGAATCTGGTGGAGCTAGAAATCTTCCAAAACTTGTTGGCATTGGTCGAGCCATGGAAATGATCATGACCGGTGATATTATTACGGCTGAAGAAGCCGAAAAAATTGGTTTGGTAGACCGTGTGTTTCGTCATGACGAGTTGATGGAGGGCGCCTTTCAACTTGCCGTGAAAATTGCAAACAATCCATATCATTCCGTTCGTAAAGCAAAGGAGCTTGTCAAACACTACTGGAACCAGAACCGAACAGACGAAGGCTGGCAACGAGAACTAGACGCAATAAAGGAGATTACGAGGACTAAAGATTGCCAGGAGGGTATAAGGGCATTTCTCGAAAAACGTGATCCGGAATTCCGGGGCCCTTATTATGATAATTGGCCCTTTCCTGAGGGCACAGACGACAATGAAAGTTGATGAGATTAAGACTTGGCCTGGTTATCGTGAAATTCCCGCACAACTCAATATTACCGCCGAGACACTCGACAAGCAGATCTCTTTGGGGAGGGGCGATAGAATAGCCTTCAGAGACAATAATGCAGGTATTTCATACGCAGAGCTCAACAAACGTGTTGTTGCCTTGGCATCCGGTTTACAGGGTTTGGGTGTATCAGAAACTGACCATGTGCTAATTCGTTTACCCAACTGCATTGAATTTATCGTTAGCTTCTTAGCTTTAGTAAAATTAGGTGCCATACCAGTCCTACAAAATTCCCTCTTAGGAGCATCAGAAGTTGCATACGTTCAGGAACACAGTGGCGCTCGGGCTGCTATTACACTTAATGATATAGCGGAACCTTTGCGAGCGTTAAGGGAAGCGCTGCCGCTTGGGGTTATAGTCGCCCGTGGCTTTGAGGAGGGAGATCAGGTCTTTGAAGATTTAGGAGCAACAAAGCCTAAGAACCTACTACGAACAGCTAACACCCATGCAAATGACCCTGCCTTCATGGTCTATACGTCAGGGACAACAGGTAATCCTAAGGGGATAGTACATGCGCATCGCTGGATTGTAGCCCAGGGTGACACCAATAAACTTCGGATTGAACCGCAAGAACATGACGTCGTCATGGCAACAGGTGAATGGAGCTTTATTAGCGCCCTAGGCCACAACGTTCTATTTCCTCTCAGAAACGGGGTCACTGGCGGTATTCTTGAGGGGCGCATGCACCCAGAGCGTGTTCTAAAAGCTGTAGAGGTGCTAGGCGTTACCGTTCTTTACTCCGTTGCCACAGTCTATCGTCGTATCCTGGCTATTGGTGGAGTAGAAACTAAATTTAACTTGTCTTCTTTGAGGGGGTGCAACGCAACAGGGGAAGCCCTAGAAGCCGCAACTTATAACGAATGGCTCGATAGGATTGGCTGTCCAATATGGGAACATTATGGGGTATCAGAGATGCAGTTAGTCTTTGGACAATGCCCTCACTGGCCTATAAAACCCGGTTCCGTGGGAAAGCCGCTGCCCGGGACCCGTGTTGAAATTCTAGATGAAAAATATCAGTCTGTTCCAGTTGGTGAGATAGGACATATGCTGATAGCGTCTGATAATCCAGGTTTCTTCATTGGCTATCACAAAGATCAGGCCAAAACAAATGAAGTTATTCACGATGGCTGGTACCACACGGGCGATCTTGCCTACAGAGATGAAGATGATTTCCTTTGGATAGCTGGACGCAACGATGACTGCTTTAAGAGCCGAGGGATATTTATCTCACCAATAGAAATTGAAAATGCCTTAAGACAAATTAGTGGGATAGCGGAAGCCTGCATCTTACCCTCACCGGACAGGGAAATTGGTAACAAAATACGCGCCGTGGTTGTTTTAAAGCCTGGTGCAACAAATATAGGTATTACCGCCGAAAAAATACGCGAAGAATTAAAAAAAGGTATTGCGCCTTACAAGGTACCGCAAATTGTCGAATTCATTGATGCCCTCCCAAAGAGCCCAGTGGGAAAAGTCCTCCGAAGAGCCCTTATCGACGCCTGACCTAGACCGTCTGTAAATTTAGGACAGCCGCTTGTCCGTCACCGACCGCTTTAGCTGCCCGTTCAAGGGCCATTGGAAGTTTGGCAGGGTCTTCTACTCTTTCACCGTATCCGCCAGTGACTTCCATTGACTTTTCAAAAGCCATACCCCCTTCAAAAAAGGTGAGGTCCTCACGGTTACTTTTTACCGCATACCCATCTGGGTACATTGCACGAGTATTGCGCTTAACGGCACCCCACTGTTCGTTATTCATTATCACTGTCAAAGTTGGCAGTGTTTCAGCGGCCGCAACGTAATGGGCTGGAATTGGATTTCCATACATGTAGGCACCATCGCCCTGTGTACAAATTACCATTCGATCTGGAGCTGCCAGCTTAGCCCCAAGGGACATGCCTAGGCCGTAACCTAGTCCACCACCAGCCCCACCAGATATAAAGCTGCCAGGCTTTGTTAGGTTCATCTGAGGCATAGAAAACGCCGATTCTGTAATTAAGATAGTGTCATCATCCTTTACCTCGCTGATACAATGACTAATCCAACTCTGGCTCATAGGCGATGAACTTTTGGATTTTTCTAAGCCAGCCGCCCAATTCTCATGCATAATTTCCCGCAATCCGGTAATACGCTTACGCCGAGTTTCAATTGAATTTTTGGCGCCGGCCTCTAGTCCGGCCAAGGCATCGTCTAACATTTGGAAGGATGGTGTTATGGACCCAGTAATTGCCAAGTCGGCCTCATAACCACGGATTGGATAATCACTAAAAATTGGGTCGGGCCCCATGTGAACGACCGTACTGCCTTCGCCTGGAGCCTTGACGCTGGGGATCCAGGGGACATCGCACTGCGCTACGATTACAAGGTCAGAGTAATCAAGGTAGGGGTCCGGATCAAAGCCAAGGTGCATTGGATGATCGGATGGAAGGCACAAATAACGAGGCTTTCGTTGGATCACCGGTATGGCAAACCTGTCAGATAATGCCGATAGCGGTGCAACTGCATTAACATCACTGCCTGAGTCTTGGGTAATAATCAGTGGATTATCTGCGTTCGCAATTAGTGAGGCTAGGCGATCAATAGCGTTAGGATCCGGCCATGCGGCAGAGGGCGTGCTATGGCGCGAAGGTGATGTATAATCAAAACTATCAAACCTTTCAGCCAATGGCTCGCGTGGCAGGGTCAGATAAATCGGCCCTCTCGGTTCAGTCATTGCAACGTTAATTGCTCGATCTACAACTGTTTCAAGGACAGCCTTGTCCTTAAGCTCGTAATCCCATTTGACCATCTCTCGGGCTAGCGCGCCCTGATCAAACATTTCCTGAGGCCAATGGACCTCGCGAGTGCGCCGGCCCTCCCGATCTCCGGTCTCAGAATAGGGCGTCCGTCCAGAACTAAAAATTACCGGGATATTCCCACGACTAGCATTGATGATACCGTTTAACGCATTCGCGGTACCAACATTGACATGTACCATGACCACCTGAGGCCTGCCAGTTACAGCGTAATAGCCAAGGGCCATGTGAATGGCGAGGTTTTCATGGGGAACCAACATTGCCTTTGGCACTTCTGTGCCCAGGGCCTGGGCTTTTGAGAATGATTCTATTATAGGAGCGAAGTCTGTTCCCGCGTTACCAAAAAAGTAGTCGATGCCTCTATCAGCCAGCAGGGCAAGATAGGCGTCTGAAACAGTCCCCTCCGTTATTGTTTTCAAAGGCATCGAAAGTCTCCATAAATTTAATTTATAACGCGAGTATGCGCAGCAAAACTGACTGTGAAAAGGGTCTCGCAACCTTAAATAGTTTAGGGACGGGAGCGAACGAAGTGGCGCGTCTCCATTTCTAAAACTATTTGATTATTTTGGTTCGTTGTAACAAACAATAGAGAGATTAAATTACGGCCATTCTCATCTCGGGCCGGAGAGACCTCCGTCACAGTCGCCGTTACTTTAAGGCTGTCGCCAGGACGAACGGGTTTTTTCCAACGCAACTTATTAAAGCCAGGAGACCCCATTGCGCAAGTATCAAAAATACCAGAACGGATAAAAAGCCCAAAGCTTATGGCGCAGGTATGAAACCCTGCCGCAACCAGTTCTCCAAACATATAATCTTTAGCCGCCTCAGGATCTGTATGGTAGGGCAGGGGCGCAAAATTATTGCCAAATGAAATAATTTCTTCGGCACTAATTTTTTGCGTGTCGGTTTCAAAAACTCGACCGTTCTCAAAATCTTCAAAATAAATATTACTGTATTTCATTTAAAATCCGGAGTGATGTTTATACTCGATTGATTAAGGCCTTATGATAAAGCTCAGTGATATTTTCTAACGGTTTCATCCGTCAAGAGATTAGTTGAAGAGATTGAATAAATAACAATTAATAAGTTTCTAAAATTACATGAGAATAAATAGAATAAGTATTTACAGATGGCGCAGTCTAGGAATTAAGAGTAGACCTTAAGCGATAATTTAGAGATTGGATTAATTAACTCAATCGTAGGCGAAAGGTCGCACAAAACTAATGAGTCTGAAGAAAAATAAATCTGATAAAGAAGAGCTACCTCCAATTAAAGCACCCAAGATCAGTTTGTTTCGGCATTTACGGGGTTATTTCTTAGCTGGGATATTAATTACCGCGCCTCTCGGTATAACTTTTTATCTGGCATGGATTTTTATCAGTTGGATAGATCGGACTATAACCCCGTTATTGCCCTTAGCCTATAACCCGGAGACCTACCTTCCAGTTGGCTTGCCCGGGTTGGGATTATTAATAGTTTGTATATTTATGACTTTAATTGGCGCTCTGACCGCCGGCATACTGGGCAGGTTCTGGGTAAGAACAAGCGAAAAAGTTCTTTCACGTATGCCTGTTATTAGGAGTGTTTACGGGGCGCTAAAGCAAATTTTTGAAACGGTTCTCTCCAAACAGTCTGATGCATTCAGAGAGGTTGTCCTCTTTGAATATCCCAGGAGGGGCTCATGGGCTCTCGGCTTTATAACCGGTAAAACGGAAGGAGAAATTCAGAGTTCAACCCAAGACGAGATTGTAAATGTTTTTCTTCCTACCACCCCTAACCCAACGTCAGGGTATCTTTTGTTTATTCCGCGTCGTGAATTGGTAGTCCTCTCAATGACAGTTGAAGAGGGCATAAAGATGGTAATTTCTGGCGGAATAGTAACGCCACCGGACCGCCGGGCTCCAGAGGAAAGAAAAATTAAAGTTGCCTCTGCGGATGGAGATACCAAAACTATTTTATCTGCAGAGGATTAAAGTTCATCCCGACCTAAGGGTCTGCACGACAGAGTCTTTAGCAAAAAGATAAAGTAAAATTCTTAATGCTTTCCCTCGCTCACTTGTAAGCGCTGGGTCACGCTCAATAATTAGACGGGCATCATCACGTGCCGCCATCATTA
Organism: uncultured Rhodospirillaceae bacterium; assembly: GCA_964477025.1. GTDB lineage: Bacteria > Pseudomonadota > Alphaproteobacteria > MPNO01 > UBA2964 > UBA2964. The sequence continues at coordinate 9,051 of CAYZDH010000005.1, read as the reverse complement.
GCTCTTGATGCTTCGTGATATCGGCGACTTTGTAAACGGGTAACCCGCTTTGGCGGGTCCCAAGCATTTCTCCCGCCCCCCTGAGCCTCAGATCCTCTTCGGCAATACGAAACCCATCATCCGTTTCTCTTAAAATTTTCAGGCGGGCTCGTGCGATTTTACCCAGTGGTGGGGCATACAACAGTAAACATGACGATTTTCTTTCACTTCTTCCAACTCGGCCACGTAACTGGTGAAGCTGAGACAATCCAAACCGTTCGGCATGTTCAATCACCATTATAGTTGCCTCCGGAATATCCACACCAACCTCAATTACTGTCGTTGCAACAAGGATATCGAAGTCACCGGAGGCAAATGAAGACATAACCTTGTCCTTTTCTAATCCTTTCATTTTACCGTGGACCAAACCAACACGATTGGGAAATCGACGATTTAGATATGCGAATCGATCCGTTGCCGCCTGAATATCAATTAATTCAGACTCTTCTACCAAAGGGCAAACCCAAAAAGCCTTCGAATCTCTATTAACAGAGGCCTCCAAGCGAGTAACAACCTCCTCTAGTCTTGAATTTGGCAGGGCACGCGTTTCGATAGACTTTCGACCGCTGGGCTTATCTGTTAGCCGAGAAGAATCGAGATCACTATAAGCGCAAAGCATTAGCGTGCGAGGTATCGGCGTCGCCGTCATCACTAACATGTCAGCGGCTTCACCTTTGTCTGTTAGCATTAATCGCTGATGGACACCAAAGCGATGCTGTTCATCAATTACGGCCAATGCGAGATCATTAAATTCCACATCTTTTTGAAAGAGCGCGTGGGTTCCTACAAGAATTGAAATTTCACCATCAGCTATACCCCTGAGCAATTTCTCGCGGTTCTTTCCCTTATCCCTGCCAGTTAAAATACTGGCATTTACACCAACACTCTTAGCCAGTTCAGAAATTGTTTTAAAATGCTGTCTAGCGAGGACTTCAGTTGGAGCCATCAAAGCCCCCTGAGCGCCAATTTCGACAGCCCGCAACATTGCTAAAAACGCTACGACAGTTTTACCACTGCCAACATCTCCCTGTAACAAACGCAGCATCCTAAGAGGCTCAGCCATATCTTTTAGAATTTCATTTAGAGAATTAGTTTGTGAATTAGTTAGTTTAAAGGGTAAGGCGGCAATCGCTTTCTCGATAAGGTCAGCGTCCGTTGTAATCGCCCGGCCCGCCTTTTTTCTATTTGTCTTTCGGACAATTGATAGGGCGAGCTGATCTGCGAGAAGCTCATCAAAAGCAAGTCTCATTCTTGCTGGTGCTAGGGGCGAGAGGTCATCTTCCTTTTCAGGCGTATGAACTTTTTGCAATGCCTCTAACCAGGACGGACTTTTGTGCTTATTTAGCCAAGCCGGGTCTTGCCATTCCGGAAGAGGTGTGGCCATTTTTATTGAATTTTTAATGGCTTTAGACAATGGCCTTGCTGTCAAGCCAGCGGTTAACGGATAAACCGGTTCGACGGTCAGAAGATCTTTAAATTCTGAGGGCTTAATAATATGGTCAGGGTGGCTCATTTGAACATTTCCCTTAAAATGTTCAACTTTTCCACTGATAATTCGAGTTTGCCCTACGGGAAGAATATTTTCTAGATAATCCTTACGCGCATGAAAAAATACCAGCTCTATGACACCGCTGTCGTCTGTACAACTTACCCTGTAGGGAAGCCGACGTACTTTTGGAGGATTATGCTCTAAAACCTGGATCCTTATCGTCGCGATAGAACCAGGCACTGCGTCAATTATACTTGGCGAATATCGCCTATCAATAAACCCATTTGGAAGATGAAAACACAAATCTACCAAGTTGGGACCCACAAGTTTCTCTATCATCATAGATAGACGCGGCCCCACGCCAGGCAGAGACCTAACCGCTGTATAAATTGGGAACAATAATTCTGGGCGCATCGATAAATCCGACAATTTTTAGCGTGCTACTGACAAGAGGGCATCTAACCTCTATATCCTATGCGCCCGTGAAGGAGTTGCAATGACTGATCAACATGAAAGCAGGCGTCAGCGGTTACTATACCAAAGCAAAAGGCGTGGCAGCAAAGAGGCCGACATGGTTATTGGACAATTTGCCATCGAAAATCTTCAAGTTATGACATCCAAGGAACTTGACCAATTCGAAGCTTTGCTTCAGGAAAGCGACCCGGATCTTATGGCCTGGGTGTCAGGATTAGTTGTTCCCCCTGAAAAACATATGAATTCAATATTTAAACGTATATGTCACTTTAAGAATATTAAATTAAACCATTGAAAATATTAGATAAAGAATTAGCAGACCCACACAAAATTTATGTGGGCGGCGTACCAGAGGGTGTTGATTCCCTAACGATCGCAGAGATTGCGACTAGTTCACCCGGGCGTCCTGTAATCCATGTTTCTAGCGATGATAAGAGGCTGTCAGCTGTTTCAGAGGCGCTTGAGTCATTTGCGCCGACCGTACCGTTTCTTGAGTTTCCCGCTTGGGATTGCCTCCCTTATGACAGAGTTTCCCCTAATCCAGATGTCACAGGGCGGCGTCTTCACACCCTTATTCGGCTCAATAATCGAAGAGATAGTAAAATTTCTTCACCACTTATCGTCTTAACAACGGTAAATGCTGTATTACAAAAAGTTCCGTCACAACACTTATTTAAAAATCTAGTCTTTAAAGCCCGCACCGGCACCCCCATTAGCGTTGGCTCCCTCTCAAAATTTTTAATGAGTAATGGTTACCATAGAACTGGCATAGTCAGAGAGGCCGGGGAGGTAGCATTTCGTGGAGGTATCATTGATATATTTCCTCCAAGTATGCCTATGCCCGTGCGTCTCGACTTGTTCGGTGACGAAATAGAAGAAATTCGTCGATTTGATCCTGTCGATCAGAGAAGTCTTGACACAATAGAAGAAATTACATTGGAGCCAGTGAGAGAGTTTATACTAGATTCCGGATCTATTTCCCGGTTTAGAGAGGGCTATCGAAAAAATTTTGGCGGTGTTGTCAATGATGCCCTATATGACGCCGTCTCAGAGGGTCGGATAACGGCAGGTATAGAGCATTGGCTCCCATTACTTAATGAAAAACTCGAAACTCTGTTTGATTATATGCCTAATCCTATTTTGACCTTTGACAATCTTACGAGTGAAGCCATTGGTGCACGTCATGCCTCTATTCAAGATTTCTTTGAGGCCCGGATGAGCTTTTTACATGGTCACACTGAAGGGAAAAATAATACCCATAAAACGCCGATATACCGACCACTGCATCCAGATGCTCTTTACTTGACTAAAACACCTTGGGAAGAAATTTTAAAATCCCACACGAGCTGCTGGTTTTCTCCATTTTCTTCCCCTTCCGAGACAAGTTCAACAAACTATAATCGTGTTTTAGATGTTGGAGGAAGACGTGGACCAGAGTTTTCATTAGCTCGACGGACAAACGCTCAACAAAAGGAAATAAAACCGGAAACGCCAAGCCTCTTCAGCAGCGTCGTCCAAACAATCAATAATGAGCAAAAAAATAACCGAAAGGTGGCCCTCGCAGCATACAGCCCCGGATCGCGGGACCGTCTTGTAACTTTACTTAAGGAGCATGGAGATCAAGAATTTAGAGAACTACAGAGCTGGAATGCGTTAACAAAGTTACCCATTGGAACCGTAGGACTTTTCGTCCTTGGCATGGAGAATGGGTTTAAATTTGAGAATGCAACAATTATCGGAGAACAAGATATCCTCGGCGAGAGGATGATACGAACTCAAAGACGCAGGCGTGCCGAAACATTCATAGCCGACACCTCTGAACTAACCGCTGGTGATTTCGTCGTTCACATTGAACATGGGATTGGCTGTTACGAGGGGCTTGAGACCATAACTGCTGACGGCGCTGCCCGAGATTGTCTTAGGTTGGGTTACGCGAATGACGATAGATTGTTTGTTCCGGTTGAGAATATAGAAGTTCTTACTCGCTATGGATCTGCTGATTCAGGAGCCGTTCTAGACAAAATAGGAGGAGCAGCGTGGCAAGCCCGTAAAGCCAAAGTCAAAAATCGACTTGAAGATATGGCTGAGGCTTTAATCCAAGTGGCCGCAGAACGCACCCTACGACCGGGACGCAAACTATCAACACAGGATAGTATTTATCATGAATTTTGTGCTCGATTTCCTTATTCAGAAACAGATGACCAGCTTAACGCAATTGCCGAAACGGTTGCAGATTTAGAGGGCGAAAAACCAATGGACCGACTAATTTGTGGTGACGTCGGTTTCGGAAAAACTGAAATTGCACTCAGAGCAACATTTTCTGCAGTTATGGCTGGAGGACAGGTTGCCGTCGTGGCGCCAACGACGCTGCTATCTCGGCAACATTACGCAACCTTTAGCGAACGATTTCAGGGCTATCCAGTGAAAATTGCTCAGCTTTCTCGGATGATTTCATTACGAGATGCAGCTGAAATTAAGGCCGGTATCACTGACGGAACCATCGATATCGTTATCGGCACCCATGCGATACTCGGTAAATCTATAAATTTTAATGACTTAGCGCTTTTAGTTGTCGACGAGGAACAGCATTTTGGCGTTGCACACAAAGAAAAAATGATACAAATCCGTTCAGATGTCCACGTCTTGACTCTTACGGCGACACCTATCCCGCGAACCCTTCAATTGGCCCTATCTGGCGTTAAGGAAATGTCAATAATCTCAACACCACCGGTGGATAGATTGGCTGTAAGAACGTTTGTTTTGCCCTTTGATCCCCTAGTCATACGTGAAGCGATTATGCGAGAAAGGTTTAGAGGCGGTCAAATTTTCTATGTTTGTCCGCGTATCGCGGACCTTACAGAACTTGAAAAAGCACTAAAAGAATTGGTTCCTGACCTAAAAATAGCTCTAGCCCACGGTCAAATGCCAGCAGCGGAGCTAGAAGAAATTATGACTAGCTTTTATGACGGACAGACAGAACTTTTACTCTCTACGCAAATTATAGAGTCTGGTCTCGATATTCCCAATGCAAACACGTTGTTAGTTCATCGGGCAGACCGTTTTGGCCTCGCTCAACTATATCAGCTTCGAGGGCGAGTAGGGCGCTCTAAACAACGGGCATATTGCTATCTGACTATACCGGCTGATTCTAAGATGACTGAATCCGCCACAAAACGGCTTGAGGTAATGCAGTCGCTAGATGCTCTTGGTGCAGGTTTTAAACTCGCGAGCCATGATTTAGATATTCGTGGGGCTGGGAACCTTCTTGGTGATGAACAATCGGGGCATATTCGCGAGGTAGGTGTTGAACTATACCAGCATATGCTCGAAGAAGCGGTCGCTAATGCCAAGGGCGGAATAAGAGAAGCAGAAGATAATAGCTGGAGCCCGCAGATTAATATTGGGACACCACTGCTTATCCCAGAAAATTATGTCACGGATTTAAATTCTAGGTTGGGGCGTTATCGTCGGCTTGCAGGCTTGACAGAAAGTAAAGAAATAGAGGGTTTTGCAGCGGAACTCATCGACCGTTTCGGGCCATTGCCGTTAGAAGTAGAAAATTTATTGCTAGTAATCCTGATCAAACAATATAGCCGTAGGGCAGGGGTCAACAAACTAGATGCCGGGCCAAAGGGTCTGATTATTTCATTCCACAAGGATATTTTTTCCAATCCAAGCGCCCTTATTGCATTAATTCAGGAAGAACCTGGGCGTCTGTCCTTGCGGTCAGATCACCGGCTTATTGTGAAGCGTGACTGGGAAAAAGAGGGGGCCCGATTACGTGGTGTCCGACAATTTGTAAAAAAACTAGCTAACATGACTTTTGAACAAGAGAAATAATCTAGCTTTTTCCATACAGTCGCGAACCAGTTTTGATGTTTTAGTTGTAAACCCTACGGTCTGAAATACTGATTTACTAGACAAAATCCGGATGATTTAACGATTTTGATCCATTCATCTTCGGAGTAATAGACACCATAACGGCCATCTGAAAAAATTTCCTTACCTGTTCCAATCGGATTTGAAGAAAATAAAATTCCACCAACAGTAAGCGTTTCAAAAATATCCAATAAAACTTTTGTAATTAAATTCTTTGGGACATGAAATAATGAAGCATTGGCAAAAACGCCATCAAAGGCCGAAGTAGGGAGGTCGAGCTTGGTAAAATCCTGATGGAGGACGCTACACCCCGTATAGTCGGCCGCCATAGTTACAAATTTAAGCGTCCCGTCGAGCCCAATCGGCTCGTGACCTAACTTTTGAAATGAAGCAATATCCCGCCCAGGACCACAACCAAAATCAAGGATTTTATAGGGACCATCTCCAGTCATAGACTTCAAAAATGCGTTATAATTTTGGGTTACGTCATGATCTCGTGTACCTACCCAGAACCTCTCTGCATTACGTTCATAATAGTCTATGGTTGAAAGAGCATATTCCATGATCCGGTAATCTGACCCTTCTTTGTCTCACTCTTTAATTGGAACACCAATTCACACAAATTAGACTCTATACCAACTCAATTAGTTGACCGTCAAAGGTATAACAGTCCCCCTATAATTGATAATGAAGGCTCCATTGGCATATATCTCACTTTGGTTTCAGCTATTTTTTTCTTGTTTTACTAAATCAAAAATTTGATGAAAAATTTCTGGAGACTGAGCCCCAGACACCACATATTTTCCTTCAATAATGAAGCATGGCGCTGAGGTTATTCCATCTCTCCGAATAGCCGCGTCCTGCTCAAGGATATAGGCGCGGTCATTATCAGAGAGGAGATAATTTTTAAATTCTTGGGCATCGAGCCCGGCTTTTACAGCAATATCTGATAAGACATTAGGATCGCCGATATTCTCTGACTTTTGAAAATAGGCTTTGTAAAGTTCTTCTACGACGTCTATTTCTTTTGCATCATTTGTCTTTGCAAATTGTATAAGACGATGTGAATTAACAGTATTAGGGGTGACCCTAATTTCATCAAATTGAAATTTAATTCCTACTTCTTTGCCAACCTCCCTAAGCCTACTATTAACTCGTTCCGCATGCTCTAGATCACCAAATTTACTAATAAGATAAGATTTTCTATCTACACCTTCACGGGGCATTGTGGGGTTGAGTTGATATGGCCGCCAGGTCAGAGAGAGGCCAGGTTGCGGGCGTAACTTCAAAGCCAACTCAAATCTTCTTTTACCCACGAAGCACCATGGGCAAATTGTATCGCTAACTATTTCGATCCTCATTTATTTAACCTTAGCGATACACATCGATTTAAATTAACTTTAATATTACGGATATGCTCAGGCCCTGAGTTAACTAGTTTCCATGTAATGGACGCTGAACAGACCCCTTGAATCACACCAAACCTTAGTTGATTTAAATCCAGCCATAGCACACATCGAGGAAAATTCCTTAAGCGAATATTTGTATGAATTTTCGGTATGAATGGACTCCCCTTGAAAAAAACTAAAAGTAAAATCATCAATCTCAACTGATTGCGATTTTGTACTCACAAGGTGCATCTCGATACGGCCGAGGTCGGAGTTGTAAAATGCCCTGTGATCGAATGCCGAGAGATCAAAATCAGCACCGATTTCTTTATTAGCCCGAACTAGTAAGTTCAAATTAAACGCTGCCGTAATTCCCTTAGAATCATCATAGGCAGCATTTAGCGTACCTTCATCCTTCTTAAGGTCTATCCCAATAAGAAGACCACCGCCTGACTTTGATAAAAAATTAGCCACACCCGCCAAAAAACTGACTGCATCTTCTTCTTCAAAATTTCCAAGCGAATAACCGTGAAAGAAGGCCACCGGGCGTCCTGAGTAGTTTTCATGAGCG
>CAYZDH010000005.1:0-1201 GCA_964477025.1 uncultured Rhodospirillaceae bacterium | reverse complement strand
TAGTACTGGATCCACTGCCAAATTCAACCAGATGACATTCTGGGCCAAGGCATTCTAGTATTTCGGCAAGGTTTTCGTTTAAAAGACCGACTTCGGTGCGAGTTACGTAATATTCCTCAAGTTCACATATTTGATCGAATAATTGAGAGCCCCTCAAATCATAAAAAAATTTACATGGTAAATATTTATTTTTGGCACTAAGGCCCCTAAAGACAGCCGAACGAAAATCTTCAATCTCTGGCTCGAGATCATGAAACAATTCTAACTTTTCAATAAGTTGAAAATTCATACTACAAAAAATTAGACTAATACGTTTGCGTGCTTCGTATGAAAGGGGTTCTAGATCGGTTCTTTATTTTAATCGGCCTCGATGATCCTCGCAACGGCCAACAACTTGAAAGATTAGTGTGCCTCAATTTGAAAATTTAATTTTTGAACTGACTACTAAGACAATAATTACGCTCCAATTCTTTGCCTGGGCAATTACTTTACAGATGAGCACCCGAACACTAGTCTCCTGCGAAATCTTGCGACTAAAAAGAAAGTCAAATGATGGCAGATGTCACAAGCCCAGTCGATGGCGCGCCTAGTCTAGGGCACAATAAAAAAGAAATCGTATGGGATCGCTGGGTAAAGAAACGGACTTTTGTGCGCGCCCTCGAGGGCACTTACGGCGAAATGCAGCAAGGGCTTTACGAGAAAGAGCGTGTCATTAGCACCTCTGACATGAAATGGAAGGGGGGGCCACTTTCCTTCGGAAAACATGTAATCAATCCTCAAAACACCGAGATTGCTCAATCAATTGAAACACACTTACATGTATACGCGCCAGGCAGCCACGCCCAAAACCATGGCCATATGAATAGCGCTGCCTTTTATGTTTTGCGTGGTGAGGGCTATGACATTCACGACGGGGAAAGGATGGAATACAAAGCGGGCGACGTCCTAATGGTTGAAAACGGTTGTGTTCATCAGCATTTCAACAGCTCAGATAAAGAGGACCTCGTCGTTGTGGTAATGAAAGCTAAGCCCTTGTTTCTCTTCATGCACATGGTTTTTCAGAAAACGGTTAAATTACCGCCAAGCGAACCTTTGCCAGGTTTAGAGGATTACGCGCCACCAACTGACTACTAAAAAGATCCATTCCAGACATTGCGTGCTAAGCTCTTTATCGTAAAATGCAAAAGTAGTTTATTCCCCG
>CAYZDH010000004.1:0-41033 GCA_964477025.1 uncultured Rhodospirillaceae bacterium | reverse complement strand
CGTTTCTAAATTATGATTGTAAGCACAAATTTATAGGTGACCATCAGACACGTTTATGTGATGCCTTGTCGCGGCATCTGCAAATATACCGAAGAGCAATTCTTCTAAAAAATTCTTTAAAAAACTTAAGATACGGGGTCAAATTCGTGATATTTCCAAATTTATTTCGGCCGGGAGAGGTCGGGAAGCTGAAAACTAAGAACCGATTAGTAATGCCGGCTATGCACACCAATTTGGGTGACCCCGAGGACGGTTTATCAGAGCCTGGGATCGATTTTTATGTTGCCCGTGCAAAAGGTGGTTTTGGTCAGATCGGTGTTGGAATAATTGATTCTTTTCAGTTTGATCATGCTAGCCCAGGTGAATTTTTACTTGATAACAAACGGCACGTGCGGGTGCATGCGCGTCTCGTCAAAAGGATTAGGGAAGAGGGAGCACTTTCATTTGCGCAAATTGGTCTCAGGAGAATATGGTCACTACACCAAATGCTTAGAAAACCAAGTCTTTCAGAATTTAATGATCAAGAAATTCGCAATTGGATAAAGGCTGTAATTGAAACCTCTAAGCGTGCGGTGGATGCCGGCTATGATGGGGTGGACCTTTTAGGAAACGGTGGCGGCGCGATTAGTATATTTACGTCAAAGGTATTCAACGACCGAGATGACGAATGGGGGGGTGACGAAGAACGCCGGCTAAATTTTGCGTTGTCTATTGTGCGCGGCATCAGGACTGCTGTTGGTGACGATTATCCAATTACTTCACGTCTTCACGGAGCCGAATTTATAGAAGGTGGTTATGAGATGGATACGTCAATCCGCAATGCGCGTCGTCTGGCAGAAGCGGGGATTGATTTGTTCAACGTTGCTGCAGGAGGACACGCAACCACTGTTCCCAACCTCACACCAAATGTTCCCGAGAGCGGACTTGGAATCCTTTCTTTTGGAATTAAACAAGCAAAAATTGGGGCTCAGGTGGCAGCCTCGACACGGATTACCGACCCTTTTGCGGCCGAAGAGTTATTGCGTAAGGGTTGGGCAGACTATATTTCCCTGGCGCGAGGGGCGCTGGCAGATCCGGATTGGCCAAATAAGGCAAAAGCCGGTGACTGGGAAAAAATTCGCGCGTGTGTTGCTTGTAACGAGTGCCTTGACGAGGCAACGGTCCGAGAACGAACTGTCCGTTGTTTAGTTAACCCCCGTGCGGGCCGCCACTCGGAAATAGAGCCGATAGAAATTGTCAATAACCCAAAGAAGGTAATTATAATTGGGGGCGGATGCATTGGACTGCAGGCAGCACTAACGGCTGCACAACGAGGCCACAACGTTCATATTTTTGAGAAAAAACCATATCTTGGTGGTAAATGGTTGGTGTCTTTTGCTCCGCCGGGTCGCGAACCGTTGCGACTATTTCTTACGTGGCTGGTTAACGAAACAAAACACGCGGGGGTAAAATTTCATTTGGAAACAGAGGTTACGTCGGAACTACTAAAATTGGAGGAACCAGATGAGGTAATTGTTACAATCGGTGCAATTCCAATAATGCCTGATATTCCAGGAATAGATCTTCCTCACGTAGTCACTGGAGAGCAAGTGCTTATGGGGGAGGTTGAATTAGGTAAGCGTGTTTTGGTTATTGGCGCCGGCGGAGCGGGAGTAGAAGTTGCCCATTTTATCGCGATGCGTAATCACATAAATCGAGACCTCAAGGCTCATCTTCAGGCTTATGGGGGCTATGACGCAATTGCGGCTGTAATCAGAGAAAGCGGCCATGACATCACTCTAGTAGGTCGTAATCCGAAATTAGGAACAGGATTGGGGCCGGCAACCCGTTGGGTTCTTGTTGAAGAGCTTGGCCATGATGGGGTTACTAGTATTCCCAGTTCCAAGGTTAGTTTAATTGGCAAAAGCTCTGTTTGGATTGATTCAGCAGAGGATGATCAAGAACGAGAAATCCAAGCGGATTCTGTTGTTATCTGCACCGGGTACCAAGCAGATGAGACCAAGATTGAATGGTTGAGGATGGGCGCCCGGAATTTAAAAGTTGTTGGTGATGCCAAACAAATTAGTCATGCGATGGAGGGGATAGCAGAAGCACATGACATTGCCCTAACGATATAGGTGCAAAGCCAAAAACTGAATAAATATATAAAACAAAGGCAGACAAGGTCGAGATAGGATGGGGAATGCATTCGGTGAATTAAAAAGGCAAAGGCTTGAGATTGTTAGTGACCTAAAGGGTAAAGAGAAGAATTTAACTTACTCTCAAGCCTGTGATCTTAATGCGGTGCAACTCCCGGAGCACCCTGCAATCATTGATCGCAAGGTCCGGATGACGTGGCGTGAGTTAAAGATGATATCTGATCGTATAGCCCTATCGTTATTAGAGCTGGGCTTTATGAGGCCAGATATTGCACTAATTCACCTATCAAATAGCGCAGAGCAGGTTTTGATTAGGCTCGCATGCGAAAAGGCTGGTCTGCGTGTAATTCTCACAAATTCTGCTTTTAGAGAAACAGAACTTTTTTCTATTATTGATAGAGTTGGTCCTCGACTGGGGTTTATCTCTTCCCAACGCGCTGGAGATGGACACTATGACCGTCTCATCCAAAACCTTGCCAATGCAAAAATTAAGCTTGAATTTATTACCGTGGGCGGCGAACAAAACGTTTCTTGGGCTAAGAAGTTTGGGTCCTTAGCCAGTTCCAAACCTCCTAAAATTTCTGAACACTTTTTAAATCACACTCGCTTCGGTTGGGGCGAAAGGTTTTACTTTACGACGACTAGTGGCTCAACAAGTGCACCGAAAATTGCAGATACAATCTACGGTCACCGAATTTGGCTGTCTCTCCAGCATGCAGAGGGAATTAATCTTAAAATTGGGGAGAAGATCGCGGCGTTACCACCCATGACCTCTGGCACCTCCGATGCATTAATTCACCACGCCGCGCCATATTATGCTGCAACTATAGTGATAGAATCCCGTTTTGACCCCTTAGAAACCTGCCGTTTTTTAGTCGATGAGGGTGTTCAAGTTGCAACTGCGGTGCCAACGATGCTTGCCCGGATGATGTCTAACGGAGGAATAGATTTACTTAAAAAGGCACCGTTGCGGTGTTTTGCCACTTATGCCGCTTCTATTAGCTTTGAACTAGCCAACTCGGTTGAAGAACGCGGTAATTGTAAAATTGTGCGCTGTTATGGCACCATGGATTTTGGCGGCATCTCAATGTCAACGTTAGACGATGATAAGACGACAAGAATAAGGACCGTTGGAAAACCTTTTAAGGATAACGAAGTAAAGATTGTTGACGACGATGGAAAAGAACTCCCCGTCGGTGAAACTGGTCAAATCATCATGCGACCAAGTCGCCTCGTCATGGGCACGGGTTATTACCGTGACTTACCCAAGACCCTGGAGAGTTGGAATGACGAATTTTATCGTTTAGGCGATCTCGGAATGATTGATCAATCTGGAAACCTTTCTCTTGTAGGTCGGGCTTCGGAGCTCATCATACGTGCCGGACAGAATATTAACCCCTCGGAAATAGAAGAGCTTATGATTTCTCATCCAAAAGTTGTCGACGTTTCCGTAGTTGGTCTCCCCGATTCAGAGCTGGGTGAAAAAGTTTGCGCATGTGTTTTGTTGAAAAATTACCAGACCCTTAAAGTTGATGAAATTATTGAGTATTTTGAGCTTTTGGGTGTTGCAAAATTTAAATGCCCCGAACGGATAGTGAGTTTTGAAAAATTCCCAATGACCATGTCCGGAATGAAAACAGACAAGCGGCGCCTAGTAGAAATGCTCCATGCAAGTTAGTATGTTTGGTAGCCAAATTTAAGCAGAGGTTATTATGGCTATAATTATCACCGATGAAGATGCGCGTCGTCATTTAAGTATGGCTGAATGTATTGATGCGATGCGCGTTTGTTTTGAAGATTATTCAAAAGGTACGGCGGTTAGTCTTCCTAGATCCCGCTATACAATAAATTCGGGCGAACCAGATAAAAGTTACTATGCTAATGTGCATGTCGGAGCCGCACCTAGTTTTGGTGTCGCATGTGTAAGGGCGGGTACTCATATTATTGATGATACCGCCTACGAGTCCGGCCGCCGCTCTATGAAAAACCCTGAACCAATAAATTGGACTGTCATTATACTTTACGACATTAAAACCTCTGAACCGATCGCTTTTCTGCATGAGTCGGAAATAAGCGGGATGCGTGTTGGTGCTACTTCTGCCGCTGCTGTCGATGCGATTGCACGCGAGGATGCGAGTGTTCTTGGAATACTTGGAACAGGTCGTCAATCTAGAGCCCATTGTGAGGCGATTTGCAATGTACGCTCAATCCGTCAGGTTAGAGTATATAGCCCAAATCGGGATCATATAAAAAATTATCTAAAGGCGACGGCAACGCTCGGTATAGAAGTTGTTGCCGTAGGGGATGAGAAAGCTGTTGTTGAGGGTGCCGATATTGTTTGTACTGCTACCAACTCAACAGAGCCAGTTCTAAGGGGTGAATGGCTATCTGAGGGCCAAATGGTTGTCTCGATCGGAAACTCTGACCCCACAATTACGCGGCATGAAGTAGACGATGAAACTTTAACGCGGGCCTCACAAATTGTGATCAACGATTGGGAGAGTGTACATACTAATAAGCAAATAGAGCTACTCGATCTAATTGAATCGGGACTGGTTGACCGCGATAATATTTATCTTTTGGGAGATATTTTTGCAGGTAAAGTGAGTGTAAAATCCCTGCCAGACAATATCGTTTATTATAAGAACAATACAGGTCTCGCGATGCAATTTGCTGCTGCTGGTGCAGTACTTCATCGTAATCTAATGAAGTCCGGAGGAACCAATCGGGTGGTTGATCGAGAGTGGCTTGCTGCAGATGAGTATGGTATCGGGTAAGAATTTTTCAGGCTTGTTTTATTATTTATTATTAAATCGAACTCTCTTTGTTTTTGGTCTTTGGGTGTCTCATGTTTCCTGAAAATTATGATGACAACCATTAGGTAGTGGCCAACATTTTTAACGCTTCTTTTATGTGAAGTTGAATTCCCCAATTTGATAAATGTTTTTATATTGTGGGTCCGACATTTTGGCTCTTTGTCATCTTTTAGATAGGTCGCAGTAATTAAATAATCCGTTCAGTGAGGACGCCTCTAACATCCATCTCATAATCGAGGCCTTCGACTGGTGGGCGGGCATAAATCCAGGTAAGGCCGCTGTTGGCGGCTCCACGAGTAACAATTTCATCTGCTAAAAACGGATATAAATCATAAATGGTATAGACTTGTGTGGCGGTCGAACTCGCCCAAGTTTTTCCGAGGGCAGCCATACGAGCTTCCATAACGTTAAGGACATACAATGCTTTTTCGCGCATCGCGTTCGATGATTGATCGCCAAGCCGAATGATACGTTCGTTATAGTTACCATGGCCTTCTGGTGCTTCTGCAGACCCGGCGATTATAAAACCACCGTCGTCGGTTTCTGCAGGAACGGTATAGGAAAATGCCTGAAAGCTAGGCTCGGGCGGTGCCCCCGCAGCGGGGCAGACATTGGATCGAGCAACAGGGTTTTCGTCATCCCTAAATAACCCCCAGCGTTCCAACGTCCCCACATAAGAGCGATTAAAATCTATAAACCCTTGCTCAGTAAAAGGTGCTGGCGACCGCAATTCACAAGCACAGAAGGATGTCAAAGGCAGATCCATTTCATTGAGATGTGCTTCAATTCTGGAAAACCCTTCCTCGATAGGCAACGGCGACCTAAACCGCGCTCGCTCTATTGAAAAACCTGGCTCTGCTGCAACACCGCCGGAATATTGAAACGGGCCACGAACATAGCGGTAACCCCCGGTTTCTAATATTGCGGTCTCCATAAATGATACTCCTTTGTCAGAGAACAGAGCGGACTGCGGGTAGCGCCGTTCCAACATTTATTGCTGCGCCCTGCTCACTCAAGACGTCCTCCATAGCGCTAAGGAACAAAGTCACATGTTCACTAGTAGCACTCTGACCCATAAGCCCAACACGCCAGACTTTGCCAGCCAAACCTCCAAGCCCAGCACCTATTTCTAAATTGTAGCGAGAGAGCAAAGTACTCCTAACAGCAGCCTCATCTACACCTTCAGGAATAGAAACTGTATTGAGCTGCGGCAATCGATAGGCTTCTTCAACTATGAGCGATAGACCCATTGCTTCAATGCCCGCACGAAGAGCCTTATGCATTTTAGCGTGACGTTCCCAAGCCTGCTCGAGACCTTCCTCTTCTAGCATCACCAGGGCTTCATGAATGGCGTAAAGGGGGTTTATAGGCGCTGTATGATGATAAACCCGGGCCCCGTCGCCACTCCAATATCCCATAACTAAATTCAGATCCATAAACCAACTTTGAACTTTGTGGTTGCGGCGTCTTACAACATCTGCCGCTTTCTCGCTGATTGTGACGGGAGAAATGCCAGGCATACATGAAAGACACTTCTGGGATCCAGAATACACCGCATCAGCCCCCCACTCATCGGTGAGAACGGGGGTACCACCCAATGAGGTAACCGCATCGACAATTGATAAAACACCATACTTTCTTGCTAATGCACAAATTGCGGAGGCATCCGACTGAACCCCGGTTGAAGTTTCCGCGTGAACGAAAGCAACAGCTTTAATATCTGAGTTAGCCTTCAGCGCATCCTCTACTTTTTCTACATCTACCGGCTTCCCCCAATCATCCATCACCATGACGGGTGTAGCTCCACATCGCTCAACGTTCTCTTTCATACGCCCGCCGAATGCCCCGTTTTGGCAAACAATGACCGTATCACCAGCTTCCACTAAATTAACGAAACAAGTTTCCATTCCAACCGACCCTGGACCGGAAACGGGAATAGTCAGGGCATTTTTAGTTTTAAAAGCATAGCGCAAAAGATCTTTAACCTCTTCCATCATCCGTGAAAATTCAGGATCGAGATGACCTATTGTCGGTCGTGCCATCGCCCCAAGAACTCGGGGATGAACATCGGACGGACCGGGGCCCATCAGTCGTCGAATGGGCGGATTGAACGAAGCTGTCATTAAAATTTCTTTCCTATCTGATTAGAAACCATTTGAGGTTATCGTAATGGATAAATTCTTCGGCGAAAACAACTCGAAACATTCAAGTATCTTTGTCCTTATTTCAAGAAAATAAGTCCATTGCCTGAATGCGAATATAAACGATCAATAAACTCAAAATTTAAGGCATATGGTTGCACAGCTCCACTCCGCCAAGCAGAATGTTCAAAATAAACAAAATTTACTTTAAGGCGTTATCTTAATGCGAGATCAATCCTTTCGTGGCCACGTAAAAAATCTAGAACAGCAAGGCGAGCTATTTCGTATCGACAAAGAAACGGACCCTAATACTAATGTTTCCGCAATCGGCTGGAAAACATACGACCAGTTTGGAAAATCGACACTTTTCACGAACCTGAAGGGTTTTCCAGGCTGGCGGCTGGCAAGCCAAGTAATTACTGATCGCCGAAAATGGGCGATTGGGTTAGGTGTATCTGAAGAAGATGTTATTCCAACGGTCGTCGAGCGAATTAAAACCCCACTCGAACCTATAACGGTAGATACCCGCGATGCTCCTGTAAAAGAAATCATCCTAAGAGGAGACGACGCCGATTTAACGAAGCTCCCTGCCATGTGGACCTCAGAGCTAGACCCTGGACCTTACATCGCTTCTGGTATGGCAGTAATCAAGGACCCTGAAACCGGGACTCGCAATATGTCCTATCATCGCCAACAGATATTGGGACCGGATCGTAGCGGTTTTTTGATTTGTCCCCGTCACGCACTGAGGACATATCAAAAATACCAGAAACGCAAGGAGGCCATGCCAGTCGCGATGGTAGTCGGCGTTCATCCGGCAATTCTCTATGCGGGCGGATTTACAACCCGTTATGGCGTCAACGAGTTATCACTTGCAGGTGGATTACTCGAAGACCCGGTCCGACTTGTGAAATGCGAGACTAGCGACCTTGAAGTGCCCGCGGATGCGGAAATAATCATTGAGGGTGAAATTCTACCGGACGCGATGACTAGTGAAGGACCCTTCGGCGAGGTCACTGGGGGTTATGCCGAAGAGGGGTCAACTGAAATTTTCGTCGTAAAGGCCATTACTCATCGCAAAGACCCGATATTCTATGGCATGCATTCTGGGGCACCAATGACTGACCCACAATCCATTACTGGTACTTGCATTGAAGCGGCACTATACGAACATCTTTCAAAGGTAGAGGGCGGTTTAGACCTCTTGGATATCAGATGTCTTGGTGTCTCTGGGTTAATGGCAATTATCGTAAAACTCCGCCCTCGTATCTCCGGTCAAGCCAAGACAGCCTTGATGGCCGCATTGTCTAGCCCATACCTTCACCCAAAACTGGCGATTGCTATCGATGAGGACATGGACGCTTCTGATTTAAACCAGGTCTTTTGGTCACTAACTACTCGTGTAAATGCTGAGCAAGACGTGACCAAAATTGATAATACTAGAATTTGGTCACTTGATAATGTTTCCAATATTGTTCCGGGGATGAGCCCAATGTATCGGATCGGCACAAAAGTGGGAATTGACGCAACAAAACCATGGAGTAGCAGCAAGGAGGGAAACACTCGATTTGACCGCGCGATGCCCACTAACTACGAATCTGTCAACATTGAGGATTTTCTAACGTGAATAATCCAAAAAAAGCTGACGATGAGATTTGGCTCGATCCCAACGAGAGCCCTGGATATTTGGTTCGTGGTACTAATCTCTCGGTGGGGAAAGCACTGCGGCGAAATCTTTCAAGTTACGGCATGACACTGGGCCAGTATTACTTCATGCGAGCACTCTGGATCGAGGAGGGACTAAGTCAGCGTGAGCTCTCTGATCGTGTTGGAACTACAGAGCCTACTACCGCCAGCGTACTGCGCCTACTCGAGAAAAACGGACTGGTTCGGCGTGTCCGAAACCGTCGCGACCGCCGAACCATAAATATTTTCCCGACGCAAAAAGGGCGCAAACTGAAAAACGAACTGCTAAATATGGCAATCAAAATCAATGAAATCGCCACAAGTAGCTTTAGTACGGCAGAAGTTGAAACGTTAAAACGTCTAATGCGGGAGATGAAAACCAATCTCGATCAGGACGAGGAAAACACCCTAACTTAACCTTTAACGTATCTAAGAAGTGCTGTATTTAGGTATCAAGTTTCCCTAGTTTCCGGGCAGTCCCGGAAATTAATTTAGTAGAAAAAGCCTGCAACTAAAATCTAAGGTGCAAGCGCGATTGAACGGAGCACAACATGGCCGAACAAAAAGGTATTTTTCTCGATAAATCGGGCACGACAGAGCCTGCCCCTGAATTATGGGAGCCGGCTATTACCAAAAAGGCTGATTTCGATGCAGAAATCGAGCGCCTTTCAGCGATACCAACACCAAATAATGGGCGCCGCCAGAGTTGGATTGTACATCCCGACTCTCACAAACTTGGCGTTGGGCTTGGCCTAGCCCCGGGTATTCGGCCAATTCTTGAAGTCTTGAACCCGGGCGAACAAACCCGCCCTATTCGTCACAATTCTACACAAGTCAATTTTTGTATTTTAGGGAGTGGTCACTCCGTTGTTGGCGGAAAAAGAATTGATTTTGAGCAATATGACGTTTTCAATTTCCCCTCAATGCAGACCTATATTCACGTTAATGACACCGATGAAGTGCAGGCGCGGCTGACCTATACCAACGCGCCCCTACTCGAAAAGATGAATGTGCATATTGTCGAACAAGACCCTCCAGCCGATGTACAACTCGTCGAGGAGAATAATGAAGGGGAAGTTGCAGAAGACGACCCGAGGCGAAAAAGCCCATACGGGACATTCGAACTGACCGACGAGGGCGCGTGGCTAATGCCATATGAAATTCTTATCGCGCCAGAAGCGGTTGAATCCCACGCCCTTCACTGGCCATGGAAAAAAGTAAAGGCAGAGCTCGATAAATTATCTGCCTTAGGCTCCGACTATGTAGGGCGAAGGCTTTATCTTTTGTGGAATCCAATGACCGGCCGAACGAATGGTACCACGCCTAACTTCTTTGCGACTATTACCATTCGACCGCCGGGTATTGTCGACAAGCCACATCGCCACGTTTCGGCCGCAATGAATTATATTTTTCAGGGAGAAGGACGCTCCACTGTTGAAGGTAAAGTTTATGAATGGCAGTCAGGTGATTTGTTACTAACCGCACCAGGCTGGGGGGTTCACAACCATGCAAGTACTGGAACTGATCCAATTTATGAGCTAACGATCCAGGATCAACCCCTCAATATCGTCATGGAATCATTACTGTGGCAGGAAGACCTTAAGAAACCCTGGAGCGTACTCGGAGCTGAAATGGGCTTCGATACTAACCGGGGCAAAATTGCGAGCTAACAAAATGATCCGATTACCGAAGAATTTTCTGAAAGGTTCAATTCCACCCCTTATCACGCCTTTTAAGAATGGTAGTGTTGATTACGATGCATATGCGGGTCTTGTAGAGTTCCAAGTCAAAAATGGTTCACATGGAATTTTGGTTACTGGAACGACCTCAGAACCATCCACGCTAACTCCTGATGAACGTAATCGCTGTGTCGACGTCGCGGTTGAGACGGTAAACGGAAGAATTCCGATAGTCGCTGCAACGGGCTCGCAAAGCCACGCAGAAACTGTGTTCCTTTCTGATTATGCAGAAAGAGCTGGAGCAGATGCCTTACTGGTCGTGACGCCCTATTACATTCGCCCACCGCAGCGGGGTCTAGTGGCGTATTATAGAGACATTGGAAAACGTACCAAATTACCTTGGATGATTTATCATATCCCGGGTCGGGCCGCGGTTTCAGTAACTTTAGATACCTTGGATCAAATTAGTAAAGGCTGTCCTAATTATATAGGCATGAAGCACGCGGTTGACGACCTTGGGTTCGTTTCTAAATGCCTTGATCATTTCGGGAAAGATTTCAGAATTTTTGTTGGGTTGGAAGATCTTTCATATCCAATGATGACTGTTGGTGCATGTGGTTTGATGAATGCCGTTGGCAATCTAATGCCTAAGAAACTTGCCCGTATGTGTGAATTTGTCTGGAAAGGCGACATGAAAGCAGCCCAGAAAATTCATTACGAGCTGTTTGAGATTAATCAGGCAGTCTTCTACGACACCAATCCAATTCCAATGAAATACATGATGAAGAAACTTGGCATAATGCCAAAGAATGAACATCGCTTGCCAATGATGCCGGCTCCGAAAGACTTGGAAAAACGTTTGGACGGTGTTCTAAAAAGAGCCGGACTGATAAAACCACGGCCGCGCAGGAAATCTTCTTAGTTATAAAGGTGCTGACAACATTGGTTCCTGGCCTACAGTGCGGGCCTATGTAAAAGGCGATTTTAGCACCTAAAGTATTACGGCATACAAATGTCGTTTATATTTTGCAAATAGTGCTGCGATCATCAACAGTAATAGATATGAGAGAAGAAGAGTGGCCGATCAAAAACAAAATCGTAAAATCGATACCTCTGCTGCTGAGGCCTTTGAAAAATTTTTAGTTCCGACAATCTTTGGGCCATGGTCAGAGATGATGGTAAAGCATGCAGGAACTCGGGAAGGTCATCGACTCCTTGATATCGGTTGCGGGAGTGGCGCCGCTGCGCGATTTGCCGCTAAAATTGTTGGTGTCGCTGGCTCGGTTTCTGCGATTGACCTGAATGCTGGCATGATTGCTCATGCGCGGACACTTGATCCGGGTGGACTAATCGATTGGGATCAGGGCGACCTAACAGATATGCCATATGATGACGGGCAATTCGAAATCATTGTCGGAAACCAGGTCCTACAGTTTCTGCCACATAAGAAAAAGGGCCTAAATGAGATCAGACGGGTTATGGCAAAGGGCGGCAGGCTGGCATTGACAGTTTACTGTTCCCCTAAGCAAAACCCCGCCCATGCAGCTGTTGCCAATGCTCTTAAAGTGCGTGGAATAGATTCAAAAGGAGTTGTTCACCCTTTTTCTTATGGCGACCCAATGGTGCTTGGGGATCTTCTTCAAGATATCGGTTTCCGTGACATCTCCGTCATCCAGAAACAAATGAATAGTTATTTTCAATCTGCGGAGAACTTTGTCGAATGTCTCGCGGCCGGCGGTCCTTCTTCACGCCACGCCCTCGAGCAGTTAGATGCAGAAGGATTAAAAGATCTCAAAAACGAAGTAGCGAAAAAGCTTGAAGACTTCGTCGATACCGCCAAAGGTCTTCGCGTAATTACCACCTCTCATATGGCACTTGCCAGCGCTTAGTCAGTCGCAATTTTTGCTTTTTGAACCATTTCAAAATATTGCTTCGATAACACCTCTGAACGGGTATCAGTTCCGCATGCACAAGCGTGGCATAAATTCCAGCTCCCAAACTTTGCCTCATAGATATCAAACGCAATCTCAAATTCGTCGAGTTCCTCTTGCGTAACTGGAACTAGTGGAGCTTGGCTAGCAAGTAACTTCCGCATTTTATTCTCATTACCACCTGCGATCCGTTTTAGAATAGCTAGTGCACCCCGGTGATACCGCTGAGAACGTTTATAGTGGGCTTGAACGCAACATTCTGGATACCCCAATAGGCGCGCCTCTTCGGATACCGTGAGATGGCCACCCGCTCTATTAATACCTAATATAGATTCAGCAATGGTGTCATCTTTGCAAATATACCATGCCCGATAGGGTTCGAGTTCGTTTTGGCAATACTCGGCATACCAATTGGGGAATGCCCCATAATTTAAGGCATCCCAAAAGGGCCCCTTGATGATATGGAGCCCGAGCTCTTGAGCCATTCCGAGGACTTCGTTAATCCAATCCTTTGGGGCCAAACCACGTCCATGCAGAAAAACTGGTTTGACACCCTCCAACATCGCCAGAAAATCATGAGTTTCCGCTATTAATTCACGCCGATCTACGGATTGATCCTGTCTTCCCAATAGGACCGACAATCTTTCACCGGTCTGAACAATTAAACTTGGCATGAGCAAATAATGAACAAAATTTTAAAAAGTTAAACCATTTGAATATATTACACTAGCTGGAAAACGCAGGACCCTGCAGCTATAATAGGCATACATACGAAACTTAGGGACCAAGACATCATGGCTAGCGTTTTAAAATCCCAAATCTCGGTTACGCCTCTTTCAGAGGCAATAGGTGCAAAAGTCACAGGTGTGGACATCAGCAAACCTCTTGATGTGGATACGGTAACGCAAATCACGCAAGCCTGGCTGGACTATATCGTTTTAATTTTTCCAAATCAGGATCTAACCCAAGAACAACAACTCACCTTTGCGAAGCATTTCGGCAATACGGGGACACGGTCTCGCCGACCAGAACAACGTCCGGAAGGTGCTGATTATGATGCAGGGATTATGTTGATCACCAATGTTAAAGATGACAAAGGCCGGTATGTCGGATCATTACCCGATGGTGAAATGTATTTTCATCACGATATGTGCTACATGCCTAAGCCGCATAAAGGTACGATGCTCTATGCAATCGACCTGCCCTCAACCGGGGGGAATACGCGGTTTTCTAATATGTATCGTGCCTACCAAGAAATGCCCGAAAATTTAAAAAAACAGCTAAAAGGCCGGACCGCTTTGCAGGTTTACGATTTCCATATGACGGAGACAGTCGATATTGATGGTAATTTAGATGGCATTCACAATAGATCGCAGCCAATCTTTGTCCGTCACCCAGAGACTGGCCGCACCGCACTTTATGTTAACAGGCTCATGACAGCCAAGATTGATGGTATCCCGCGTGACGAAAGCGACGCTATTCTTGAAGAACTTTTCGCTATAATTGAAACAACTGGAAACTATTACGAACATGTCTGGACCGTGGGAGAGTTAGCAATGTGGGATAACTACTGCTCCTGTCATGCGCGGACAGACTTCCCCGCCGCAGAACGGCGTTTATTGCGGCGTTGCACTTTGCTTGGTGAAGAAATGATTCCAGCGTCTTAGAAGATTGCCATTATCTATTCAAAGAATTAGGAGAACCCTATGACACTCTCCATATCAACGTTTGATTCTCCTATTGGTGCAGAAGTTACAGGCGTTGATCTTCGTGACCCCCTCAATAAATCTATTGTGGAGAAAATTTATCAAGCGTGGCTCGATAATATCGTTTTAATTTTTCGCGGCCAATCTTTGTCAAAGGATGAACAAGTTGCCTTTGCTAATCAATTTGGCAATGTCGGCATCCGAGCTACACCCAAAGACGCGCAGAACGAGGTTGCCAATGGATATGACGGCAGCATTATGTTGGTTACAAACCAACGGGATAAACAAGGTAATTATATAGGATCATTACAAGACGGAGAGATGTGGTTCCACCACGACATGAGTTATCGGCCCGAACCGCACAAAGCTACTTTATTGCACGCGATAGAACTGCCGTCGACCGGTGGGAATACGAAGTTCGCTAATCAATACCTAGCCTACGAAAATATACCCCAAGAAATTAAGGAATTACTTTGGGGCCGCAAGGTTCTGCAAGCCTACAACTTTACGATGCTTGAGAAAGTCGATTTCAAAGAAAGTCTCGATGGCGTCCAACACCAATGGCAACCAATCTTTGTCCGCCACCCCGAAACTGGAAAAACGGCTCTTTACGTAAGTCGCCTTATTTCAGCGGCAATTGAAGGGTTAGAGCGCGAAGAAAGCGACAAAACCCTAGATCAACTCATCGAAATAGCCGAAGACCCTAGCGTAGTATACGAGCACGTTTGGCAGCCAGGCGATTTAGCGATGTGGGATAATCGGTGTTCAACCCACGCAAGAACAGACTTTCCATCAACAGAGACCCGTCTTTTGCGTCGCTGTACCCTCGAAGGGGCGCCAATGATTAGCAGCTCCTGAGGTATCTAGTAGGGTTTCGCAAAAATAGCCTGGGTGATAGTTTCAATAGAAAGCCAACTTGCTAACAAGCTAAGGAAGAAGGGACCAATGCCGACACTTAAAGCCAATGGCGAGCAGATTTTTTATATTGATGAAGGCAACGGCCCGGCAATTCTATTTATTCACTCACTCGGCACCAATAATTATCTCTATCGTGACCAGATTGCCGTCTTGAAGGCTAACTATCGTTGTATCGCGCCAGATTGCCGAGGCCATGGCGCCTCTTCCTACAACAATCCATTCTCACTCGACGACATTGTAGGCGATCACAAATCTTTGCTAGAACATTTAAATATCGATAAATGTCATATCGTGGGGTTATCGATGGGGGGAGGAATTGCCCTTTGCTTAAACCGGACCTGTCCCGAACTCGCCACTTCGATTACCATCGCTGACAGTTTCGCACGTCTTCGCGATGGATCAGAAGATCGCATTTATGCCACTCAGGAAGCTGTAGCCTATCTCTCGATGCGAGAATTTGGCAGCCAATATGCTGGCGATCGGCTGATTCCTAGTACACCAATGGAATAGCTAGATGAACTTTCTGAAGAAATTTCTAAGTGTCCACCCAAGGCCTATGTCGATACAATTCGTGGACTCCTAACCTACGATGCAAGCGGAGACCTTGCCCTTGTAAAGGTGCCAACGATAGTCCTGATCGGGGATTCCGACGATGCGACACCGATGGTTGAATCTGAGTACATCCGCGATGGAATTGCTGGTGCTGAACTTAAAATCATTCCAGATGCGGGGCATTTATCGACAATTGACAGTCCAGAGGAATTTACTGCTGAACTTAGCGCCTTTCTGGCCGCCCAAAGCTAAAACAAACACCGCACCCGAGGGTTACATGCCCAAATTCCTAAGTGAAGAACAGATAGCAGGGTATGAAAAGAACGGTTTTGTGTCGTCGGTAGCTGTTTTTAACGCCGCTGAGGTCGCCGCATGCCGTGCAGACGTCGAGAAAACTGAAACCACTATGGGTGAGTTTTTTCGCGGTATCGGTCAGACAAAATTCTACTTACGTTTTCCCTGGGCCTTTAAAATGGCGACACATCCAAAACTTCTGGATGCGGTTGAAGATCTGATTGGTCCAGACATAATGATTTATCATAATACGGCTTGGATAAAGGAGCCCAGCGACGATGCCTATGTCAGCTGGCATCAGGACAACACCTATTTTGGGCATGATCCCTGCGATGTGTTAACGGCTTGGATTGCCCTGTCGCCTGCTACGGAAAGAAGTGGGTGTATGCAATTTTTGCCTGGTTCTCACAAAGCTGGACTCCGCAATTTAAATACCCCCGACGTGGGCGGAGGTAATATGTTGTCGAGTGGTCAAAACGTCGATATCAGTAGCGATGAGGTCGACCCAGTTTCAATCGTTCTCCAACCAGGTGAAGCTTCGATCCATCATGCCTTCCTTGTGCACGGGTCCTTGCCAAATAAGGGCAGTGATCGACGGATGGGTATCACATTTATTTATCACCCACCCCACCTCGGTCAGATTGGTAAGGCTAGGACAAGTGCGTTACTTGTTCGCGGTGAAGACAAGTTTGGAAACTTCGATCACGAACAGGCCCCTATTCGCGATGACGATGCGGGTAACGCAGCACGTCATGAGCAAGCCGTCATCGCCTATCGCCAAAAAGTCCGCGAACTTGGCAACGAAACCGTAGATAGGTTCGACTAAACCTAATCGGGTTCTGAGACCGTGTATCGCCGTAACAAGCGACGTTGCTCGCTTGGAAAATCATTCCGCGCGTGATTAACACTACGATTATCCCAGATGACCAAATCACCAGGTGTCCAGCGGTGGGAATAGACGAAGTCCGGCTTTTCGCAATGATCAAAAAGAGACAGCAAAATGTCTTCACTCTGTTCCGCCTCCATTCCAACGATATTGCAAGTCATCAATCGGCTGACATATAAAGATTTGCGTCCAGAGTCAGGATGCACCTTCACAAGCGGATGAATAGCATTAGAAACATTTTCGTCACGGCGCATCTCTTCGCGGGTCGTCTTATTGTAATTGAACACGTGACGCGCCTTGAGAGTCTCAAGAAGTCCCCGTTGCGCCACCGGAAGAGTTTCATAAGCAGCAGCCATTCCAGAAAATTTTGTTTCTCCCCCAACCGAGGGCACCTCAATCGCAAACAGGGTAGTAGCGCGATACGGCCTGTCGCGATGCGCGCCATCAGAATGAAAATGCATTTCTCCGTCTGGAAGGACCCCAATGGGCTTGCCATCCTTCCGGACATTGCTGACATACATTACGCCACGTTTTGACTGTTTGTTATCGGGGTCCTCTTTAGTCCGATCAGCCGTGTCTACCTTCCCAAATAAAGCCGCAAAATCCGCTTGATTATCGTTAGTAATCTCTTGATTTGGAAAACACAGTACTGAATGTCTCGTGAAAGCATTCCGAATTTGCTCCGCGATACCCTCAGTTATGGGATCACGCAAATCAATACCTGTTGCGCGCGCACCGACGGCCGGGTGCAGCGGCTCTAACGTCAAATTTGGGATTCTAGTCCCCATACATTTTCACCCCATCAAAGCACGCCATTTAAGGCACAAAAATTAAACACTACACTGTTTGTAGTATAAAACGACAGGATTGTAGTTTAATTTTATCTCGATAATTTTTCTCTATTCCGGGTTAACAGCGTAGATTTGTTCGTCTAAGCTGTTGTCCGTTCAAAAGATTAAGGCTTCAATAGTGTTTAATGGAGCAAACAAGATACTTGGGAGGTATTTAATGATTAGAAAACTTACGTTAGGCGTCTTAGGTTTGAGCGCTATTGCTGTAATTGCAAGCGCGCCGGCAAAAGCGGTCGATTTTCCGAAGAAAAACATTACATTCCTTATTGCCTATGGTCCCGGTGGCGGGTTTGATACGATAACGCGCAAATTAGCGCCTTATCTAAAAAAATACCTGGGTGGCAAAGTCAACATCGTTGCTAAAAACCTACCTGGCGGCCGCGGCAAAAAATCAGCCTCGTTCCTTGCAAAGCGAAAGCCTGATGGTTCGCACATTCTAATGTTTAATATGCCAGGCCATGCCATGCCTAACATCATTGGCGAAAAGGCGGGTTATGATGTGCGAAAGATTGATTGGCTCGGTCGTGTGGCCCAATTCCGTTACGTGATCGTTACCAGCGCTTCAAAAGGCAAGTACAAAACCATCCAGGATGTCTTGAAGTCCAAGCAGCAAATCAAAATTCCAATCACCGGTCCTGGTTCAACAGGTTATCTGGCTAGTGCCATACTATGGAATTCATTTGGTATTCAGCCTAAATACATTACTGGCTATAAGTCGGCTCCTCGCTATGCGCTTGCTGTCGTCCGAGGTGACGGTGACCTAACCATTCTCGGCAAGGGGACTTTTAAAAAATACATCAGCAGCAAAAAGAAAAAACGGGCCAAATTCAAGGACCTAAGACCTATTCTTGAAATTACAAATGGTAAACCTGAGTACAATGTCCCAACGACAGGTGATTTGGGGAAAAAAGATCTCGCAATCTTAGGTGGCGACCGCATAGTCGGCACGACACCCGGGACACCAAAGGCTATCAAAGATAAGCTAGCAAACGCCTTGTATAAGTCTGTCACTGACCCCGAATTTGTTGCGTGGGGCAAAAAAGTTGGCCGCCCGGTTGCGCCTTTAAACGCGGCTGATTCAACCAAGTTGGTAGGGGAGTTGTTCACGTATTATTCCAGATACAAGGATATTCTTGCCGCTAGTACCAAGAAGACCCGTTAACCCTCCAGAGACGGTCGGTGAAAACGAACCGACCGTCTCCTTTCATTCTTTGGATTGATATAAGAAACGCGCCGGAAGAGTGTGAATCTTCAGGGCAAATAAACGAGAAAATTGGCGCAAACTTAGAGCAGGTCACCGGGGGCAAGAAAGTCCGTGTTTGAAGCATTAATAGAAGGCATTGTTAATCTTAGTTCACCACATTCTCTGCTATTACTAGCAGCAGGTTCCGCTGTCGGATTACTATTTGGCGCCATACCAGGACTGGGCGGCACAACAGCGGTCGCCCTACTAATACCGTTAACATTTGGCATGGAGCCATGGCAGGCCATTATATTAATGGGTGGTGTCATGGCTGCCACCTCAACCGGGGGTTCTGTAAGTGCCATCCTTTTAAATACTCCTGGAATTGCACCGAATGCAGCAACGACATTTGACGGCTACCCCTTAGCGCAACAGGGAAAAGCTGGCATGGCGATTGGGGCAGGCGCAACTGCGTCCGCTCTCGGCGGTGTAATCGGTGTAATTTCCTTAGTCGCTGTGATTCCAATCATGAAGGCGATTGTCCTTCTCTTTACGCCACCAGAGTTTTTTATGCTCGCAATTTTTGGCCTTTGTGCAATCGCCGTCTCGTCAGGAGATAGGCTTCTACAGGGCCTAATAACCGCAATTATTGGCCTTATGGTGGGGTTTGTAGGCTATTATGACGTTACCAGTACGGTTAGATATGACTTCGGAATTCCACTTTTAGAAGATGGGATCAAGCTAGTACCGGCCCTTATCGGACTATTTGCAATATCTGAAATGATCAACCTCGCAGTAAAGGGCGGCTCAATTTCACAAGAGGCATCTGATGTTAAAATTAGCCGGATTTCTGACGGCGTAAAATCAGTCTTTAAAAATTGGTCTACCATGATAGTGGGATCCGGCTATGGGACGTTTATTGGTGCTGTGCCAGGGGTCGGAGGCACAGTTGCCGCCTTCCTGAGCTACTCCACACAAGCCCAACGCGACCCAACACCTGATATTGAATACGGTAAAGGTAATATTAAAGGCGTGATCGCTCCAGAATCAGCAAATAATGCGAAAGATGGAGGATCTTTAATTCCCACTCTTGCATTTGGTATTCCAGGGAGTGCAGAGACAGCTGTTTTTCTGGGTGTCCTTATCCTACACGGAATTGAACCAGGACAAAAACTACTCGAAGATCATCAAGATTTAGTCTTTACGTTGGTGGTTGCACTCACGGTTTCTGCTGTGTTCGCGACCCTGGTAGTCCTTGCTCTGGCAAAATATATGGCCCTGTTAACCCGGATAAGTGTGCATATGCTTATCCCGACAGTGACCGTGATCGCGTTGGTTGGCGCCTTCGCATTAAACACAGAAATTGGCGATGTCGTTATAGCCTTTATCTTTGCCTTTATCGGCTACTTTATGATCCGATTTAACTATCCCCGCGTCACGTTTACCATAGCGATAGTATTGGGAAGTATTACTGAGTTAAGTTTCCATCAATCAATGCTAATTTCTGATGACCAGTGGTCAATTTTTTACACTAGGTGGCTCTCGATCTTTCTGATGGGCCTTACGGTCCTCAGCCTCGCCCTACCGACTATACGTCGCAAGATGAAAGAACGAAGGATTGCGAAAGAGGAGAGCTCAAAATGAAAATTCCTGAGCACCGAAGAGCCTCGGCCTATTACATCTTAATTACCCTGGCTTTCGTACTTTTGTTCATTGTAACCAGCTATCAATACAAATTAACTGACCGGATGTTTCCATTGTTAGTAGGTTATGTTGCTTTACCGCTCCTGATTTTAGATTTACTGGCTCTGACCGACAGCAAATTTGGAGAAAAAGTATCAATTTTCTTTTCTGCAAAAACGCCAGAGCAGGTGGACGAAGATGCAGATAAAACTGAAAGAACTATGGCTCAGGAGCTGACAATTTTCGCTTGGATGGGTGCCCTCGTTTTAGGCATTTACTTGATCGGATTTTTGCCCTGCACGCCAATATTCGTCTATTGCTGGATGAAATATCGCGGCGGTTATTCAATTCGCGAAAGCTCTTATCTGTCAATTGCCACGACCGCCTTCGTTTACTTGCTATTCGAGATCATCCTCCAATACGAACTATATCCGGGAATTTTCCTATATTGGTACGGTTGAACAAGCGGTAACGATAAAGTTTGCTCATTCACCTAAACCCAGGAATCTAAAGCTGCTGCGTGTTTCCCGGCGATCTGTCCCGTGACGAGACATTCAGCTAAGTTTCCGCCCGACATATAAAGATGGCCCCAGGCACTTCCCATTTCACCCGCCGCAAACAGGCGGGGAATAGGATTATCTTCGACATCAATGATACGTTGTTGGGAATCATGTTCGGGTCCCCCCTGAGTATTTGAAACCACCGGCCATACTCGGCCAGCATAAAAGGGAGGACGTTGAATTTTCATCATCGTGCCAGCTGGCCGTCCAAAATCAACATCATTTTTTGTGCCACATAATTCATTCCAACGGGTCAGTGTTGCTTCCAATTTTTCCGGGTCCATATCGATAATTTTTGCCAGCTCAGCGATTGAATCCGCCTTCTTGATCAAACCAGATTCAATTTCCTGCATATTATCCTGACTCCAGTCATAATGTGCTTCAGGATCGTTCCGCGTTGGCGCACCGACGCGATAACGTCTTCGCCCAACCTCATCAAAGATTACATAGGAGGGAATGCGCGGGAATTCCTGAGTAACTGTATCGAAATATTCCATAGGCCGATGCGAAGTATCCTGGGTGTAAGGTGGGTTTTCATTCATGTAGCGGTCACCGAACTTGTCGACGACAATCCAAGTCATTTGAACCACAGCGGTCGCCTCACGCCCGGGTATCCAATCCGGAAGGCGTTTCATCCGAATGGCATATGGATAATCCGGATGATCAAAGCCGTATGACCCGTGATAATGCCACATATGCCAAAGTCGGGCACCAAGCTCCTGAGCCATCCTAATACCATCGCCTGTATTTGAATTAGTGGTTGCGGCAAGTACCGGCTTCATCTGCCAATATTGAGTCTTCATTTCTTCATTGGCTTCGAAACCGCCGCAAGCCAAAATCACAGCTTTCTTTGCCTTTACGTTACGAACACCACCCTTGGTCTGAATTATTCCTCCCTGAACTTCACGCGTTCCATCAGTTTTATAAATTAGCTTCTGAACCGGCGATTCAAGCCAAATATCGATATCACGCTTCGCGACATTGTCTTCTAGCGTTTTAAAAACCCGAGCGCCCCCAGGTGCGCCGCGAACATGTGGGTAGTAGGTATCTGGATTAAAATTCGGAATTTCTTCGATAAGAGTTTGATAAAAGGTGTCATAACCTTCAAAAGGATAGTTTGCGACCTTTTCCCTTGGATTAACGATAGCGCCATTTGCTTCAGCCAACTTGCGCATATAAGGCTCAATTTGAGCCATCCCGTCTGCAAGAGCTCGGTTCACTGACGACGGCGTGCGTCCACCATTGGTAGCTTCGAGATATTTAAACGCCTGATCCGCATCATGGGCAGATCGCATTGCCCCATAAGAACAAACCGAAATGCCACCCGGATTAGCCATTTTATCAACTAGCAAGACTTTCGCACCCGCATCAAATGCCTCAATAGCGGCGATACCCCCTGAATAGCCATAACCAACAACAATAACGTCATATTCCGCGTCAAAAGACACGGAACCTTTACTATCAGAACTTTCTGCCATGATGCCTCACTTACCCATTCCTCGTGAGGTATACTTTGCCTCAGCCATCTAAACGCTGCAACAGCACCTAACAATTTCAGAATCGAAAGTTGTAAATACCTAGTCTGAATTTATCAGTTGTGGCCTAGACTCGTTATAGCGCTGCATTGAATGTTCACCTGCGGTGCAGGGCGGGAACATTGGTGTTTCGCCGTTCACCACGCAGGTGGGAAGACATTCAACATGTGTGTCATGAGCATGGTTGAAAAACAAAACGATTGAATGGCGATTTTCTTTAGATTGATTATTAATTACACGATGTAGGCTCGAATGATAAAGCCCGTTGGACCACCTGAGCATAATGTCTCCTAGATTAACTAAAAAGGTCTCAGGAATAGGTTCGACCCTAACCCATTCACCTGAAGCAGTTTCAACTTCAAGTCCACCTAATGAATCTTGCGATAAAAGTGTTATCCAGCCCCAATCAGTATGTGCACCACAGCCGAGCTGATTAAATTCACTCTCTTCGGGATGCGGTGGATAACGAAGAATACGGAGTGGCGATTTTTGTTGCGCAAACGTCTCATCAAAATGATTAAATGGCATACCAAGAGACAAAGAAATTAGCCTTGAAACCTGCAGGCCGGCTTGCCAAACCCCTTTTTTATATGCCTCAAGACTTTTACGAAAACCGGGAAATTTTTCCGGCCAGATATTAAATTTATACCCCGGAGTGCCGGGGACATTTCCCATGGTAAAATTAAAAGATTCTTTGATGTCGCCCGGCGACTCATTGTCAAGCCGTTGTGTCTCCGGTGGTTCATAACCATTTGAAAATCCCCGTTTTTTGTATTTCTCCTTCCAATAGACCGGCTGATCAAAAAAACGATTAGCTTCAACAAAAGCACTATCAATCAATGACCTATCAACCCCATGATTAGAAATATAAAAAAAACCGGTATCCCTGCAAGCCGCTCTGATTTCGCTAGCAATAATTGAGCATGAGGCATGATCTCCTGAGAAACTTGGACCGATATCAATTACTGGAAGATTGCTCGTTGTCTTCGGCTCAGAGTAAATAATCATCTATCAGTTCCCCCTTTTTGAAGGTTTAAATTTACCGCCTCTTTTCCCTTCATCTGGACCTAGCCTCACCGAATACATTGCTCGCAGACAGCATTATATTCAATAAGGGAAAATTATTACTCCTCCCTTCGTCCGATAAAACAAACCTATCAGTAATAACGTAATCGAACGGACGAGATTCGTTTTTCAGGTGCTAACATAAAACCGTTTGGAAGACCTCCTTACATGTATCGCGGTTTAACGCAAACTAGGGAAATTGCAATTTCCCGGGGTCAGGTGCTCTTGCTCACCTGAGCTCTCCATGTGAAAATCGATTGATTATATTTAGGGGAAAGCACATGAGTACCGCGCCGGGAAGTAACATAGCAGGCCAAATAGCCTATGAAGATTTGAGGGAATGGTTGGAATTAGCTGACCGTCTTGGCGAGGTCGAATATGTAAAGGGGGCCAACTGGCAGGAAGATATTGGTCTTGCAGCGGAAGCAGTGTTGCGCGAGGAAACCGGGCCCTGCGTCGTTTTTGATGATGTTGAGGGCTGCCCCAAGGGCTTTAGGATGCTGATGAATATGTTTGCGGGTACACGGCGAAATATGACCCTGGGATTTCCAGAGCATTTGAGCAAATGGGAGCTTTCAAATGCTTATCGCGAGAATTATCTAATCGACCCTAAAGTAATCAAACACGAGATCGTCGGCAACGGGCCAATTTTTGAAAATATCTTAACCGGTGAGGATATTGACGTCAGTAAGTTCCCAGCACCGGTCTGGCATGAAAATGATGGCGGCCGCTATATTGGGACAGGTACATACAGTGTAACCCGGGACCCTGAAGAAGGTTGGCTCAATGCCGGCGCTTATCGTGCACAAGTCCACGGGCCAAAAGAAGTAGGTTTCCTTACCGCGCGTGGCCATCACGGCTATATTCATCGTGAGAAATATAAGGCAGCTGGCAAGAAAATGCCGGTATGCATGGTTTTGGGTCGGTGCCCTCTGGCATTAAAAATCGGCGGCACTGCGGCCCCTTACGGTGCCTATGAGCTTGCTATCGTCGGTGGACTGCGGGGTAAACCCATGAAACTTGTTGAGGGCAAGGTCACAGGTTTGCCATTCCCCGCCAATGCAGAAATAGTCCTCGAAGGCTATGTCGACCCGGAAGAAACTATGATCGAAGGGCCTTTCGGGGAGTGGACAGGGCATTATGCAGGTGGGAAAGAACCCCGAACAGTCCTGCGCATTGAAGCAATCTATCACAGGAATGACCCTATCCTGTTAGGCGTACCACCAATGGGTCAAGGTCCAGATGAATTAGCCCGTTATCGTGCTGTGATGCGCTCCGCGATGCTCAAGCAAAATATTTTAGATGCTGGCGTACCAGATGTTCAGCAAGTTTGGTGCCATGAAACCGGCGGCTCCCGAATGCTGCACGGGGTTTCGATAAAACAGCGTTACCCCGGACATTCTCGACAGGCTGGCCAAATTGCAGCCCAATGTAGGGCAGCAGCTTATGCGTCAAAATATGTAATCGTCACAGACGAAGATGTGGACGTAACGCGTCTTGATCAGTTGATTTGGGCGATGATGGTCAGGACTGACCCCAAACGATCTATTGATTTCATCACCGGAGCATGGGATTCACCAGCCGATCCGATGTTAACA
The DNA here is from genome assembly GCA_964477025.1 of uncultured Rhodospirillaceae bacterium. GTDB lineage: Bacteria > Pseudomonadota > Alphaproteobacteria > MPNO01 > UBA2964 > UBA2964. The sequence continues at coordinate 15,811 of CAYZDH010000004.1, read as the reverse complement.
CCGAAGCAGCGAGCGGACGGCGATATGACGCATTCGGTAGCAGTTATCGATGCCTGCCGACCATTTGACTGGCTGGACCAATTTCCAATGTCAAACGCACCAAGCCCAGAGGTAGCTCAGAAAGCTGAAGAAAAATTTGGCTACCTGATGAAGGGTCGGTGAGTTTCGGAAACCAACGGTATGGTTGAATGTTTATCACCAACCGGCTTACTGCCTGACGAATACACACCTTTAGCTGATCAAATTGCCAAGAATGCTCTTAATCAGGGGAATATTGTGGCTTTTGTTTCCGCCGATACCGGCGAAGGCATTACTTGGAAAGAACTTTCTAAATGGATAGGCCGTCTCGCAGTTTTTCTAGGCGGTCACGGTATTCAGGCAAATGACCGACTTGTTGTCTTAGGCAAAAATTCACTCGAACATCTAATTCTTTATTACGGTATACAAGCATATGGCGCCACATACTGCACAATCAACACCGATATAAATCAGAACCATCTTTGTGAAATGCTCGCCCGTGTCGAGCCCAACCTTATCCTATGGGATGAAGAACTTAACCAAGATGCTATTGGACACAGGAGTATTGGTAAATGGCTATCCTTCAAAAATCGGAATGCCACAACCGGTCTATTTTCAAAGTTATCGAAGCTAAAATGTGATGGTCAAACCAATGCAGAAAACGAACTAGAAGACCGTTGCGTCATCTGTTTTACTTCTGGCACTTCTGCACAGCCCAAAGGTGTACTCCATAGCTTCAGTAATTATCAGGCTATCGCCCAACATCAGCTTAACCGGTGGTCCCTTACCAGTGCCGACCGCGTTTTAGAGTTTAGGTCTTTCAGTTGGGCATCGGCCCATATGATTTCACTAAATGCAACAATGATGGCTGGAGCAACGCTAATATTTGCCAAAAGCTTCTCACGGTCTCGTTTCGTCGACTGGATTACAATCCATCAACCGACAATCATCGTCGCAGTTCCCACCGTAATTAACATGCTCTTAGAGCAACCGATAGAAAATGGCGATCAGGTCTTCGCAAGTGTTCGTTTTATATCTTGTAGTACGGCACCACTCATGCCTCAAGCACACCAACGATTTGAAGAAATATATGGGGTAAAACTCGTTCAACTATACGGCATGAGTGAGGGAGGCATCGTAGCCGCGAATGCACCCCATTCTCGTATTATAGGGAGTGTTGGGAAAGCCGGGATGTATCAACAAATTTCGATACGCGACGCGACAGGGAATGCTCTGGAAAGGGGCAAAATCGGTGAAATCGAAACTATCAGCGCACAGCATGCCCAAGCTTATCTTTATGCTGAAAAAAAGATTGAGCCGATAAGGGGAAAACCCCTAAGGACCGGGGACCTTGGTTATCTTGATAAACATGGATTTCTGCATATTACTGGGCGCGCGAAGGATGTTATAATTCGCGGCGGTATAAATATTTCTCCTCTAGAAATTGACGCATTTCTCTCAAAACATCCAGATGTCATAGAGGCCGTGACTTTTGGTATTCCCGACACAGTTTATGGCGAAAATATTGTGAGCTGGGCAACAATATCAGACAGCAGCAACGTAAGTGTTTCTGAACTGATGAAATATTGTAAAAATTCTTTACCGAGTACCAAATGTCCTAAAACAATTGAGATCATCGAGAATATGCCCAAGAACGACCGCGGCAAAATTGACCGCAATGCAGCCCGCGAGTTGTGGCAAAGCATCCATTAGGGAATCAAAAAATGCGGCACAATGAAATCTACAGCCAATACGACAAATTTATGGGCCGATGGAGCCGCCAAGTAGCAACTCAGTTCATTGAGTGGATCGGGCCGGAACCGCATTTAAGCTGGCTGGACGTTGGTTGCGGTACCGGGACTTTAGCGGAGACAGTAATCAAAAATTGTTCGCCATCACTTATAATAGGGACCGATCCTTTGAAAAGTTCTATCGCAGCCGCAAAGCTGCACCCAGAAAACAAAGGTGTTAAGTTCCAAATTGGTGATGCACAGGATTTACCGTTTGACCAGGCTAAATTCGATATCGTTATATCCGGGCTAATGATAAAATTCGTAAAAGAAAAGGAAAGGGCAAATGGTGAAATGAAACGGGTAACCCGCCCGGGAGGTACGATTGCCCTATATGATTGGGATATGGACAGTGAGATGAATACAACTCGGCACTTCTGGGATGCCGTTGCCGCTATAATTCCGGAACGTATCGAAAGTCCGCAAACCCGGAAGACTCCAATGACTGAAATTGGGTCGATTGCCTCTTTATTTGAATTGGTGCGGATAAAAAAGGTCAAACAATGTATTTTTTCCTTCACCACCCAATTTCAAGATCTCAACGATTACTGGGCTCCCATAACCAAAAATTCACAAAACGTCGGTCGGTTCTATAAAACAATGACCGGGGACGAACGCGAAGCAGTTTACCAACAGATAAAAAACACCCTGCCATTTAATAGTGATGGTTCTATTTCGTTTGAAAGCCGCGCAGTTGCTATAAAAGGATTAACATAGCCTCTAACGCCTTGCATCCGCTAACGCTTGTGCATCATCATATGATGTCTGCACGTTTAGAACAGCCTGGCGTTTTTCAACATCTACTACCCTTAGCGCGCGATCCAATGCGCCGGGAAGATCCTCTGCGTTATCCACTCGCTCCCCATAACCACCATTGGCCTCTACAACTTTTTCAAAATCCGGATTAGGTTCCAATGCGGTTAGGGGGGAACGGTTCAAACGCGAAGCAGCCCCATCAGGATGTAATCCTAGCGTCGATTTACGGACAGAGCCCCACATCCGGTTATTAAGAATAATAGTGCAAACTGGCAATTCAAGAGATGCGCCGACAAAATGTGCTGGCGTCGGGTTACCAAACATATAAGAACCATCACCGGCCACATTAAAGACCCGCCGCGAACGATCACCAAGTTGTAGACCCAATGCGGCCCCATTTCCCCAGCCTAGGCCACCAGCCGGACTGGTGCCAAAGACAGTGCCCGGCTTCCGAGAACCTAGGAAACCAACCGGTAATTGCGACTCGCTAACTAAAGCGTCACCCTCTTCCATCGCCTGCCCTATACAATGTGCGACCCAAGGGTATTCCATGGAACCACCAACCGATTGACGTTCTATCAGAACTTTGTGAGCCTCAGCCAATTCCGCTTTTTTTGCTGCAACTTCCTTTCGAGTAATACCGATACGGCTTGTATTTTCCGTCATAGCCACGGAAAGCGCCGTCAAGGTCGCACAAGGATCACCCGATAGGGTAAGATCACTCTGAAAACCACGAATTGGATAAATAGCAAACAAGGGATCTACACCTGCTTGAATTACCTTGGCTTCTGGAGAAATCTTATGGAGGCTCGGGATCCAGGGGGTATCAGACTCAAGTGTTAGAATTACGTCAGCAACGCCAAGCCTTTCAGCAGGCTCAAACCCCACATGCATTGAGTGCGCAGTCGGCAGGTTAACGTATCGGGGGCGGTAACAAACAACCGGAATAGCGAACCGTTCGGCCAGCTCCTCCAATGCCGCAACATCGCCTGGGTGCTGTCCAAAAGACGAGGAAATAATGAGAGGGTTTTTCGCTTTACTTAGCAGATCCGCGGCCTGATCAATGGCATTAGGATTTGGAACACCTGCTCGGGATGCATTTCTGACAGTCGGACTGTCAAACGTAAAATCGCCGGGCGCCTCGGCCAAAAATTCTCGCGGCAAGGTAAGATAAACCGGTCCGCGGGGCTCCGACATCGCGACAGTCAATGCCCGATCAACAACGGTCTCAAGTTGTTCAAGGTTTCGAAGTTCGTAATCCCATTTAACTAACTCACGTACCATTCCCCCTTGATCAAACATTTCCTGGGCCCAGTGTATGTAAATACTGCGGGCACCAGGTAAGCCATCTTCTGTAATTGGTGTGCGGCCAGCGGAAAATAACATTGGGATCCGTTCGCGGGCAGCATTCATAATCCCACAAACACCATTCGCTGTGCCAACCGTAACATGCAGCATCACGGCCTGCGGTCGTCCTGTAGCCAAATAATAACCGTGAGCCATCGCCACCGCGACGTTTTCGTGTGGCACAGTCACAGGGGTAGGCGACTCTGCTTCGCCAAGTTGTGCCTTGGAAAGTGCTTCAATTACCGAGGCAAAATCTGTCCCAGCATTGCCAAAAATATAATCAACGCCGCGGTCAGCTAATAACGTAAGATAGGCCTCAGCGGTTGTATCTGCCTTGATCGTTTGTTTTCCCAATGTGGGTCTCCCCGAATATGGTTATGGTTTAAGAGAAGTATCGCCCACGATGGCTCGGGTGCACACCCCGTAATCAATACTGTATCTAGAAACAATGGCCCTCAGAATTTCCCTATTTTATGGTGCAATCTTCCTAGTTATTGGGGTTTTACTGCCTTTCTGGCCAGTTTGGCTTAAATCACGTGGAGTTACAGCTACAGAAATCGGCTTAATTCTGGCGGTTGCCACCTGGGGCCGGGCTGTCATTAATCCGCTCCTTGCACAAAGTGCAGATCGGCACGGCCGGCCGGATCTGATGATTATCTTACTAGGATGGGGCGCTCTCCTAACTCATCTTTTATTCTTTTTTTCTGATACCTTCTGGAGCTTATTTGGCATTAGTGTCATTTCATCAATTCTGCTCTTTGCTCTAATGCCCATGGCGGATGCGGTTACCATGTTAAAGGTGCGCGAGGGACTGATTGATTACGGAAAAGTTCGTCTCTGGGGATCACTCACATTCATTATTGCTGCGATGGGGGGAGGGTATATTCTCCGAGGACAACCTGCCGACTATATTCTATGGCTAGTAATCGCCCTACTAGCACTTACAGTCGGCAGCTGTTATCTGGTTCCAAGAGTAAAAACACCGGGCACGAAGAACCTTTTGGAGCCCTTGCTTAATATTCTTCGGAATAGACCACTCCTTATCCTAATGTTTTCAGCGAGCCTGATTCAGGCCAGCCACGCTGTCTATTATGGTTTTTCAACTCTGCATTGGCGCGCTAACGGTCTCGACGAAATTACAATTGGATTCCTTTGGGCGGAGGGTGTAATTGCGGAAATATTGTTATTCGCTATTGCTGGCAAATATATTGACCGGATCGGACCAGTTAAATTCCTCATAATAGGTGGTATTGGGGGAATAATTCGTTGGTTAACCCTCGGCATGACAACCGATCTCACAGCATTGATAGCGGTTCAGGGGTTCCACGCACTCACGTTCGGAGCAACCCATATTGCTGCCCTATACTATATCGCAAAGAGCGTCCCGGCTGGTTTTGCGGCGACTGCGCAAAGCCGCTATTCGAGCTTTGCTGTTGGAACAACTATGGCCTTCGCTATGCTAGCCTCTGGCTGGCTTTATCAGCTTTATGCTGGCAAGGCATTCTTCGCAATGGCAGGAATGTCAATGACAGGTATCCTTTTGCTTGTCCCTTTCTACTTCATCCAAAGAAAAAATTTCGGCTGAAATTCGTGCTAAATCTAAATACCACAAAAGGGGACCACACCCAGTATTCTGCAAAATAAAGTGGGCAAACCCGGCAATTTATTAGTCTTCGCTAGTTTTTCTATTTCAAAAATATCGTAATTGGAAAATATCAGGGTATTAAAAAAATTAAACAAGTTGCAATCTGAAACTAATTCCCTTGTTCGAACCCTAAAAGTAATTTAGTGCCATGGGTCAATTGACTTCATCTTTTACGACAAAATCTTTTTTCAATAGGCCCGCATGACGACTTCTAATAACATATCACTAATGGCCCGAATATTGGTGGTGTCAATCAGTCTCCTTTGGATATTTGGCATAACTCAAGTTATTCTTCCTATTGATTGGGTTTCAAATATCATGGCCGTGCTGCTGGCGCTCGTTACAGTTGTCGCGTTACCACGAGCCCCTTGGAATATTAAACTGCTGTGCGTATTTCTAGCGATAGGCACAATTGTTATAGCCCAAGTTTATGACAAATGGGGCGCAATTGGGGAAGGCCTTGCGCGCGCCACTATCTTTCCTGCTTTCCTCGCGACCATTGTTTTATTGCGGGCGACAGCTGACCAGCGTCCAGAAATAGGTGTCGCGAGAAGACTTTTTACCGCGCTAGATAGAGAGAGAAGAGACAGTGGCTTAGTCGTCGGCGGGTTTCTTGTTGGGTCAATCCTTCAGGTAGGTGTATTTGCGATTATGGCACCAATACTCGGACGCAATGCTTCTGAAAGGGAACGTCAGGAAGTATTTGTCGCTGCGATGCGAGGCATGGCGCTTGTGCCACTTTGGTCACCCTTTGTGGTCGGCATGGCCGTAGCCAGCCAATATTTACCCAAAGTTCCGCTCTGGCAAATAATGTCGATTGGTCTCGGGCTATCAGCGTTTTGTATAATTCTGTCAATTATTTGCTTTGACCGCAAAGGTGGGCTGTTGGCTTTATGGAAATCCTTGATGACCTTAGCTCCGGTCGCGCCCCCTATAGCCTTGGCTGCCATGATAGTGGTTGGTACAGCGATTGGGACTGGTTTTTCAACTTTGCAGGCACTTGTAATAGCTATGCCCCTGCCCTGCTTACTAGCAGTCGCTGCAGCTCCAGGGGGTTCTATCCCAAAAGCTTTAGAAGAAACTAGCAAAAGACTAACTCGCATTGGTCCAGAAATAGCCATCCTTACATTTGCTACAATTTTCGGGCGGGTCTTTGAAGCGGCACTTCCGAATATGGGACTACTCGATTGGATCCAAGGTATTAACCTCTCTGCGACAGCCATCATCTTTTTTATCATTATGTTCATGAATATCATGGGGGTTTTAGCCATCCACTCCATCGTATCGGGAACAGTCCTTCTCGTATTATTTACAAGCATACCAACAGGGGTTTCTGATCTCGTTTTAATGCAAGCACTCCTTACTGGCTGGGGATTATGCACCGCAGTATCGATCAGCAGCCTTTCAATAGTTACGGGCGCTTCGATGTTTAACCTACCAACCACAAGCCTTATTAACCGAAGTAATTTTATTTATGTTTTTGTTGGGGGAGGGCTCTGCGCCCTTATTCTGGCTTCAATTAACGATATTCTCGTGACATAAAACTGATTGATTTGTTAGAACACTAACTACTCAATATACGAAGAGTTTTAAAGTATATAACCACCCTTAGTGAGCGGCATACGATGGGCTGTCTCTTTCGTTTCTGCAGTCTTGTTGTTTTCGCCATGCTCATCGGCTGGCTTATAACCAATTTGATAAATTCTGTTCAAGAGTCGCCAGCAGTTAAAATAGACCAGACAGTAACCCCGAAAGATTTCAAGACTGCACAGGAATTAGTTAGGCGCCGCAATTCTCATTTGAGATCACAAAATAAAGTTACGGAATTTCAGACTACTACGCATGAAATTAATAAATTTTTAAAAGTTGCCACAAAATTAATCCCAAATGTGGCCACTCAAGTTAAAGCATCGAGGGGTGGTATCGTTATTAAAATGTCAGTAAGTTTGCCCTCAAATCCATTGGGTAGTTATCTCAATATCCGTGCAATTATTGCGTCCTCCTCTCAGGGATTAATTTTTAAACAATTCTTTGTTGGGGAAGTCAAAATTCATCAAAGACTTATCAAGCCGGTCCTGTTTTATACATTTGATAAAATGATAGGTCAGGATCGCACTAGAAATTTTTTAAATGATATCCGATCTCTAAGGATTTCAAATTCCAAGGTTTTCGTTCGTTTTTGGCCATCCGCACATTTAGTCAAAGATATAACGTCCGGAAGTGCGTCCGGTATAGGTGATGCGAATAACGCCATCGGGGTAAAGCGATGAGCTATCGCGGCCACCCCTCAACTGCAGGGAACCCAGTACTTGTTGGTGTTACATGGGGTCTTGGGGCAGCAGCGGCTCATTCCTTTGTCCCAATTGCAGTTGGTCTCTTGAAACATATCCCTGCTATTGAACTGGTCCTGTTTCGAAATTTTCTTGGCCTGATAATATTGTTAGCGATCGTATCCTGGCGGGGATTTCAATTCATACAAACAAAACGGCTGGGATTTCATATCCAGCGAAACCTCACAAACTTTTTAGGTATGTGGCTATGGTTCGCGGGTCTAGCCTTTTTACCTATAGCCAAGGCCGTCGCCCTACATTTTACGGTCCCTTTGATGGTAGTTATACTTGCCGTAATCTTTTTGCGTGAGCGCCCGGGACCAGTGCGACTGATTTGTACGCTCATAGGTTTTCTCGGCGTTTTAATAATTCTTCGTCCAGGTGCCGTACCTCTCAGCCCTGCCGCATTTTTAGTTTTGGGGTCGGCACTCTCGTATGCTGGGGTGGCAATTTATACACGATCACTTGGTAAGACGGAGCACGCCACGACGACAACCTTTTACTATCAGTTTTTGCTATCAATCTTTGCGGCACTATCTATGTTTGTCGGTTGGTTACTAGTAAACTATATCCCGGAATTTGGACTTTCCGCGAATTGGTTTACATGGGTCACACCAACCTTAAGCGACACGCCGGCCCTGCTGCTGCTTGCTATCTCAGGAACAGTCGCGCCCTACTGCCTTGTGCGCGCATTTATCCACGCCGAAGCCACGATTGTTGAACCAATCGAATATTTACGCCTCCCAATTACCGCTTTTGTTGCCTACCTGGTCTTTGATCAAACAACAGACATCTGGGTCTGGGCCGGTGCAACTATTATCGCTGGTTCAACTTATTTTATGACACGGCACGAAGCCAAAGCTTCAGATTCAAACTGACCTTATTTAGTCGGCGGCTGATTAGTGTTGAGCAGCCAGCCCCATTTCTCCTTCGCACGGGCATATGTTTCTTTATCCGGCGTATTAACTTTGGGATAGCGGTCAATCCAGTGGAAAGGCTTACAAGCATTGATAATGGCCCGACTGTTGGTGGTATCTCCAATCTCCTTACGATCCGGATGGATAGAGGGATCGAGGCCCGTAGACCAGCCCCGATTTATAATATCAATATCGGTCGCAGGATCTGCCCGAAAACATAGCGCCCACATAACATCTTCCAGATTAGAAGCATCGATATCGTCATCTACAACAACAACGAACTTTCCCGCATAAGCGCCAAGGCGACATTGAGAGGCAATCTGACCTGCTTGCGTAGCATGGCCAGGGTAACGCTGTTTGATTGACACTGCGGTAAACATGCGCCCACCGCCGCATTCGTGACACCAGGCAACCTGGACATCGGGCACGCCCACTGCCTCGATTTGTTCTTTTAATAAGGCTGAGCGCACAACGGCACGATATCGTGACTGTTCTTCAGGTGGACGCTGAGGTGGGCAACCGAGCATAATTGGATCATTACGATGATAGATAGCCTTAACATCCAAAGTCGGCCCGTTATGTTCAGGATTACCGTAATACCCTGTCCATTCACCGAATGGTCCTTCTGCGCGTAATTTATCGGGATAGCAAAAACCTTCGAGTACAATTTCAGCATTTGCCGGAAACGGCAGGCCCGTGTGTTTGCCAATCACGCACTCTACGGGACGGCCACGATAAGCTCCCATAATGTCAAACTCGCACACCCCGTAGGGAATTTCCGATGAAGACATCAGGAAGCTCAGCGGATCAACTCCGACTACAACGCAAACTGGCATCGGTTTATTCTTCGCCATATATTTCTGTCGATGAAGTCGACCATGTTTTCCAGGCGAAATATAAAACCCGACGGTGTTTTTATCATGTACCATGACTCTATAGGTGCCTACATTTATCCAATCTTCCTCTGGATCTCGGGTAACATTAAATGACCCTGTTCCGATGTAACGCCCACCATCTCCTTCATGCCAAAGGGGTGTTGGCAGGGATAGGACATCAACATCATCACCCTCCATAATGTTTTGCATCACAGGTCCAGTCTCAACGGTCTTAAAAGGAAGAGGCCTTTGGACAACTTCCTGATATGCCTTATTAAATGCTACGCTTAGCTCAAATTTTGTCAGATCAGGGGGGAAACCCAGGGTGATATTCTGGCGACGACCACCAAAAAAATTTGTAAATACCCTGTGTCCCTTCGGATAACCAGGAATTGAATCGAAAAGGGCGCATGGTGCTGTCTCGCTGTGCAGTAATAACTCTGCAGCCATGCCGATATCTTCTTCCCAAGAAGCTCCTTCCACACGGCGCAGTTCTCCTAGCTTATCAACCTCTTCAATATATTCCCTAAGGTCATTAAAGGTTACGTTGTGTTTTAAATTGCTAACCTGCGATCCATCCATGGGTTGGGTCCCCTATAAAAGTTGATGGTGTCAAAGTATGACGGACAAGGTGATCTGTAAATCCAACTTTAGATGACGGACTGGCGTCACCAATAGATTTGTGCGAAGAAACATCGTAAACGCAGAAACCCCATGGGAAACTACCGAGTTCCTCTCCTGTGAAAAAGCAAGATAATACAGCTTACGCTACTCGCGCTGAGACACTCCGTGGTGTCGGGTGGATGATCATCGCCGTCGCCGGACTTGCCGGGATTGTTATTGCCGTGCGCGCACTCAAACCCGACATGACTGTACCTCAACTATTATTTTTCAGGGCCATAATCGGGCTTATCGCAATATCTGCAATAATGATTCCCAAAGAGGGTATCAAGGCGCTAATTACAAAGCACCTCAGATTTCAAATCCTTCGAAATATTACTCATGCCGGCGGCCAATATTGCGTTTTTTTTGGCGTAATTTCTGTACCGCTAGCGGTTGTCACCTCTATCGAATACACCATCCCGGCCATTACCGCAGCAATTGCTGCGATGACTATTAACGAAAAAGTTAATCGATATAGATGGATCGGGATGGCTGTAAGTTTTTTAGGCGTTTTGATTATTGTCCGTCCTGGAATCGTGCCCGTCGGCCTACCCATGATCATGGTGATTTTTGGCGCGGTATTATTTTCCGCACAGAACGTCATGGTAAAAGTTCTCTCACAAACTGAAAGTGCGGGCACGATGGTATTCACTATGAACATTATTCAGAGCTTGGTTTTCTTGGGGCCTGCGGTCTATTTATGGATTAATCCGGAATGGCACCACCTGCCTTGGTTAATGCTACTCGGCCTGTCTGGCTTAACTACCCATTTCTGCCTCAGTAAGGCACTGGTGCTAATCGACACGTCCGTATGTTTTCCTATCGATTTCTTGCGCCTACCGTTTATTGCGTTGATTGCTTATCTATTGTGGGATGAAACCTTCTCTTCGTGGGTAGCGGTAGGGGCGCTTGTCATCTTTTCCAGTACCTATTTTTCTATCCGAAAGGAAGCAAACGACGCAGAAAAAGGAACTCGTTAATTCTAGGTAGTTATGCCACGGAATATAATGTGCAAAGGAAGTCCCGCCCGGTTCTATACAGACCACCCCATAAAAAAAATTGGTTTTCTATTATTCAGTAATCCAATTCTTGACCTTGATCGTATCCAGTACAAGTACCTACAAGTTGGCGGAAATCGTTTCGCCCCTAGGTTTAATAAGGAAAGATCAAATGTCCGTATTAACGAAAATTCTTGTTGCTTTGATTGTTACGGTATCTGTCCCGGCATCAGCGGTTGCCGGCCACCACGGCCAAAAGAAAGACATTGTAGACGTTGCTTCTGCGAATGGATCATTTAAGACACTCGTGGCGGCCGTTAAAGCAGCTGGTCTTGTAAAAACTCTAAAATCGAAAGGACCTTTTACAGTATTCGCTCCCACCGATGCGGCTTTTGCAGCACTTCCAAAGGGTACAATCGCAAGTCTTCTGAAACCAGAAAATAAAGGGAAACTAGTCGCTATATTAACACATCACGTTTTGTCAGGTAAGGTGCCTGCCAAGGCGGTATTAGGAAAAAAGCTTAATCCTAAAACAGTTAACGGGACGAGCCTCGCAGTTGATGGCACAAATGGAGTGTCTGTCAGTGGCGCAAAAGTTACCGCCGCTGATATTAAGGCGAGCAATGGTGTAATACACGTCATTGACAAAGTTTTGCTACCGTAATGGATGTTTTGAGAATTCCATTTGGAATAATTAGGGACGGATTGGACAATCCGTCCCTAATTTATTGAGCCCAACACAAAAACGTCGACAAAAAAGTGCCCTAATTCAAACCTAATTTTAACAAAGTATATAGGGATAAAGAAATCATTAGAAATTCCAAAAATGGATTATGGCATGAACGGTATAAATATCCCCAAATTTTCTCCCAGGAAAGACGATCAATCACTCAACACTGCAAAAACATCTAAGCAACAGATATATGAAACGGATGAAGATAGTTTAACGATGATCAATAGTATCCTTCCTAAAGCACCCAAAGCACAAAGCATATTATCAATTGGACATGGCGTTGTTTTATCGGGCAAGGTTGTCGAAGCGGATCAGGTTGTAATTCACGGTTCAGTTGATGCTGAAATAAACGCTAACTTCGTTGAGGTTATGGGTGAAGGGTCACTCACAGGCTCAATCAAAACTAATATGTTTTCTGTTTCCGGTAACTTTGCGGGTAATGCCCAAGTCTCTGGAGCTCTAACCATCCAGAAGGGTGGAGTTATTGAGGGTGATGTTTCCTACGGTAGTCTTTCCGTTGAGAATGGGGGACTACTTTTTGGAACTTTGTCAAAGCCAGAAAAAAAAACCCACCAAAAACCTCTAAGACCAACCTCTAAAGAAACCGACAACGCCCAGGTTACGCAATGAATGATCCAGGCACCGAACTTAAGCCCAAATCTATTCTTCGGTTTTCAGGCTTTAATGGAGAATCTTACGAATGCGTTTTCTATTACGAATTCCAGAGTGAAGAAGCACTAAGAATGATAAATTTGGAAAATGGGGCTTCTTTGATAGACCCAAGTTCAGTGATTAACAAATAATGGTTAAAGTTAAAACTAAACTTACTAAATTGTCGGAATTTTAAGTTTTAGGCTGCGGTAGTGACACCTCAAAGATTTTTCCATCGTTTTCTAAAACACGTGGAAAGGGGAAAACGAACAGATGCGAGCCGAAGAATATTAAAGAACGATTTTGTTAAAAGGGTAATGGATGTTATTTACCAGTGTTTAACTAACCAACCACCAAATTACTAAAGCTGTAAGTAAGCCTTTAAACCAACATATCCAATAAACAGCGTAGTGGGAGAGGTTTAGTTTCCTACGAAAATTTTCTGATATTTCCTTATGCCACCGAAACATCTGCCTATCGCTTCCCCGCTATACAGAAACATTTATCAGAAACGATGCAATACTATATTTAAAAGCTTCTAGGCGATAGAGCACTCTATGCTGCAAACAATCGTCAGCTAAAATGTCTTCTTTTTATTAGGCAGTGAGCTGCAACAGTCTCTTAAATTACCTGATTAGTAACAAGAATAAAATTGCATTAATCGTACCAAAGTTAATTTTTTGAACAGGATTTACGGTCTTCTCCTCAAGCTCTCCAGAATACAATTTCATTACCCCCGGCAAAAAGAAATAAGAGACTAGCCAAACCGCTATTACTAAAATTAATTCAATCATCGGCGTCATACCTCCGTTAAAACTTTCATCAGTAGTCATGAAGTATCAGGACATATAAAGAGCCCTTCTTTCGCTCGTCAAGAAAACTCAGTTGGGAAATTGTTCAACAAAAGGTCTGCCAAAGGCCAGCGTGGATGCAGCAAACAAACTAAAACTAAAAGTTCAGGTGGACTTAATCCAAGAAGATGCAAATACACCTAAAATTTAAAATGATGGTCGCGAGGGATCACGACAAGAAAATGTGTCAACGCCTCGCCATCTGAGTTTGGCCGAATAGTATATCACGGGCTTCTTGATTGAGTACATCACGCGTCTTAGCACGTTTATTAATCAACAGCTTCATGCCTTTCTGAACAGCAGGACGGGCTGCAACATCGTCGAACCAGCGTTTTACATTAGGAAAATCTTCCCAGCGCTGACCGTGATAGCGATGCACCCTTACCCAAGGCCAACAAGCTATATCAGCAATTGAATAGTCTTTCCCAGCGAGATAGTCGATTTCCTTTAGCCGCCGATCCATTACGTGATAGAGACGTTCAGCCTCATTGGTAAAGCGATTAATGGCATAGGGCACACGTTCTGGTGCTGCTTCGCGAAAGTGATGCGCCTGACCACAAATTGGGCCAAGATTACCCATCTGAAACATAAGCCATTGTAACACATCATAACGCGCATTGCCGCCCGCTGGCATCAACCGGCAAACTTTATCGGCGAGGTAAATTAAGATGGCGCCCGATTCAAAGATTGAAATCGCCTTGCCCTCCGGCCCTTGATCATCCACTAGCGCTGGCATGCGGTTATTCGGACTTATCGCTAGAAAATCTGATTTAAACTGATCGCCGGCGGTAATATCAACCGTTACCACCTTGTAATCGATCGCACATTCCTCAAGCATGATTGAGACCTTGTGCGCGTTGGGAGTTGGCCAGGCATACAGTGTAACCATCAGCTACCCTCCCTTATTCCGGGCGCCACGCTGCACCGCGTAGGTCGTCGCACAAAAGATGACAATAGCACCCAACCATGTCCAGAGATCAGGAAATTCAGAAAAAAGCACCCAACCAAATGCCGCGCCGATAGGCATGCGTAGAAAATTCACAGGTTGAACCACACGGGCTGGTGCCATCGCAATTCCTTTTGATACCGTTACGTAACCAATCGTTGAGAGCACTGAGGCCCCAACAATCGCCGGCGTATCTACCCATAGTGGCATCTTCCAATCTACAATCGCCATCGGCAAGGAGATCGGCACTAATAAAAAATTTGCGTAAAAGACAATGACAGTTGTCGGGACCGTCTTAGATAAAGACTTGATTACTGTATTGACACTGGCATAGCTAGCCGCGCAGGCAATCGCCGCAATAGCTGGTAGTGAAACCTCGATAAGTCCAGGACGAAGGACAATAAGGACCCCGGAAAAGCCAACCAAAGTGGCGAGCCAACTAACGAAATCAGAGCGCTCACGCAGAAAAATAATCGCAAAGGCTATAGTGAAGAGTGGTGTAGCAAACTGCAGCGCAAAGAACTCTGCGACCGGCATACGCCCTGCTGAATAGAACCATAGAAAGATACCAATATAGGAAAAAATGCCTGTCATCAAAATCGCAAAGGGGCGCTCTGGTATAAGTGATGAACCACGTATACGAAAGATTACCGGGGCGAGGATAATTACTGCTATAATTGAGCGAAAAAAGGTCAGCAGAAATGGTGAGTAGCCTTCACCGATGTAGCGAATCAGTGTTGCTGAACCAACATAACAAACTGCGCTGACCAGCATATACAAAGCGCCCTGGATAGGGATCGGTACGGCGTTCATGCGTTAGAGGGTCTTGCAGTTGTTTTTGCACCGCGTCTAACGGCATAGGTTGTAGCGCAAAAAATGATGATTGCCCCAAACCAAGTCCAAATATCTGGAAACTCGCTGAACAATACCCAGCCAAAAACAGCAGCTATCGGCATTCGCATGAAATTCACCGGCTGAACTACACGTGCCACCGTCAGAGAAATCGCTTTTGTCACTGATAGGTAAGCCATTGTTAGACAGAGACAAAGCACCACGATAACACCAAAGTCATACAGTGTCGGCTGTTTCCACGTGATGATAGCCATTGGAATTGAAATTGGGATCATCAAAAGGTGCGCATAATAGACAATCATTGTCGCGGACACACCCTTTGAAAGTGATTTTATGACTGTATTATCGCTGGCATAAAATACCGCACTAATTAAAGCCGCCAAAGCAGCAAAAGATATCTCTATAATCCCAGGGCGAAGAATTACTAATACACCGGCGA
>CAYZDH010000003.1:0-42511 GCA_964477025.1 uncultured Rhodospirillaceae bacterium | reverse complement strand
AATTCCTTTAATTGACTAATAGCACAGGTGATTCTTTATTTGAATTTATCTCGATATTTTTATTATATATCCCTTTTTTTAAAAATATATGAAACATTTTGTTGCCTATTAGTTGACGGTAAAATGCTATATAAATGAAATATGGCTCGCCAGTTTCTACTCGTGCCGTAAGTAGACGAATCCACAACGAACGAGCGGACACCGTCCTCACTACATGCTTATCTTTCGGGCTCCGCAGCGGCATTTCCCCATCTTCTTCAACCAGACGCATAAATTCATCAGTTAGCAGGATGCCATGATGAAGATTGAGCGCTTTTCGATTTGGATCGCCACCTGTTGGACGCCGCAACTCGATAAATTCTTCTATTTCTGGGTGGTCAATGGGCAGGTAAATTGCAGCAGAACCGCGGCGGAGAGAACCTTGGCTAATCGCCAATGTCAGAGAATCCATCACTCGGATAAAAGGGATAATCCCAGAGGTCTTGCCGTTGGCTCCAACCTTTTCACCAATTGACCGCAAATTGCCCCAGTAACTGCCAATGCCACCGCCTTTTGCTGCCAGCCAGACATTCTCATTCCAAAGGTTTACGATGCCATCTAGACTGTCATTGGCTTCATTGAGAAAGCAGGAAATGGGTAGGCCTCGTTTGGTGCCGCCATTTGACAGAACCGGTGTGGAGGGCATGAACCAAAGGTTACTAATATAATTATAGAGACGTTGAGCGTGCTCCGAATCATCTGCGTAGTGCGCCGCAACGCGGGCAAATAAGTCCTGATAACTTTCATCAGGCATCAGATACCTATCGGATAGGGTTTCTTTACCAAACTCGGTCAGCTTTTCATCGCGGCTGTGATCGATAATGACCCGAATGCCGCGCTCCGTCTGGAGAATTTCTGGCGAAATTTCTGCGTTTACGCTATCTGGCACCCCTGAACCTCCCAATACGCTTTACTACAAAACAACCTAAGCGCCGGATTTGGAATATCTCAGTATAATCCAAGATCCGGGCTCACGTTACGTCTGATAAAATTAGAAGAGTCAGCCACCCCTCGCCTGCCTGGCCTTTTAAGACCAAATCTAAAGCAGACGTTGCGCTTAGGCTCCCTTCCAACAACATAACGGAACGTAAGGAAGTGTGCCCGAAGCAATATGATTACGTCAACAAGAATTAGTGTTTTTAAGTCAACTGCATACTATATTTTGTGCATAATTAGGTGGATGCATCGGGGAAAATGGTATTATAGGCTGTGGAAAACTGCGGATTTTTCTGTGGAAAAACTGTGGAAAAGTTTTTTGATTGCTGGAAAATTATTTATCAGATTTATCCTTTTTAAAGCAAAGGGCCGGCAAATTACCGGCCCTTTTCGTACGTTTAAAGGTGCTTATGCTGCTATAGCGTCTCCAAGCCTAGAGAACACGCTAAAAGAATTTTCAGAAAATATCTGAGATTTCTCTGCATCTGAGATATCTGCCGCATCAATATAACGTTTTGTATCGTCAAAGTTATATCCTGTCTCAGGATCTATACCCCGCACGGCACCAACCATTTCTGAAGCGAATAAAATATTCTTGGTGGGTATCACCTTTAGGAGGCAGTCGATGCCCGCCTGATGATACACACACGTATCAAAGAATACGTTGTCCAGTAATAACTCATCTAAAGGAGGGCGTCCCATGTCTTGGGCCAAGCCACGAAAGCGACCCCAATGATAGGGGACCGCGCCTCCACCGTGTGGAATAATGAACTTCAAGGTCGGGAACTCCTTGAACAGATCAGACATGAGCAGCTGCATAAAAACCGTTGTGTCGCCGCACAGGTAATGCGACCCCGTATGGTGAAAGTTCGGGTTACAGGAGCCACTCACATGCAGCATCGCTGGCACATCCAGCTCGACCATTGCCTCATAAATGGGATACCACCATTTGTCGGTAATGGGCGGATCTGTCCACATTGCACCTGATGGGTCAGGATTAAGGTTCAAGCCGATAAACCCCATTTCATTTACACACCGTTTGAGCTCCGGAACACTTTTTGCCGGTTCAACGCCGGGATACTGCGGCAGCTGGCAGACCGGTACAAACTTATCGGGATACATGTCGCAGGCACGCTTGACCATATTGTTACAAATCGTTGCCCAATACTCGCTGGTTTTATGGGTCCCGAGATGGTGACCCATGCCAACAGCGCGTGGCGAAAAGATTGTTAAATCCGACCCTCTTTCAGCCTGCAACTTGAGCTGGGCTGCCTCAAGACGTTCAGCCATTTCTTCATCGCTGCAGCTAAAATTAGCCTCAGAGGGAACAAAATTAGGATCATTAGCTAAACCTTCTAGCTGCTCCTTGCGGTAATCCGTCAACTGCGGTGGCTCTGTAGTGTAATGACCGTGGCAATCGATAATCATGAAAAGTCTCCTTTTATTTATTCGTTTTCAACACGCTTAGCCCTCAACAATCTAACGACAACACCCCTCGTTTAGTCGGACGGGCAAAAAGGGCGAGCGAGTAAATCATTTAATAAGAAGGCGCGGGTTCGGCTGGCTTTTCACTACCACCACGTCCACTGAGTTCCAGCCCCTTGTCGAGACCCGGCGTTGAGCGCACCGGGGCGGCCATCAAGAAGGTATAGCCTTCATCGAGGATACGTTGCACATTTCCGGCGTTTACGTGCGGGTGACCAACAGCGACATTCCCTTCTTTACAATTTGCTACGATTTCTGCCATTGCCTCCAATACCACAGGATGTTCATATTGACGCGGATAACCAAGTTCTTGGCTTAAATCGCCCTCGCCGATCAGGACGGCACCAACACCAGGGACATCTTTAAGAATATCGCGCAGCGCAGCCATGCCCTTGGTATCTTCGATCATCAAGACTACCAGTATCTCCCCTTCGGGTGCCAGAGGCCATACGTCCGCCTTCTTATAGTATTCCTGCTGGCCGAGCCCCCAATAGCGAGTGGCAGAGGTCGGCCCATCACCGCGAATACCAGCGGGCTCATATAAAGGGGCGTCGTTCATTCGGGGGTAGCGACAAGCCGCAACTGCATTATAAGCCTCTTCAACAGAGCTAATATGCGGCCATACAACGCCATACACACCGAGATCAAGCGCCTGCTTAGCCTGCCATTGGGCCATCTCATTACCATTGGGTGGGACCCGAACCATCGGGGTCACGGCTGGGGCGAGAGAACCAGATTTAGCGATCTGCCCACGGTTCAACATATACTGCAGACAATCTCGGAGCACGGGACCATCCCAGGGATTGTGTTCCATTTCGAACACAATTCCGTCATAGCCCGTATTCGTGCTGTAAGCGATTGCTGACGGAACATCCGGCGTTGAGAATGCAGTAAATGTCGGCTGTCCTGCTGCGAGTGCGCTGATTACACCGTTTAGTCTTGTTGTGTCTGGCATATGATTTCCCTGAAGATGTGTAAAATTTGATGGCAGTGTACTAATGTTATGACAAGCAGACAAACGCACAGCGGCCTTGCGCGGCAATTTATTTCCGGTAATGGTCTTTTAAAAACTTTGCGAGGAATTTATGGCGGAAATAGTACTTGGGATTGGGACTTCGCATGGACCGATGTTGTCGACACCATGGGAAAAGTGGGGGGGGCGAGTTGCGGCGGACAAGAAGCTTGGCTGTCATGACTTCCGAGGTGGTGCTTATAGTTTCGACCAATTGGTAGAGTTGCGGTCCGAGGAACACCTTGCAGAACAGATTACACCGGAACGCTGGCGGGAACGATCTGCCGCCTGTGAGGTGGCACTTGAGGTCCTCGCAGCCAAATATGCCGAGGTAGCACCTGATGTAGCGGTGATCGTCGGCAATGACCAACGTGAAATATTTTTAGAAGATAACTTTCCAGCATTTTCAGTGTTTTGGGGAGACCGCATTCAAAATAACCCCCGCACGGAGAGACAAATTGCAGCTTTACCACCCGGCATTGCTATTGCGGAACGTGGCCATGTCCCGCCCGAAAACACCACTTATCCCGGTCACCCCGAACTCGGGAAACATATTATTGAATCCTTAATTGATGCAGACTTCGACGTTGCAGCCTCTTCAAGACTCCCCAAGGGCTCCGGCTACGTCAACGGTATACCCCACGCGTTTGGCTTTATATATCGTCAGATTATGAAGGATGACGTAACCCCTAACGTGCCTATCCTGGTTAACACGTTCTACCCACCCAACCAGCCAAAGGCCAACCGATGCTATGCCCTCGGCAAGGCCCTTAAAGATGCTATCGAAAGCTGGAATTCAGATGCTCGGGTCGCAATCTTTGCATCGGGCGGACTCAGCCACTTCGTAATCGATGAAGATTTAGACCGTAAGGTCATTGATGCATTTATCAATCACGACCACAAAACACTAATTGCGATCCCCGAGAATTTATACCAATCTGGTACATCTGAGATTAAAAATTGGATACCCGTCGCAGCCGTTATGGATGAATGCGAAAAGACAATGACCCTGGTCGATTACGTGCCCTGCTACCGCTCCGAAGCGGGTACAGGTAACGCCATGGGTTTCCTTTATTGGGAATAGTTTTTCTAACCTCTTTTGAAAGAAAAAAATGATTGACCTTTACTCATGGAAATCCGCCAATGGACGCCGTCCTATCATAATATTGGAGGAAACTGGGACACCCTATAAGCTGATCCCAATTGATCCACACAGCGGGAAAAACAAAGAATCTGAATATTTAAAGATCAGCCCCGGTGGAAAGGTTCCATGTATGGTGGATCCGGATGGACCTGGCGGCACGCCGGTCCAATTAATGGAGTCTGCAGCGATCCTTGAATATATCGGTGAAAAAACCGGTATGTTTATTGGATCAGATATAGAAAAAAAATGGGCAGTAAAACAATGGCTCTACTACCTTGCTACTAACGTCTCCGTCAGCTTCTCTAATCTCAATCACGCCCGCGATCTCGAAGAACAGTGCAGGAACTTGCTAGATTCGGTAGAGAACCACCTCGCTGAAAATAAATATTTCGCCGGTGAATATTCGATAGCCGACATGATGGTCATTGGCAGATTTGGAGCATTTGGGTTCGATTTTATTAACTTAAATGACTATCCAAATCTTGTGCGCTGGGTCGACTTAATGATGGCCCGTCCAGCCGTAAAAAAATCGATGGAAATTACAATTGGGTAAAAAAACATTTCCCTGAAATTTCTCCTACTTATTAGAGTAAATTCATCGTACTCTGACAAAATCGGTCCACGAAATTTAGGGACTGACAGGAACTAAAAAACAAATCGAATGGGAGAGGTCAGACTATGACTAAATCTAAAGACAAGAGCACAGGTAAAAACCTCACGCGGCGTTCCGTCGTCAAAGGAAGTACAGGGCTCGGCCTAATGCTCGCCGCAGGCGTTGCACCGGGAATTGTCAGCGAAGTCGGCGCGTCAAAGATGCGCAAGGTGAAATTTATGCTGCCTTGGTTATTCGTGGGCGGCCATACTTTTGAATTCGCTGCCGCTGCAGTTTATTGGAAGAAGCGTGGTCTCGACGTTTCGATCCAGCGGGGCTATGGCTCAGGTGCCGCTATCAAAGCCGTCTCATCAAAGACCGTCAACTTCGCAGAAGCCAGCTATGGCGTCGCGGTAAATGGTGTTTCTAAGGGGCTCAATGTTATTGCGATTGGGGCTAAACTTCAGAAAAGCCCGATTGCAATTTCCTGCCGTAAAGATTCTGGTGTCAAGACACCAAAGGACCTAGAAGGCAAAATCTTGGTCGGCGCCGCGGCCTCCGGTGACACTCTAATGATGCCAGGTTTCGCCCGCGCTGCTGGTATTGATATCAACAAGATCAATCGTAACTTAGTACATCCCAGCAAGCTGATTAGTTCTGTCCTCAACAAACAAGCGGATTGCACCGGCACGTATTACGTTAGTAATGCCGCGTCGCTAGCGAGCAAGACCCCTGCCGTCCACTTCATGTATGCCGATTACGGTCTTCAGCCCCTTGATTTAGGCCTGATTTCGCGACCCGATATGGTTAAAAATGAGCCGGATCTTGTTCAAGCAATAGTCGATGGAGCAATGGAAGGCCTCAAGTTACAGCTCCTCGATCCAGGGAAATCACTAGACTACATGATCGCCGCACGGCCTGAATTGAAGACTAAGCCGCGTGATTTATTGCTGACACATTCTGGTAATACGAACTTCCTGTCTATTGGGCCAGCCGTTGAGAAAAATGGGCTTGGCTGGATGGATGAGGCTGATCAAACTGGCACTCGCAACGTTGTCATTAAGTACATGAATGCCAAGAACGTGCCGCCAATCAGCAATCTTTTCACTAATAAGTTTGCCGGAAGAATAAAGCTTACTCCTGCCGAATGGGCGAAAGCTAAGGCCCAATCAGCAAAGCACGACCCGGCTAAAGCTTAGTCGTTTAAATTTATCTAGGCAGCCCGTTTCCCTCTCCAAGGGGAGCGGGCGGCTTGCTTACTTTGTTTCGATTGGTAATTTCCTGACATGACAGAAATGACTGCCCACGTCCGGGTCGAAAATCTCCGCAAGACCTACCAAACACGCCAAGACGAAATCGAGGCGATCCACGAGGTTAAAATGGATGTTGCCGAGGGTGAATTCATTTCTATTCTCGGCCCCAGTGGCTGCGGCAAAAGCACGTTGTTGATGATTGTAGGCGGTTTGTTGCCGCTTACCTCCGGTACCGTTTCAGTTGGTGGCGAAGATGTTTCAAAACCACGACGAGATACTGGTGTAGTTTTTCAAGCCCCAGTTTTAATGCCCTGGCGGACAATTTTAAAAAACGTTTTGTTTCCGATTGAGAGTTTAGGTCTGCGCGAGGAAGACTATATTGATCGCGCCTATGAGCTCTTAGAGATGACAGGTCTCTCAAATTTTGCCCAGAACGTGCCCAGCGAGCTCTCTGGCGGGATGCAACAGCGCGTAGCAATTTGCCGGGCACTCATCCACAACCCAAACCTATTGCTAATGGATGAGCCCTTTAGCGCATTGGATGCTATGACCCGCGACTTGATGAATCAGGAGTTGCTGCGAATTTGGGAAGAATACAAAAAAACCGTACTTTTCGTGACACATAGTATCCGCGAAGCAGTCTTTCTATCGGACCGTGTATTTGTGATGTCGCCGCGCCCCGCAGTAATAAGCGAGATTGTGACAATCGATTTGCCAAGACCACGCGAGCTTGCGATCGAGGAAACACCCGAATTCAATCAATATGTCGCGCATTTACGCGGCCTAATAGAACATTAGATGCGGAAAGATATGAGCAATGGCTAATAACAATAGTGATAAAAACCTTTTCTCGATTGCGGGTCAGATAGCCGGCCCGACCAGTATTGCGTTGCTTATGCTCCTCATTTGGCATGTCTGCTGCGTTTTCTTCGTCATCCCCGAAGCAATTCTGCCAACGCCCGGGATAATCATTGAAACGATATTCTAACTTTGGTAGCTTTTGGGGATGCATTCCTGGCCATCTACTAGCGTATGTTTGTTGGGGCTCGGGCTCGCGGTTTTCGTCGGAATGGGACTTGGAATTTTACTCGCCTTCTTCCCTATGTTTCACAACAGCGTCTACCCACTGGTTGTCGCGTTTCAGGTTGTCCCCAAAGTTGCTTTAGCACCGCTCTTTATTGTGTGGTTTGGGCTAGGCACCCTTTCACGCGTTTTACTAGCCTTTGTGATAGCCTTCTTTCCAATGGTGGTGAACACCTATGCTGGTATCTTAAGTACAGATCCACTCATGGTCCGCATGGCGCACGCCTTCAGTGCCAATCGCTGGACGGTATTTTGCAAGATCGAGTTTCCAAATGCCCTGCCATACATCTTTAGTGGTCTGAAGATAGGTATCACTTTTGCGGTGATCGGCATCATCGTTGCAGAATTTGTTACCGCGCTAAAAGGCCTCGGCTACCTAATCGTCTTTGCCGAAGGCAACATCGATACACCCCTCCTGATGGCCGCGCTGACTGTCTTGAGCATCGTTGGGGTGGTTCTATATGCGGCCGTTGTCGCCTTGGAGAAGCTGATAGTCACATGGGACGTCGGCCAAGACCTTAAGTAAACCTTGTGACGCTAATCAGGAAAACCGTAAAGACGAGCAGGGTTGTCGACAAGGATACGGTTGCGGTCAGCTTCATTTGGCGCATGCAAGCTCAGCAGGTTCATAAGGTCACCATCATTAGGCATCAGCCCCTCAATATTAGGGTGCGGCCAGTCTGTTCCCCACAACACCCGATCCGGCGCGGCCGCGATACATGCCTGGGCAAACGGCACAGCATCTTCAAACGGCGCGCCCCGTGAGGATATACGTTCGGCACCACAGATTTTTACCCAAAAATCTTCCTTATCCCGCAGCAAGCCGAGCAAAAGTTGGAAAGCCTCCTGATCGACACCATCTTTAGTTTTCACACGTCCCATATGATCTATTACGACCGGTAACGGCAAATCAGCAAGCGTATCGGCATTATCAACAATATCCGGCGCTTCCATATAAATTACTACATGCCAGCCCAGTGGTTCTACCTTCTCGGTAATGCGTCGTACCATTTCAAAATCTGGTGAGTTTCCTATATGGCGGGCGAAAGAGAAACGGATGCCGCGCATTCCACCCTCATCGAGCCGCAAGAAATCACTAGTACTGAAAGTGTCGTCAACGATGGCCACGCCCCTATAACGACCCTCAGACCGAGAAATTGCATCGAGGGCAGCCGTGTTATCAGTTCCATGGCAAGTTGCCTGCACAATGACTGCACGCTCAATGCCCAGTGCATTTTGCAAAACTTGCATCGCTTCAAATGACGAATCTGGTGGCGTGTAAGAACGCCCCTCGGCGAAGGGAAATTTTTTAGACGGCCCAAAGACATGACAGTGCGCATCACATGCCCTGGGCGGGGCTTTAAAATTCGGTGCCTTGGTTTTGGGATCTGGACCCTGACAATACTTCATGACCAACAGTTATATTGGTGCCCAGGGGCTGGCAAGCCACGGTTCAGGATTTATGCCTTTTTACAAATTCTTCAAATGCCATCAGGGTCTCCGGACTGCAGCGATGTTCCATCCCTTCTGCATCTGCCCAAGCCGTAGCTTCATCGACGCCAACGACCCTCAACAGCGCCACAACGATATGATGCCTCGCCCGCGATGCCTCCGCCATTTGGCGGCCCTCGCCGGTGAGAAAAACAGAGCGATAGGGCTCCGCGTTATCGAGATCCATTTGCTTGAGCCGGGCAATCATTTTATTTACGGTAGCCCCGGTTACGCCTAGACGTTTCGCTATATCGACAGCACGAGCCTCGCCCTGCTCGTCAATCAAGTCAGCAATTAGCTCTACATAATCTTCAATAATCTCTGTTTCCCGCGCATGACGGGCCCGCTTAAAATGGCTAGCTTGACGATCAGGCGTCATATGCGCGGAGATCGCGCCGGTACCTTCGGGTGGTGGATTCAGTTCATCCTCTGTGGGATCAATATCTGTCATTTATTCACAATAAATCAGAGATCAGGATATTGACAACGATTTAGGACATTCTAAAATTATTAGTCAAGGCTAACTTTCATAGCACCTACAAATACCAATATGAAAAATAGCGGTAAGGTTGGATGAAAACCCAAGGTTGGAGACAGTAAGAATGGCGCCGCTTAGCATCGTCGCAAGGCGTGGTATTAGAGGAACTGCAAAATGGGCCAACGCGTTTGGTCCAATAAGGCTAGGCATCCTGATAGCTCTCGCACTGCTGGCAGCGCTATCAAATGATGCCGCCCAAATCATGGCACAAAGCTTGTCTGATGCATTCCTCCAGGTGACAGTTTTCGTCGCAGCAACGCTTGCTATCTTTTACTCACTAGAGGCCTGGTACAAAATAGATGTAACCGCCTTACTCGCGCGCCACCAGGTTTGGCAGGTACCAATTGCCGCCGCCCTGGGTGCTCTGCCTGGCTGCGGGGGTGCCATCATGGTGATAACTCAATATATTCGGGGCGGTATCAGCTTTGGGTCGGTAGTTTCAGTATTAACAGCAACCATGGGGGACGCGGCCTTTTTATTGCTCGCTCAAGCACCGATAACAGGCCTTTCAATCTTCGCTATCGGTTTAATTGTTGGTATTCTTTCCGGTTACGTCGTCGACATGATCCACGGTACTGGCTTTCTCCGTTATAACAGCGAGGGACGGGATATGAGCAGCAGCCCCTGCAATCGGCGCGTCGACTCGCGTGCCTGGCGCTATTTATGGTCGATGTTCTTGATCCCAGGGCTTATTTTTGGTGGCTATATTGCGTTTCAGGCTGACACCGCCTCAACCTTTGGGACATTCATGGGTACGGAGACGGTAGTTTGGGTAGGGCTGGCGGGCGCCATCTTATCCTTGTTGCTTTGGGGCATCGTCTCACCAAGCCGACCCGATCTAGAATTGCGCGACAAGGCGGTAGTTGGCTGGGCTTCTGCTGGCCAAGGACGTCTTGGCGATGCGCCCGCTCGGGTCGTTGGAGACACCTGCTTTGTCACCGTTTGGGTTGCATTCGCCTATTTAATTTATGAACTCGGGATACATTTTACAGGAGTTGATCTTAAGCAGCTCTTTGAAACTTGGGCTCCTTTAGTGCCGTTGATCGCTATACTGGTAGGATTTATCCCCGGCTGTGGCCCACAAGTCGTCGTCGTCACAATGTATCTTAATGGTTTAGTTCCGTTCTCGGCTGAAATTGGCAACGCTATCAGCAATGATGGGGACGCTCTATTTCCCGCCATTGCCATGGCCCCGAAGGCAGCTGTTATCGCGACGCTCTATAGCGCTATCCCAGCCTTTGTCATCGCTTATGGGTATTTTTGGTTGTTTGAATAATCAGACCTTCATGGGTATTTCCAATAAAGCTGCCCGCAACTGCGCATCAGCCCATTGAGCGTTGGCTAGTAACGCGTCATCTGTGTTACGCTTGCCAACCATTTGGAAACAGATCGGCAAGCCATTCGGGCCCTCAAACAACGGAAAATTGATCGACGGGGTATACATCTGAGTCCACAGCCGTGCGAAAGTCGCTGTACGAACTTCCGTCAAGCCGACAGGTGCCTCACCCGGCAAGCTTGGTGACAGTATAATATCAAAACTGTCAAAAATTTTATCCATCTCAAGCCTGGCATTATCCAATGCTGCGCCAGCATTTATGTAGTCCTCTTCGCTTAAGCCCTTAACCCATTCAATTCGTTCGAGATTGTGGTCATTAAAACTATCTAGATTATCGCGAACTTCTGCCTCTAACATTACAGAGGCTTCCCAGGCATTTATCACGGCGGCGGCTGGAATAATGGCTGTGAATAACTCCGGCAGGTCGAAATCGCTTACAACCGCACCGGCAGCCCTTAAAATTTCTGCAGCCCTTTCGACGGCTATCTGCATTGGGGCTTCAGCTTCATCCCAGTTAGGTGACCTCAAAAGAGCAATTTTGATTTTATCCGTTCCCGTCCCTGGCACGGCATCAACCTGAACGTGACGCATTAAAATCAGGTCCTCAACTGACCGCGCAAATAGGCCGATCGTATCGATAGATTTTTTACAATGTCGAAAACCGCCGCGATCAATCCCATCCAGGCTGGCTTTGTAACCGTAGACACCACAATTAGCGGCAGGCCCTATCACTGAACCTCCAGTTTGAGTGCCATTGGCTAGAGGAACCATATAGTCCGCCACCGAAGCAGCGGAGCCACTGGAGGAAACGCCTGGCGTCCGGATTGGATCATGGGGGTTCAGGGTATGGCGTGGTTTTGGACAAGCAAATTCAGTCGTCACCGTCTTACCCATGATGACCATGCCAGCATCTCGTAACTTAGCCACACAATTTGAATCAACACCAAAATTTTTATTTTTGTAAGGCCCAAAACCATGAGCCGTCGGCATGTCCTTCGTGTCAAAAATATCCTTGATACCGACTGGCACGCCATGAAGTGGTCCGCGACGCGGCTCACGATCTAGCACCTTTGCCTGCTCCAACGCATACTCTGGATCAATGTAGTCCCAAGCGTGAATCGCGCCCTCTCTCTCCGCAATGCGTTCGAGACAATCACGGGTGAGCGCCTCTGAAGTAATCTCGCCTGACGATAATAGACCCGATGCCTCAGAGGCCGTTAGCCTATTCAACCCCATCGGGCCGGTTTTTGTAAGATCAACCATGTTGTTCCTCCTCTTAGTTTCCGGTAATTAGGCCCGGAGCCGGAATCGCTGGATCTTGCCAGTCGCTGTTTTCGGTAATTCATCGACAAAGTTAAACCAACGCGGGTATTTGTAACGCGCCAAACTGTCCTTGCAGTGCTCTAAAAGTTCACCAGCGAGAGCTTCATTTCCATCCGCACCTTCAGCAACAATGATAAAAGCTTTCGGCTTGATCAACTCGTCATTATCGGCGCACGCAACAACAGCCGCTTCCAACACAGCCGGGTGCTCAATCAGCTTGGCTTCAATCTCAAATGGTGAGCACCAGATGCCTCCAACCTTCATCATGTCGTCATTTCGACCGCAATAGAAGAAATAACCGGCATCATCCTGGTAATACGTATCACCGGTATTAATCCAACCATCCCGCAATGTTTCGGCAGTCTTTTTGGGATTATTCCAATAATATTTGGCTATTGAACCACCCTTAACCCAAAGCGCACCGCTTTCACCCTGTGGCAGAATTTTTTCATCTTCTCCGATAATCTTAGCTTCGTAACCAGGGACAATTCGGCCGCTGGCGCCCGGTTTAACATCATCTGGTGCATTAGAAATAAAGATATGAAGAATTTCGGTCGAGCCAATGCCATCAAGGATCGAGCCACCGGTCTTCTCTTTCCAGCGCCTAAGAATGTCACCCGGCAACGCCTCGCCTGCCGACACGCACGCCCGCACCGACGAAAGGTCAGGCATACTGTTTTCCATCTGCTGTAATTGTGCCGCATACAGTGTCGGCACCCCATAATAAATTGTGGCTTTGTTTTTCTCGATAATCTCGAATGTCATTGCGGGGCTCGGTGGCAAGTCTGACAATACCGTAGTTGCACCGACCCACAGAGGAAAAGTCATGGCATTACCTAATCCATAAGCAAAGAATAATTTTGCGGCTGAAAAACAGATATCGTCTTCTGTTATCCCTAGCACACCTACCGCGTAATGGGCGCAGGTTACCGGGATATCCTTGTGTGCATGAACTGTGCCCTTAGGACGTCCAGTTGAACCTGAAGAGTAAAGCCAGAAGCAATCATCGTCTGCGGTAGCTGGTGTGGCCTCAAGAATTGTATCTGCATCGACAACCAATTCACCGATTGATCCCTCGCCCTCTGTGGAAAACAAATGTTTTGGGGTCCGACTTACTGCCGCCAATGCTGTCGTGACCTCTGTCTCATATTCAGGACTATAAATGATGGTAGAGCACACCGAATCCTCAATCATGAACTGATAGTCATTGGCACGCAAAAGAGTGTTAAGGGGCACCGGGACAAAACCAGCCTTGATTGCGCCCCAAAAAATATAGAAAAACTCCGGACAATCTTTAACCATCATCAGCACACGATCACCACTCGTGTGATCGAGGGAGGCAAGGACGTTGCCGTATCGGTTTACGTTTTCTGCCAGTGAAGTATAGGACACACTTCCAAAATCACCCTGGATGGCGATCTTGCCACCCCGGCCTTCATCGAGGTGTCGATCAATCATCGGCACAGCGACGTTAAAACTCTTGGAAAAGGCGACGTTTACCGGTATTTGGCTATCATCGACGCTGATCTGATTATTCGCCATCTTGTTTGTCCTTTGTGGTTGGGTAAATTCTACAGCGCAAAGCAATGCGACAAAAGAGAGAAGCATGACAAACGCAAAACCTATTATCATTGCCGGCGGCGGAATTGGCGGCCTAGCTACTGCAAGAATGCTCGCGATTAAAGGTCGGCGTAGTATAGTTTTAGAGCAGGCGCCCGATTTCGCCGAAATTGGCGCTGGAATTCAGCTTGGGCCCAATACACACCGTATGTTTGACCGGCTGCAGGTCACTAAGGCCATGCACGATATCGCGCATTTTCCTCAAAATATTATCATGATCGACAGCCTAACCGGCGAACAAGTGCTGAATATGCCACTCGGTCAAAAACTCGAGTCTCATTTCGGCAAACCTTATGCCGTTATCCATCGTGCAGATCTGCACACCGTACTCTATGACGCATGCATAACCATGGGAGAGATAGATCTCCGCGCCGGCGTTGAGGTCGCCGGGTATAACGATACCGGCGACGGTGTGACAGTCGAAGTTTCGGGAGGCCAAACTATTGAGGGATCCGCTCTGATTGGAGCCGACGGCCTCTGGTCAAAAATCCGCGCCAAGGTCATAGGGGACGGCGACCCTATCGTGTCTGGGCATATCGCTTATCGCGCGGTCCTACCAATTAACGACGTGCCACCCGAACTTGACCAATGGATGGAAGATGTCGTTCTGTGGGCCGGCCCAAAAAACCATCTGGTACATTATAAATTACGACGCGGCGAGCTGTTCAATATCGTTGCGGTATTCCACAGCCAAAGATATGTAGAAGGTTGGGACGAGTACGGCGACCCCGAAGAGTTATATGAACATTTCAAGGGAACACGACCGGAAGTTCAAGCACTGCTCGACAAGATTGATGTATGGAAAATGTGGGTATTATGCGACCGCGTCCCGGTAAAGGAATGGACCAAAAATCGGGTTACGCTAATTGGTGATGCGGCACACCCGATGCTTCAATATCTTGCGGCCGGCGCCGGGATGGCGATGGAAGATGCCGTGTGCCTAGTTGATTTGCTAGAAACCTATGACGGTGACATCGTCCGCACGTTCGCTGACTATCCTGGGAAGCGTTATATGCGGACAGGCCGAGTGCAGTTAACGGCCCGTTTCTACGGTGATATTTATCACGCTGAGGGTGTCACACGCGAGCTCCGCAACTTGATGCTTGGCAACAAAAAAGAGGGTAACCCTTATGCCGGTGTTGAATGGCTATATGGAAAAAACACAGACCTGCCAGGCGGTGCATAAACAGTTACGAGTAGCACTGATCGCAGTCGAACCAAATTCAAGCGTGATTTTGGTCTGCAAGACCAAACCGGTCAGTTAAACCGGACATATTCATAGTCGAAGGGGTGACCGTCGATGCCGCGGCTCGGCGGCGCTACCCAGCTAGCAATCTTGCCCGGCTCGACGCAGGCTTTCTGAAGCGAAATAACAAAAACCCGGTCTCCTTCAGATGGTAGCCAGTTATCAGCGTTCCTCTCCCATTCTTCTCTACTAATCACCTGGCCCTCAGGAGAGATGTCAGCGTCAGAAAATGTACCAATCGCGCGATGAAAACCTCGATGCGGAAGTTTAAGCTCAAAGTCGATCTTATGTCGTTTGATTGCCTTGTTCCAACGATTTACGCCCGTCTGACAGTCATCGACATAGTCATCACGGAGACGTTCGTTCACTGCAAGTAGGGCATTATATTCGACATCCTTAATGACCCCGTCTTCTAGCATCGCAACCCTGGAAAGACCATCTTTCAGGACGTGATCATCATCAATCTTAGATTCCTCAAAACGACCCTTAAGACCCGCCGTGTAATAGTTGGCGGCATTAGTTGAGACTTCTTGACCAAAAAGATCTAAGGATACGCTGTAATGGAAGTTGAGATATTTCTGCAGGGTCTGCAGGTCGATGGCTCCTGCCTCCCGAATTTTTTCGGGATCTTCAGTCTTGAGTTCGTTCATCACTTCACAGGTCCGGGTCACTACTCGCATGACACCCGTTGTTCCAATGAACATGTGATGAGCTTCTTCGGTCAACATAAACTGACAAGTACGCGCCAATGGATCAAAGCCGGATTCAGCCAGTGACGACAATTGGAATTTACCGTCCCGGTCAGTGAAAAAAGTGAACATAAAATAAGAAAGCCAGTCGGCGGTTTCTTCGTTAAAGGCACCGAGAATCCTAGGCTTATCAACGTCACCGGAATGGCGTTGCAACATCATCTCAGCTTCCTCGCGGCCATCGCGTCCGAAATAGGCATGCAACAAATAGACCATCGCCCAAAGATGGCGCCCTTCTTCGCAATTTACCTGGAAAAGGTTACGGAGATCATACATTGAGGGAGCCGTCAGACCGAGTAGACGCTGCTGCTCAACGGATGCCGGTTCGGTGTCGCCCTGCGTCACGATCAAACGCCGCAGCGAGGCCCGGTATTCGCCGGGTACTTCCTGCCAGACCGGCTGGCCTCTATGTTCGCCAAACGGAATGGTGCGACCCTCAACTGGCGGGGCGACAAAGATACCCCAGCGATAGTCTGGCATCTTTACATACCCAAAGTTAGCCCAACCCTCTGCCTCGACACTCACCGCGGTGCGCAGATAGACATCGTGATTTAGGGTGCCTTCCGGGCCCAGTTCTTTCCACCAATCAATAAAACTCGGCTGCCACGATTCTAACGCTCGCTGGAGACGCCGGTCATCGGCAAGGTTGACGTTATTAGGAATTCTGGAGTTAAGATCGATCGACATATTTTTACACCCTCTTCTTGTCGAATTCGCTGCGTTGCCCGGTACCGTATAGCTTAAGTGCGCCCTCTGGACCGGCTGCGTTTGGTCGTTGAAAAATCCAGTTCTGCCAGGCACTGAGGCGCCCAAATATTTTAGTTTCCATAGTTTCCGGTCCGGCGAAGCGCAGATTGGCTTCTAGGCCGGTCAGGCCATCAGGTGAAAAGCTAGCGCGCTCCTCGATGGCCAGCCGAACCTCATCCTCCCAATCGATATCATCAGGGGCAAAGGTCACGAGACCCGCGTCATCAGCGTCAAGTGCCTCCAGGTCTCTCCCAACAACCGCTTTCGCCTCTGATATTTTTTCAGGCTCTCCCAGCAGGCGGGTTTCGAGACGTGTCAGCCCATTGCACATCGGATAGGGCCCAAAATTCATACCGGTCAAGCGCACCGCAGGGGCGGGAATATTGCTACCCTCCATTTGCCCATCAAGCATGAAAGAGCGGTCAGCAATCAGGACCAGCTCCAATAGCGTTCCAGTGAAACAGCTGCCAGGCTCAACCAATGCAATCAGGCTCCGCGCCGAAACATCTACACGCTTCAACGTGCGCTTGAGATACAATGTAATTTCTCGCACCAACCAGTGCTCTTGGTGTGCTTCAAGAAGGTTATCGTAGGCCTCTAGCACCTCATTGTCGCCCTCAGTACGAAACACCCATGTGCCAATCTGGCTTTCATTTAACCGCAAATGGACAATCGCTGCATCGAGCTCACGGGCGATTGCTAGTGGCCAGAAATCAACCCCCTGTTCCACGACGTCCACAACATCTTTTGGGGGAAGGTCAGCCGGCCCTTTAATTAAAAAATTCACAACATTCGAGCCACGATCGATATCTATCACCAAATGGTCATAGGCAAGTTTATCTCCATCATCCCCGACATTGAGAGTATTAAAAGAGATCCCCACGGCTTCCTTAGGACGATCAGACATTGACGCAAATTCGTTAGCCCTCTCTTTAACCGCATCATCAAATTTGGACCTGGGAACGATTTCATCTATCAAGTTCCAGTCTACAGCGCGCTGGCCGCGCATTCCCTCAGTCGCTGTGCAGAAGACATCTGAGCGGTCATGGCGGACTTTGCGCTTATCAACTAGACGGGTAAGCCCGCCGGTACCCGGAAGCACTGCTAGCAAGGGTAATTCCGGCAGCGAAACTGTAGAAGAGCCATCATCAATTAACATGATATAGTCGGTCGCAAGCGCCAGTTCATATCCGCCCCCTGCGGCGGTGCCGTTAATCGCACAAATATATTTTTGTTGGGAGAACTCCGTAGCATCTTCAATGCCGTTACGGGTCTCGTTAGTGAACTTACAGAAATTTACCTTGTGGTCATGCGTCGACATTCCCAGCATGCGAATATTCGCACCAGCGCAAAAAACTTGGGGATGGTCAGAACAAAGAACCACACAACCGACCTCTGGGTGCTCAAAGCGAAGACGCTGAATCGCATCATATAGCTCTATATCAACACCGAGGTCGTAGGAGTTCAGCTTTAGCTCATAGCCTGGCTTTAACGTAGCGTCTTCAGCAACTGACATCGCGAGCCGCGCGACATTCCCGTCGATTGTTAAATTCCAGTGTTTATACTGATCTGGGCTCGTAGCAAATTTGACTAGCGGCTCTCCACCCGTCCCGGATGAAGCTTCAATGTTTGGGGCATTATCTCCCGGCGCCATCTTGCAATTTCCTCCGTTCACCCGTTAACCGAAACTACCGGCGCCTTGTCATCCTTATTTCCAGCAGTAGGATACCGATCGCCTAGCCATTCATTTTACTAATATAGTGCTTCATCCCTGTTTTCCTACCCAAAAAAAACTTCGATTGCTAATTGTTGACTAGTCACGTATATATATAGCAACAGGTTTGGCCCCGTCAATAACGGTATTATCTTGCCTAAAATATAGTTTTAAATACCGGTTCCAGGGCGGCAATTTATCGACTTACGGACCAAAATAAGAATGGATACCGACACCGTAACCCTTAAAGGTAAAAAGAATAATAAAGGCGCGCATGAAACTAATCTGCGCGACTGGATTGCGGCAAACGCCGAAAAACATCCTAACAAAGTTTTTATACAAAGCATTGATCAAAACAAAGGTATTACCTTTAGCCAGTTTAAATCGATCTGCGATCGAATGGCCAACTACTTGCAGTCTAAAGGAATCGGTTCAAATGATCGCATTGCTATGTTGTCTAATAATTCGATCGAACACCTTTGCGTTTACATTGGTGGTATGGCTTATGGGGCTACCGTTTGTACTATCCACGTAGAAATGAACGCAGTTTATTTTGAACAAATTTTGAATGCTCTGCAGCCCAAGCTAACCCTTTTTGAAGATTCTGAGAAAAGAATTGATTCCGCGACGCTGAGTATAAAGACACCAGGTGATTGGATTAAACTTGGGACCTGGCAACCCGCCAGCGGCGGCAGCGGATTTTATGGTGAATTAGAAAAACACCCCGCGGACCCAGTGGAGCCCATTAGCCACCGGGAAGATGACGCCTCTATTTATTACACATCCGGCACCGCCTCCGCACCAAAAGGCTGCATTGTCTCATTCCGCGAGCTCATAGAGAATACACCGCCAACCGCTGAAGGTCTGGCGTTGACTGAATCTGATCGTATTCTTGAGTTTCGCGCCTTTAACTGGATTTCAGCACAGGTCCTTAGCGGCCTCAGCCCCCTTTCCAAAGGTGCTACAATCATTCTCGCCCGTAAATTCTCCCAAAGCCAGTATTTCGAATGGGTAAAAGAGCATAAAGTCACTATTGGCGTCTGCAATCCGACAGGGTTAGCAATGTTTCTGAATAGGCCTATAGACATTCATCATGACAGCATTCCGCACCTTCGGTTCATGACGTCGTCTTCTGCACCCCTCCTGCCAGAGACATGGAAACAGTTCGAAGAAAAATATGGTGTACCCGTAGCGCAGGGATATGGCTGCAGCGAAATCGGTTGGATTGCTGTCTCCAATGAGTTTACCCGGAAATTTGGGACGGTAGGGAAACCGCTAACCTATCACAAACTCGCTGTCGTTGATGATGACGGTATTGAGGTGCCCCATGGCGAAATCGGCGAAATTGAACTTGGTGGGTTCAATAAAAACGCCTACCGCTATCTCGATGAGAACGGCGATGAAAACATTCATGCCGAGAATCGTCTTCGGACCGGCGATCTCGGCGTCATGCTCGAAGATGGCAGCATCCAAGTCACTGGCCGAGCAAAGGACCTTATTATACGCGGCGGCGTAAATATTTCGCCCGCAGAAGTCGACAATATACTTCTGCAAATTCCTTCCGTCGCAGAAGCAGCGACAATTGGTGTGCCTGATAGGATTTATGGCGAAGAAGTGGTCTGCTATGTCTCACCAAAACCCAATCTGCACCTCACCCCGAAAGATATTCTCGCACATTGTGGCGACAGGCTGCCCGAATTTCGAATGCCCAAACAAATAATTGTCCAAGATGAGCTTCCCAAAACAGAACGCGGCAAAATGAATCGCCTACTTCTTCAAGAAAATTGGAAAAAAGAGTTCGGTAGCACCTAACCCAAGTTTGTATCGCTCCCGCTCGGCGTGATAAAGTTTTTGGTATGCAGGGAGCTCAAATAACACAATATAAATCAATCCGAACGGTGCTGGCTGATCAGGCTGCAAAGTTCGGCGACAAGCCATACATGGTTTCTATAGATCAGGACGAAAAAGTGCTGAGCTTTGACGCACTTTATCGGCTGAGCAACCGCATGGCTCACCTCTTCGCCGCTCGTGGCTTAAAGGCAAATGACCGCGTCTTAATGCTGTCGGAAAACTCTATCGAATTTATCGCGGCTTTTCTTGGTGTGCAACGCTACGGCGCTACTATTGCCACTGCTAATATCGAGATGAACAGTGCCCACATTGGCGAAATACTGCACGCCGTCAATCCCGCAATCGTTTTAGTTCAAGAAGGGCTTGGCTTAGAAAAGCTCCGGGATCCCAGTATGACGTCAGAATGGATCCCACTTGGGGTTTGGAATGAGGCCGGACAATCCACTGGTTTCTTCGACGTGTTGTCGACATATCCCGACGAAGAGGACATAGAGGAAGTCTGTGGGCCTAATGATATTGCTGTTATCTTTTACACCTCAGGAACTGAAACCAAGCCCAAGGGTGTCATGCAGGCTCATTCTGCTGTATGGCCGAATTATGATGCTACTGCTGATTGTGTAGAGCTTGACCAAAATAGCCGCCTCGTTGATTGCCGTTCTTACACCTGGTTATCTTCGCAAAATATGAGCCTCGGCGGGCCCCTGGCCCGCGGTGCCACGGTTTATATGGCGAAGAAATTTTCACGCGGCGGTTACTTCAATTGGGTAAAAAAATACCACGCGACCATTGGTGTCGTCGTGCCCACCATCCTCAATATGTTTCTAAATAGGCCCGTCGATATTCACGGAAAGGAGATGCCGCATCTCCGGTTCCTTATGACGTCTTCCGCGCCGATGCTCCCTGAGAACTGGGCTAAATTTGAGAGACAGTATGGCATCCGCATTTGTCAGTCTGCGGGTTGTTCTGAGGGGGGTCTTATGTCTAGCCATCGCGGTATTGATCGTAAGATTGGCACTATTGGTTTTCCATTAAAATATCAGAATATTAGGCTACTCGACGCAGACGATAACGAAGTTGCCAAAGGGAAGGCCGGCCAAATCGTAGTATCTGGACAACAAAAATCATGGGGGTATCTCCATCCTAACGGCCAAATTGAGAAACTACCGCTGGAACATTGGACTGGTGACCTTGGACTAATTGATGAAGACGGCCATTTAACCATTGTTGGAAGATTAAAGGATTTAATAATTCGCGGTGGCGTCAATATCTCGCCCGTTGAAATCGATAATATTTTATCCCGCCATGCCGATATCATAGATGCAGCAGCATGCGGCATACCCGACAAAATCTATGGCGAAGAGGTTATCTGTTTTGTCGTCCTTCGTGAGGGCAGCGAACTTTCAGAAAGGTCTGTTATCAAGCATTGCGGAGGGTTATTAGCGCCATTCAAAACTCCGAAAAGCGTCTTTTTTGTGGATAAGTTACCCAAAAATGAACGAGGGAAGTTAGACCGAAAGGTGCTAACTATGGAATGGAAAAGGAGCCAGGCAGAGACCCCGTAGTCCTCGAGCAAGGTAGCGTCGTGGGAGACACAAATTAAGCTTTAATTACGCGGCGTCGCTCTTTTGCTCTTCTTCGATTAAACGAGCTAACATGTTGCGGGCTTGTAACGTCGGGTGGTCCATCGCGACATCAATCTGATGTGCGTCAGGGAATTGCGACGCCCGCCTCTGTACTGCTTCACAGATTGTTACATCTTCACGAAATACCTTGCGGATCACACTCAACTGTTCTTCGGTCGCAGGGTCATCAAGCCCAAAGTCACGCGCGTTTGACCAAAAATGGTGCGTAGTCGTCGCGGTCTCCGGGGTAATACCGTGAGCATTATGCACGGTGATGCCGTGTTCAAGATTTCCCTCAAATGCTCCCGTATTCGCCTGCGCCGCGCCAACGTCAAACATGATGGTTGCTGGTGGCGTGTATATCCATCGGTTCCAACTATCACCCTTCCCTTTGATGTTTGCTGCCTTAGCCCACAAGGGCGGGGGGTCATCGTTAGGAAATAATCGTTCACATTTTAGTGCGCGAGGTTCGCGCTTGACGTTGGGTTTTACGCGAAGCTTTCCGGCATTGCCAAGCGTATCAGGGTGCACGTAAGGCGAATGGGTCTGATCGAGTTGAATATCGATGTAAGCTTGGTAGTTACACTCTACGTAGAAATAATCGTCGATATTCGCCCAGTCATCATTTTCGAGAAAAAAATAATCAGGGATTTGGCTTTCATCTGCACTAGCGGCATCACCCATCCAAACCCAAATCCAACGATTCTTTAATATTACAGGATAAGAACGAACCTGCGCGCTTGGGGGCACAAGTTCCTGGGTTGGAATTGCCGTACATCGACCAGTCCTGTCAAAACGCAGTCCATGATAGCCACATTCAACCTCATTACCCTTCAACCGGCCAACGGAGAGCGGGGCGCTCCGGTGACAGCAGCGGTCTTCCAATGCGCCAATTTTGCCATCTGCACCACGAAAGAAAACGATGGGCTCTTCACAAATTGTGCGAGCCAATAGCCCGCCATCGAGGTGGTTTTCCCATCCGGCAACATACCAAGCATTCTTTAAGTACATGACGCGCTCCAATTCATTAACCGGCCCCCGCGTTTCTTCAGCTGCTCATTGACCCTTAAATTACGCCCGGTAGATCCGCGCAGTGCAGGAAGAACGACGGCAATGAATTTATACTATACATACTAAAAGAGCGGCTCAATAAGCCGCTCTTTTTACTGAACTACCGAATTTTTACCGGCCGGTTCGTGCCAATGAATGCACCCACCCCTTATTAGTCATATAAGATTTGGCATGGCCGATCTGTTCTTTAGTAAAGAACTTGTCGGGAAAGACTTGATCAACCGGATAGACCGGGCGCAGAAAATCACTTTCATAACCATAGGGCACAGTGGCATCAATTCCCATCCCGCCCTCAAACTGGGTGTTGGACGCGGTCCATTCACGGTCACCCGCTGTCATACGTTCAGCAGGCATAAAGGTTTGCCCACGTCCACCAGGAATAGGGTTTAAGATATCTGTCTGCGGGTTTACGCGGGTAGTCAAATTCCAGATAACATCATCCATATCATAGATGTCAGTATCTTCAGACATGGCGATCACCAAACGCGAACCCTGCGAACAGCTAAGGATTGCTGACAGGAAATTTCTCTGCCAGCCTTCATCAATCTGGCTACGCTTTTTGACCTGGATTATTGCGCCGCCCCAATCCGTCATGGGATATGGGATGTTACAGTCCTGGACAATGCCCGGCTGCATGCGCTCACAGAGCTCATACATCGCGGCTTCGCGCACCGTTGTATCGATATTCTGGCAATCCATAGTGTGAACGCCAAGCGGGAAAACAATTGGCTTAGACTCCCGGGCACGCGTGGTAACGGCCGTAACATGGAAAGTTGGTGCTTTATAAGCCTTACCCATGTAACCAGCCCATTCGGGATGGAAGTGGAAGCGACCCTGCACCCCCGCTTCTTCTGATTCTGCTGTTTCATACCTGCGGTCGCGCGGATGCAGGTAACCTTCAAGAGTAATCTCCGCATCGGCTAATGCATAAGCACCTGGAACAGTCTTGGCTTCAACCATGCGAACTGGTTCACCAATCAAACGCCCCGCGACGCCTAGTTCGTCGCAACCAGTGGGCAGAATGACATAGTCAAACCCAGCACCAGCCAGAAGGTTCGGCCCATAAGGGATGCCGAAGTTCATAGTCAAAGGGATTGGCTCATCATCGCGATAATGCTTAGCCATAACCTGCCAGCCATGAGAACCAGGCGAGATCTGGAACGTCCCGACATTGCCCCAACGAAAATTCATTCTGTTGTAGGCCATATCTGTGCCGCCTTCGAAGTATTCGCCAGCGAATAGACGTTGCCCAGACCCTACCGTCAATTCTGATTCGTAAGTTGTATGGCGAATTGGCACCATATGTTCATTAACATCAGCCGGATTAAGAATTACCTCTTCGTGGCTAGGGGCATCTTTAGAATCAACCACAACCGGTGGTAGCGGGTTACGGATTGCATTAGCAATAGCCAGCGTCATTTCCTGCATACCATTGACGCCGAATAGCTTACACATAACACCCTGGTCAGAAAATAAGTTGGTGACAGCCCGGTGGTTAGGTTTTCCTTTAACGTTGTTGAACAGAAGCGGGCATGCGCCATCTAAATGCTTCTGGACACCAGTAATCTCGAGATCAGGATCAACCTCGGTATCGGTTTCGATAATGTCCCCCTCCTGTTTCAGGAAGTCGATTGTGGAACGCAGATCACGAAGGGAGTCCGTTACAGGCGTTGGTTTGAGTTGTTCTCTGGCAGTAGCCATTTTTATCTCCTAATCCGTTCTGTGATCGTCAAATACCCGAAATCCGTTATCTTTTTTCTAAATGCAGCGAAAAGTCGAGCGCCCAATTTGACGGTATGTTTACGTGGCTCGGCTATGAAATGCAAGCCTGCATTTCTCAAAAAATACCCTGAAACCCCTAGAAAACATGGAAAAATTAATTAATTAATTGAAAATACTTCGACCTCTTAGTATTTCTATGAACGACGGCTGTTGTTTCCACCTATCAAAACTGTTGCTTATTGGGTATTTTGGGTTGCTATAGGAACCCAAACAACATTCTAGGTTCATTTTGCCTATTGGAGTTTGCAGACATGCCAACCAACACTCTTCCTGAGACCATTCAGAACTTCGTTGAAGCAATACGGGGGCATTTTGCAGATGGTAAGGAAGGGGCAGACTTATGGCAAAGCGTTTCGGAGGACCTGAAAACTCTACTAGCCAATCCCTCACTCATTCAGCAATCGAAGAGCTGGCCTGACACAAAACAAGGCGATGGCCCTCCATCAAACCTTCTATTTTATGAAGACCCCGACCACGGCTTTGTTTTAAACGCGTTGGTCAAAGGGCCCAATTCTGTGACCAACGTCCACGATCATGGGCCAAGCTGGACTCTTTATGGGGTGCTTGACGGGGGCGAGCATATCCAACGTTTCAGCCGTGTTGACGACAATCCTACTGACAGCGGCCCAGCCGAACTAAAATTAAACGGTGAGTTTGATGTCAAACCTGGCTACATCGATTTGGTGCCTCCCTGGGAAATTCACCAAGAAACAAATGGAGACCACCGTACTATTGGATTTATAGTCCGTAGCCAAAAGTCAGGCACGTTTAAACAATTTCGCTACAATTCAGAAAACGGAAGCATTGCGACCTATAATGGCCCGACACAAATTCCATTTAACTTGTTGTAAAAATCCCAAATTTAGCCCACCCCAACCAATATTTTCATTTTTCAGACTTAAATTTTTAATTATTTCGTCTACTTAGGAGGTCTCTCCGGGCGACAACACAACATCCCGTCATTAGTCTGATAACCTCAGATATTCATAAAATCAATCGAAGGTATAAGAAATATTAATTTGAAATATGTTAAGCGACCTATAACCTTTATAAGTTAGTTCTTTAGGATTGGCATCGGAAACGCTTGAAATCGTTTTAATTGAATTTTCATTCAACTAAGCGTTGGGATTTTTAGTCGTTATTCTTTGTACTAAGAGTTTGTTTCGTAATAAATATTCGATTCGACGTGCCTTACTATAGATGCTAGCATTTTTTCGACTTTAGAGGATTTTTGTCTATCGTCTTTAATTTTTGGCTTTTATTAAATGTCCAATTCAGGGAGGAGTTTATAGTGATTAGAACTTTAAAATTGACTGTTGCCGCTGCGGCTGCGCTCACGGTAATGAGTGCCCCGACGATGGCAGCAGATTATTTCGCCGGCAAACAGATTACGGTGCAGGTTCCTTCGGGTTCTGGCGGCACCTATCATGTCTATTGCCAGTTGGTACAAAGAAATATTGCGCGCTTTATTCCAGGTAACCCTAAAACAGTTATCCAGAATATGCCTGGCGGGGGCGGAGCTAAATCTGCGGCCTATATGATGAATGTTGCACCTAAGGACGGCAGCTTTATTGCGATGGCTGCGCCCGGTGTCATTACAACTCCTATGGTAAGAAAAGTACGTTATGACGCCCGTAAATTTAACTGGCTAGGCGCCCCTGCAGCACGAGCGGCAGGTGTATTTTTCTGGCACACACACAAAGTAAAAGATTGGAAAGAACTCAGAACAAGAGCAACAACCATCGCAACAAGTGGTTTTGCATCCTCAGGGTCAATCTTTCCGCGCCTCGTGAATGCCACCCTCGGCACAAAGATGCAGTTGATCTATGGCTACAAGGGCGGCGGGCGTATGAATGTGTCTGTCGAAAAAGGCGAGACCATGGGCCGGAATAACTTCCTTTCAGGTTTCACGGGAGTTCGTCCGACCTGGCTTCCAAAGGGGTTAGTAAAACCTGTTATAATGTATGGTCCAAAATCCCCAAGCAAATACGCGAAGGGTGTGCCACGTCTTGACGACCTTCTTAAACCGGGTTCGATGGAAGCTAAGATGTATGAAGTTCTTGGAATGAACCTCAAAGTTGGACAGGCGTTTTATGTTCCGCCTGGAACGCCTAAAAAGGTTGTAAAAATTCTGAGAAAATCTTTCACGGAGATGATGTTTCACAAAAGTTTCATTGAAGACATCGTAAAACGACGTGTCGAGCACTCACCTGTAACAGCGAAACAAATCAACAAGTTGATTAAAGCTGGTTTTGATGCTGCTACACCAGACGTGATCAAAGCGATTAAATCGCGGGTCTTCACAAAGAAGAAATCCTAAATTAAGGGTTTAATAAGTATTAAACGGCCCCTCATCTGAGGGGCCGTTTTTTATGGATACCAGGGTTAAAGAACACTTATCATTTTAGGCATGAAGTTTCGGATTTAATCAAATTACGTTCCACATAATTTAAGGTGGGGTTTTATATCGTAAATCATTGGACGTCTCGATAAAAATCATCTGTCAGGATTTTTCCGAATTTAAATTGCCTTTCAGAGACACCCAATAACCAGAACCCGTTTCCATATGTGGTCTGCATTGCCGCACTGTCCCCTCCTTCATTGCTTGGATCAAGAGACGCCCAATTGGCTGAAAAAAGGTTTCGCCGCTAGTCGCAGTGGCTCGATCAATCTTGATAATAACCGTACGAGGTTTTTGAAAACGACTGCGCTCAATCATTCGTTCAACGCTAGCAATTGAATGTGCTAAATCAAGACCGCAAAGATCAAGCTCATACTCTGCACTATCTTTCATTCCTGTCAGACGACGAATGTCTTCATCATCAATATAGGGCATAATCTCTCAGGATCCTCATGCTAATTTTCTTGATGATAGCGGGGCTAAGTCTTTAAACGCCAAATAAGGGCTCCTGATCCTGCCTACTGACAACTATTTATCTTTCCTATTTAGGCTTTCAAGCTTGGTCTATGAACCAAAGTTATTTTACCATATGCGTTGAAGCCATAGTATGCCCTAAATTTTTGTTGCATCGTATAATAACGATCAGATCAATGTTTGCCTTGGAGAAATTAGATGCCTCGTGTAACACCTAAAAGTCGGGAAGAATTATCAGATTTAGAGGATGTTTTTGAACGGGCGGAACAAGCACTAGGATTCGTGCCAAATAGCTTCTTTCTTATGGGACGCCGTCCAGAAATGTTGCGAGCCTTTTCACGACTATCACGAGAAGTAGTGGGTGTCCCAGGACGCGTACCTCAAGACCTAAAATGGTTGGTCGCTCATATCGCAAGCCAGGCGGCAGGCTGCCAGTACTGCATGGCTCATACTGCTGGTTCAGCCAACAAATCAAAGAGTAAAACCGAAGAAAAAATTGATGCTATATTTGAATATGAACGCAGCGACCTTTTCAGTGATGCAGAAAAAGCGGCGCTTAACGTTGCTCAGGGAGCTGGCGCCACTCCTAATATGGTGTCGGACGCCGATATCAAAAACCTAAAGAACTACTTCGACGACGACCAAATCATTGAGATCGTCGGGGTCATCTGCCTATTTGGTTGGCTAAACCGGTTCAACGATACCCTAGCAACAAATCTCGAGCAGGAGCCACTCGACTTCGCGACACGGCATCTTGCAGCTTCTGGCTGGCAAGTTGGAAAACATTCGGAATAAAACATGAAATTTGGGCTGTTTGATCACATTGACCGCGCCGACGACCGTCCGCTAGCACAGCAGTTTGACGAACGTATTGAATTTGTGCAGGCGGCAGACAGAGCCGGGTTTTACTGCCTGCATGTTGCAGAGCATCACTCCTCACCTCTGAACATGTGTCCGGCACCCAGCATTTATCTGAGTATGGTTGCCAGGGCCACTAAACAAATTCATATAGGACCGTTAGTATACCTTTTAACGCTTTACACACCGCTCCGCCTTGCCGAAGAAATTTGCATGTTGGACCACATCAGCAAAGGCCGGCTAGAGGTTGGCGTTGGTCGTGGGGTATCTCCCTTTGAGCTAAATTTCCATCGAGTTGATCATGACGACTCTCGAAACATATTCTTTGATGCTTACGCCTGCCTAAATAAGGCATTAGGCAACGATGTTTTTAGTTATGAAGGGCAATATTTTTCTTATTCTGATGTCCCGATGTCACTCCGCCCGTATCAAGATCCGTTACCGCCTTACTGGTACGGGTCGTCTAACACTGTCGGCGCCAAATGGGCTGG
This sequence comes from uncultured Rhodospirillaceae bacterium, assembly GCA_964477025.1. Lineage (GTDB taxonomy): Bacteria > Pseudomonadota > Alphaproteobacteria > MPNO01 > UBA2964 > UBA2964. The sequence goes on along the minus strand of CAYZDH010000003.1, from coordinate 13,653 downwards.
CGAACAAGGGATGCATTTCACTTCTAATGGCCCTATTCCAGAAGCAAAGGAAAATATCGATGCCTATATAGCTGCATTAAAGAAACGTGGTGGTCCCACTCAGCCAAAAAGCGAATTCCCTGGCGGAGCGGCAATCGGCCAACTACGTCATATTTATGTCGCAGAGACCGATGAGGATGCGCGTCGGGTCGCCAAGCCTGCACTCGAGCATCACATAAGGAACTTGAATTGGCTGCGAATGCGGCATGGTGATACAGAGTTCACCAAGCGGCTGAACGTGCATCGCGGGATATCCTATGAAAGTTGGGAGGAAAGCAGAATGGTGATTGCCGGGAGTCCCGAAACTGTCATCTCCGAAATCACCCAGCAGGCAGGTATGCTCGGGATTAACTATCTTCTAGCTTACTTATTCTTTGGTTCAATGACTCTTGAGGATGCAATGCGATCCTTTAAACTGTTCCACGAAGAAGTGATGCCAAAGCTAGCAAAAATTTAATCTGCTATTTACGCCATTTAGTTTCTGGCTTGGCTAATTCTTTTCCATCTAGAAATAGAGCATCGACATTCTCGTTAAAGAAACAGATAAGGTCTTTGATGCGTGGGCACTCCGGCAGAGTTTCGAAATAGCACCACGCGATATCGTTATAGACAGTTCCATTTATCATGGCTGCAAAGTAACCAGCGCGCCCCTTATAAGGGCATACAGAAGTTGTTGCCGTCGGTGTTAATAAGTCCATCCTTACATCAGACTTGGGAATATAAAATCGCAAGGGGTGGTTTCCTTCAAATGCAAAGATCGCCCTAGTTGTTTGAGATACAACCTCACCACCTAGTACAACTTTAACCGGCCGATGCGAGGGAACCGTATCGAGGCGCTTTTTTGGATCCCGGGCGTGACCAAATATTTGTTCATCCTCTTCCCACCATTCATCCATACGATCCCAATATAGAGCTACATAATCTTTGATGCTCAGCATCTCATAGTATGGGTTACGATAGGACCACATCACATTTTCTTCGGTTCTATTTCCTACCGAGATCGTCCAATAGGAAGCGTCCCCCTTATACCCGCAATGCGTCGAGTGATGTGTAGGAACAAATAAATCCATCTGAACATCCTTCATTGGAAAATAGAGCACAGGGACATGCCCACCCTCCCGCATGAGCATCACATTAATGGAGTCAACTACCACCCTCTCATTAAATTTAATGCGAATGCGCCGAGGACTAGCTTCAAACTCAAGAATTTTATCCGGATTCTTTGCAAACCCAGGAGCTTTTTCTATCTCTGTACCTTGGGTTTTATTAGTTTTACCCATGCCTACCTCTCAGAATTCTAACAAGATAGTGCGCTGGTTAAAGTTTCCCTGCAAGGACCCCTCGCTGGAAAGTGGTCATCCCGCTAAGGTCAGTTTAATTCTATTTTACCGAACCAATCTGGAACCGAGTTCACTGTTGCTGAATAACCTTAGTAAGGGATTTCGAGTCCGCTAAAATTTGCTAAAATAAAAAGCGTAAATAGTAGGAGTTTCTTCCGATGAAATTTGGTGTGGGGCAATCTGTACCGAGAACTGAAGACCCTCGTTTTTTAACTGGGCGTGGCACCTACGTAGACGATATTAACCTACCTCACATGGCGCACGCAGCTATAGTTTATGCTCAGGTGCCCAATGCTATTATCTCCGCGATAGATACCCAGGGTGCGGAAGAAGCTCCCGGCGTGATCGCAGTCCTCACTGGCGCCGATGCTCGGGATGATGAAATCGGCGGCATCCCGCCAAATTATTTACCCCAGATGATGGGGTTATCGGAAGGGTTTCAAACCGAACAGCCAATCATCGTGTATGATATAGTAAGGTTTTGTGGGGAACGGATTGCCCTAGTCATCGCGGAAACAGAAAGACAAGCACGCGACGCTGCGGCATTAGTCACTGCGACTATGCAAACCCGGGATGCCATAATGACAGTAGAGGCGGCGGTCTCCCAAGGTGCTGCCTTGATCCACGAGGGTGCCGCCAAAAATATTGCAACCGAAATTCATTTTGGTGATGAAAGGGCAAGTGCTAAAGCGTTTGAGCAATCCGCTCACATCGTTGAGGTGAAACTCAGAAACAACCGATTGGCATGCGTCTCTATTGAGCCACGCGGCACAATAGGTGACTACAACGAAGCCGACGACCGCTATACTCTTTATAGTAGCGGGCAGGGCCCACATATGACGCGGAGTTCTATCGCTGCGCATGTTTTAAAAATCCCGGAGTCTCGGCTGCGCGTTATTTCTAAGGATGTTGGGGGCGGCTTTGGTATGAAGGGCGCCACCTACCCCGAAGATGGTTTAGTGCTTTGGGCTTCAAAAAGGGTAGGACGACCGGTCAAGTGGATTGGCGACCGGTCGGAAGCCATGCTGACTGATAACCAAGGACGCGACCAAATTCTTGAAGGGTCACTCGCACTCGATAAAGACGGCAAGTTTATCGCACTGCGTTGGAGGGCGATGCAAAACGCCGGCGCCTATGTTCCGGGGTCAGGGTACATTCCAGCGGTCTTTTCATTACGTATTGCAACCTCAGTGTATGACATACCGGAAATTGATATCTCTAGCCGTCACGTCTTCACCAACACGACACCAACCTCAGCCTACAGGGGCGCTGGGAGGCCGGAAGGCATTTATGCAATAGAGCGACTGATAGACAAGGCCGCGATTGCTACTGGTATAGACCGCGTTGAGTTGCGCCGACGGAACATGATCGCACCAAGTGCCCTTCCCTACACGACTGATACACGGTTCATATATGACTCGGGTGACTTTGTAGGGGTAATGGAGAAGTGCCTGGGGCTTGCAGATTGGACTGGGTTTTCGAAAAGGAAGGCCGCAAGTGAGAAAAAGGGCCTCAAGCGCGGTATTGGTATCTCCTACTATATTGATGACTGTGGAAATTTTAATGAACGCGCTGACATCCAATTTGATCCTAGCGGGTCCTGTACTATTTTCGCTGGAACTTTTAGTCATGGCCAAGGGCATGCGACGGTTTACGCGCAGATGGTTTCAGACTGGCTGGGTATCCCCTTCGACACCATCCAACTTGAACAAGGAGACACCACAAGCGTTGCTGCCGGAAGAGGTACCGTGGCGTCGCGGAGTATGGTTCTAGGCGGGAGCGCCATGCGGCATGCTGCCGATGCCGTAATCGAGAATGGTAAAAAGTTTGCCGCCCACCTCATGGAAGCTGATGTCAATGACATCGAGTTCCTCGATGGCATTTTCACAATAGCCGGCACGGACCGGTCAATGCCAATCACCGAGATTGCAAAGGCATCCTTTAGGCCTTCTGGGATACCTTCAGAACTCGGCGTTGGCCTTGATGGTACCGGGGCTTACGCCGCACTTCAGCCTAGCTTCCCAAATGGATGCCATATTTGCGAGGTCGACATTGACCCAGAAACAGGCACGCTGGTTCTCGATAAATATGCTGTCGTTGACGATATTGGTGTCGTTATCAACCCAATGCTTGCCGACGGACAAATTCATGGGGGCATAGCCCAAGGTGTCGGACAGGCCCTGACAGAAGATGTTGTCTTCGATGAAAATTCTGGGCAGTTGGTTACGGGGTCACTGATGGACTATGCGATGCCTTTCGCGGATACGCTACCATCGTTTGAAATGGCTTTTCACGAGGTTCCGTGTCAGTCCAACCCCATTGGGGTAAAAGGGGCTGGCGAAGGTGGGACAGTAGGCGCCACGCCGGCAGTGATTAGTGCTATTTTGGATGCTCTAGGGCCGTTAGGTGTCACGGACATAGAAATGCCAGCGACAGCACAACGCATATGGGAAACAATCAAAAAGTCCCAGTTACCCTAGCGCTTTTCAGCGTGGTCCGGTACAAACGCGGGACACAAAACTAAAATTACGGAGATTAAAATGGCGGACATCAAACTGACCATGGCGATAAACCAATATGATCATGTTCAGGATATGGCAAACGGTAGCGTGAAGCCTGAAGGAATTGACCTCACTGTGATTAATCATGGACCTGAAGAGATCTTTCATCGCTTTCTGTTTAGCCAGGAATGGCATATCTCTGAAATTTCGATGGGCATGAGTACCTCGTGGATTTCACGCGGCGATGCCCCCTTTGTCTTGATCCCAATTTTTCCGTCACGCGTTTTCCGTCACTCGTCGATTTACATGCTCAAGGATGGTCCAATCAAAACCGCAGCCGATTTAAAAGGCAAGCGGATAGGTGTTCCAGAGTGGGGCCAGACAGCCGGAATTTATACGCGAGGATGGATGGAACATACCGGAGGGGTACCGCTCAAAAGTGCAACTTGGTTTCAATCAGGTATTAATGACCCGGGACGTCAGGAAGCCTCTAAGTTAAACCTTCCTGACGATATTGACCTCACTATTGTAACAGATAGATCACTGATGCAGATGATGTTTGACGGTGATCTGGATGCAGCCTTTTCAGCCCGCCCGCCCAGAGAGTTTCTTGCCGGAGATCCACGCGTCTCCCAGCTCTACCCAAATTATCGGAAAGAAGAGGAAGACTACTTCAATGAAACGGGTATTTTTCCGATCATGCACACGATCGCGATCCGCCGTGATATTTTTGAGAAAGAGCCTTGGATTGCCCAAAACATGATGACCGCATTTGAGGAAGCCAAAGAGCGTAGCTTTCAAAGAATCGCAAACTTTACCGTATCTCAACTCCCCTTCGCCTGGTCATATTATGATGGTCTCGAAAACAACCGGAAAATGTTTGGGAAAGAACAGTGGCCCTATGGAATTGAATCGAACCGCAAGACGCTGGAAGCGTTCCTTCAGTTTGGATACGAGCAGGGGACCTTACACAGGAAACTCGAAGTAGAAGAATTATTCCCCGAAGAAGTTCGACACCACTTCAAGCTTTAAAATTTTTGCGTTGATAAGAATTAAATTTAACCTAGAGGGTCTACGAAAATAGTTGAACATGTCTTTTGCCAAAGTTTTGAATCAGTCTGGTGTTTTGCAATCGAATATATTCAAGAGCAATACCTAACGCCGCATTAGCCGTCAGCGAGCCTAAAAAACTCAATTAGCGTCCCCATTACCAGGCTATCGGAGCGTGTGGAATATAGGATTAATTGAAGTGTTGGGAGGCTTTTATCGACCCTTCAATCCAATATTCCAGCACTACCCCTTGGGCTCCTTCCGCTTGTTTGATATCGTGAATTTATAAATTTTAGGGAAAGCCTGATGCTCATCATCAATAATGCAATTGTCGCCGACGTACTGGAAATGTCGGACTGCATCCGCGTGCAGGAAGAGGCCTTTAAAAAACTCCCGGCTGGCGGCGCTATCCACCGCCCGCGAATTGATATGTACATGCCAGCAGAACGTGAAGACGGATATTTTCGCTGGGGTACTATGGAAGGGGCCAATGACGGGTTCTTTGCTATCCGTATGAAATCCGATGTGATGTATTGGCCGGAAGATCAAAGTGGGAACTGGACGGAAGAAAAATATTGCCGCGAACCGGGCACCTATTGCGGCATTGTCCTACTCATTAATACTAATAATGGCGAGCCTTTAGCTTTTATTAATGACGGGCACATTCAACATATGCGTGTCGGTGGCGGCGCTGGGATCGGCGTAAAGTATCTATCTCGTGAAGACTCCCATGTGGTAGGAATGCTGGGCTCAGGAGGGATGGCCAGAACTTTTCTTGAGGCCTTCGCCTGTGTGAGGAATATCCAACAATGTAAAATTTATAGCCCTACACCAGAACACCGCGAAGAATATGCTGAAGAAATGAATGAAAAAATGAACTTTGAAGTTGTTGCCGTCGACAACCCGAAAGAAGCGGTGAGTGGCTGCGATATATTATCAACCTGCACAGACTCAATGGTGCCGGTCTACGACCCGGATTGGATTGAGCCAGGTATGCACGTAACTAACCTTGGACGCCGAGAAATAAGCGACGCCGTAATTGATAAGTTTGATGTTGTTATCCGTCAGGGGACAGCCGGCCTTCAAATGAAACAAACAGAGCGGTTTCAAGCGGAGCGCGGTCTTAGTCCAGCCGCCTTTATCGGCGGAACTACGGAGGAAATGAAACGTATACCTCAGAAAAACCCCAACCCAGGGTTTGGTGGAGATGATCCGGAATTCAATGATCGCGGCAAGGGTGGAGACAAGCCTGACTTTGCGGCTTTAATTGCAGACCCCTCTCTAGGTCGAACTAGCAGGGAACAGGTTACATTTTATAGAAACGTCGGAAACCAGGGCTTACAATTTTCGTCCGTAGGCGGCCACGTTTACAAAACATGCATCGGACGAAAGCTCGGCAAGGAAATCCCGACCGACTGGTTTCTGCAGGATATTCGGGATTGATAGAGAAGACAGATTTCAAATTAGTTGGATTATTCGTCTCGATAAATTCGTTCCAAGCGTTCATGGCGCTCTTGTGCCTCTAAGCTGAGCGTCGCTATCGGGCGCGCCTCAAGACGACGCAACCCGATTGGCTCACCACTTTCCTCACAGTAACCGTATTCTCCTTCTTCAATCCGTTTGAGGGCTTCATCAATCTTTTGAACCAGTTTACGTTCGCGATCTCTTGTTCTTAATTCGACTGCTCGGTCGGTTTCAGCTGATGCCCGGTCGGCTATATCTGGGGCCTGAAGAGAATCTTCCTGAAGATTTTGGAGCGTTTGATTGGTTTCTCGAAGGAGTTCACTCCGCCAACGCAATAGGCGTTGCCGGAAGTACTCGCGCTGCTTAGCATTCATAAAAGGCTCTTTTGCTGATGGCCTGTAATTCTTGGGTAGTTTGGGTGGCATGTCACCTCCAGACGCTCAGATTTCGGCGCGGAGTATATGAACCAGCTCCCCCGACTTCAAGTGCCATCCCCAAATCTACAAAAACAGCCTAAAAGTGAGATTTTCAGACGAATTTCTTTTCATTTCCAAAGTTGCAGTTAAATTAATCGAGGCGTAAAACTTAATTTTAACGAATTTAGGCCTGATCTGCGCCGGATGGTGGGTATTTTTTCCAGCCTGGAATCGCGGCAAGCGAACTAATTCGGAAACATATGAGACCAAACTCGGGTATCCATTTTTTCCATTTACGAGCTAACTGCAGCAGATCAAACAGAATATCGAACATGGCTACTCTAATAGTTTTCGATAGTCTAATTTAAGAGAGACTCCGGAGAATATAATGAATGAAGAACTTGTACCTGGCGTTTTAGTCCGTCACCCCCAACATGAAGATTGGGGTGTTGGCCAAGTCCAATCGGCAATCGACAATCGCATTACGGTCAATTTTGAGAATCGGGGAAAAGAATTGATAAATGGTGATGTGATTTCCTTAATTTTATTAGAAGAAAATCATTAGTAACAATGGCAATATACCGGATTTCTCTGTAATTATTGTGCTGTAATAGGTACCAACTAATCCACAGAGCAAAAAATTGATGACACGCCAGGTTAGGTAAGATCAAAAAAATGGCCAAAGATAAATCTGTAAAGAGACATTCCCATCCAGGGCGTGGGGGGAGAGGAGCAGCGCACCCCAAAGGTCGTCAGCTTGACTCGAACGCACATGATCAAATTCTCGATCTTCTCGGCGATAATCTGCGTAGTCGGGACTTACTGATTGAATATCTGCATTTGATACAGGACAAATACGATTGCCTATCCGCAGAACATCTCGTCGCCCTCTCAGAGGAAATGAAAATTGCTCTAACAGAAGTATATGAAGTGGCAACCTTTTATGCGCACTTTGACATAGTTAATGATGACACCAAACGTCCCCCACCAATTACGATACGTGTATGCGATAGCGTCACATGCGAAATGTTTGGCGCAGAAGAACTAATCTCCACCCTTTCAAAAGATGTCCCCACTGAAATTCGAATTCTTCGAGCGCCCTGCATGGGTGCCTGCGACAAGGCGCCCGCAGTAGCTATTGGTCACGCCCAATTTGCCCCTGCAACAGCTGCTGTAGTGCTCGAAGCTGCTGGAGAGAAAAAAATAAGCCGGAGTTTGCCAGACTACATCAAATTACATGAATACCAAACACACGGTGGTTATCAATTATTCCGCGAGTGCATAAGCGGGGCCCACACACCAGAAAATTTCATTGAAATTCTCAACGAATCTGGGTTGCGGGGTCTAGGTGGGGCGGGGTTTCCCGCTGGACGCAAATGGGAGTTTGTCCGAGCGGAGGAAGGCCCTCGACTTATGGCCGTGAACGCAGACGAAGGGGAACCTGGCACTTTTAAAGATCGCTGGTTTTTAGAACGCGACCCTCACCGCTTCCTCGAAGGGATGTTGATCGGGGCTTGGGCCGTCGAAGCACAAGATATTTATATATACTTGCGCGACGAATATCCCGATATTCGCAAAATCCTTCTTCGGGAAATTTCTAAGCTTGAGTCGGGCGACCTGTTAGAGCCCGGACGTATCCATTTGCGTCGTGGCGCCGGTGCTTACATATGCGGTGAAGAATCCGCGATGCTGGAATCAATTGAAGGTAAGAGGGGGTTACCCCGTCATAAGCCGCCCTTCCCTGCTCAGGTAGGCTTGTTTGGTCGTCCCACTTTGATCCACAATGTTGAAACTCTCTACTGGATCCGAGACCTCGTTCAAAAAGGGTCTAGCTGGTTCACCCAAAAAGGTCGCAACGGGTCAAAAGGTCAACGAACATTCTCCGTGTCGGGACGCGTCAAGAACCCCGGCGTTAAAATTGCCGACGCTGGGATCACAGTTCGTGACCTTATTGATGAATATTGTGGCGGCATGCAAGATGGGCATAACTTTAAGGGTTACCTGCCTGGTGGCGCTTCAGGTGGCATTCTCCCGGCTAGCATGGATCAAGAACCACTGGATTTTGGTACTCTTGAGCAATATGGATGCCTAATAGGTTCAGCTGCTGTTATTATTTTGTCGGAGGAGGATGACACCGGTGACGTCGCTCTAAACCTTCTAAAGTTCTTCGAGGATGAAAGCTGTGGCCAATGCACTCCCTGTCGCAACGGTTGCGAAAAAGCTGTACAGCTTCTTGAAAACAAGACCTGGGATAAGCCTCTCCTCAAGGAACTGTCAACAGTAATGCAAGACGCTTCAATTTGTGGCCTGGGTCAGGCCGCCACAAACGGCCTCAATTCAGTCTTCAAATATTTTCCTGAAGATATTAAATGAATGATCTAATTAACGGGCCGGATTGGAATCCTAACAACCCGAAAATACAGCCTCCACCTCTTACTTGTGATACTCATGCCCATCTCTACGGACCTTTCTCGCTATTTCCTATCAACCCAGACAACGGCGACGGCCCGGAGACTAGTTACGAACAATACAAAAATATGCTTGATGTGCTTGGCATAGAACGTTCCATCTTGGTGCAAGCACGTGATTACGGCAGCATCGATCCTGTAACAGTTGATGCGTTAGAACGTTCTGAAGGCTCCATCCGTGGCATTGCGGCAATGCCACGCGACGCGCTTGAAAAGAATCTAGAGTTTCTTGTCTCAAAAAATTTTTGTGGGATTAGACTGTCTAGCTTTTCGCCCGGAGCAATCCGCTTGGATGAATTAGAGAGAGTGGCGCCGCTGATGAAAGAGCTGGGATGGACAACCCTTATCCACCTAACCAATATTGAAGAAATTCTTGAATTGGCACCAAGGGTTCGGAAATTATCAAATAACATTTTGTTTGATCATTTAGCTCGGGTTCGAGGGGCCGACGCTATTAACAGCCCAAGCTTCCAGACTTTATTAGACTTACTCAGAGAGACTGACCATTGCTGGGCTAAAATCTGCAGTTGGTATCGATTATCCGTATTGGGCCCGCCCTATGAAGATATGTCACCGTTCGCCCAAAGACTTATCAATACCCGGCCCGACCGCCTTGTTTGGGGCACGAACTGGCCTCACCCTAATTCAATGGTCGCAATTCCGAATGATGGGACTTTATTGGATCAGTTTATGAGCTGGGCTAATGACGAAAAAACGCGGCAACAAATTCTAGTCGACAATCCGGCACGTCTTTTTGGATTTGAATAACAGAATCACTTTAGAATTTAATTATCATGAAACACATGAAATTTTTGTGAACGGAATACGGTGTCGATGAGATCCAAACCCAAAAGGCTTGGACACTCAGAATTTAGATAATCTTTATTGAGGGACAATACTTCAATTGACCCTTCGACCAACGGAAACTAGGTTGAAAGTAAAGTTTGTTTCAGGCGGATGTAATGGCAGACAAGATTAAGTTCACGCTAGATGGAAAAACCGTAATCACCGAGCCCGGGGAGACTATCTGGCAGGTCGCAAAACGTGTTGGTACAGAAATTCCGCATTTGTGTTACGCGCCGGAACCAGGTTACCGGCCAGATGGCAACTGCCGCGCATGTATGGTCGAAATTGAGGGTGAACGCGTTTTAGCCGCTTCGTGCATTCGTAAGCCAAACGCGGGTATGAAGGTTATAACCGCCAGCAAACGTGCCAAAAAAGCTCGTGAAATGGTTTTTGAGCTTCTAGTCGCGGACCAACCTGATCGAACCAAACACCACGATTACGATTCCCGTTTTTGGCAATGGGCGGAGGACGTTGGTGTAGACTCAAGTCGCTTCCCAAAAAAGGAAATGCCAAGTGCTGATTCAAGCCATCCTGCCATGGCTGTTAATTTGGACGCTTGTATTAACTGCACGTTATGCGTGCGCGCCTGCCGTGACGTCCAAGTCAATGATGTAATCGGTATGGCAAAGCGCGGATCAAAAGCAAAAATCGTTTTCGACCTTGACGACCCAATGGGAGACAGTACCTGCGTTGCATGCGGTGAATGTGTTCAAGCCTGCCCCACTGGCGCACTTTTGCCCAAATCTGTAACCTCAAACAAAAATCCAGGTCGCGTGAAAGCTGATCGAAAAATAGATTCAGTTTGCCCCTATTGTGGGGTTGGTTGCCAACTCACCTATCACTTAAAAGACGAAAAACTTTTATATGTGACTGGTCGCGAAGGACCAGCAAATGAAAATCGGCTTTGCGTCAAAGGCCGTTTTGGATTTGATTACGTACATCACCCTCACCGCTTAAGGGTGCCCCTTATTCGCAGGGACAATGTAACAAAAAATGCATTCGAAGATATAGACCCATCTAATCCATTAACCCACTTTCGTGAAGCAAGTTGGGAAGAAGCTATTGAACGCGCAGCTGGTGGATTGCGTCAAATTCGCGAACAAAATGGCGGGGGGTCCTTGGCAGGTTTTGGTTCGGCCAAGGGATCAAACGAGGAAGCCTATCTTTTCCAGAAACTCGTCCGCACTGGGTTTGGAACAAATAATGTAGATCACTGCACCAGGCTTTGCCATGCATCTTCCGTAGCTGCCTTAATGGAATGTATTGGATCTGGTGCCGTTACGGCCCCATTTACAGCCGTTCGGGATGCCGAAGTCATTATGGTGATTGGCGCAAACCCAACGGAAAATCACCCAGTTGCAGCCACTTTCTTCAAGCAGGCTGTAAGGGATGGCAAGACTCTGATTGTCATGGATCCCAGAGGCCAAGCGTTAAAACGCCACGCAACTCATATGCTGCAATTTAAGCCAGGCACCGATGTTTCAATGCTTAACGCCATTATGCACGTGATCATCGAAGAGAACCTGTATGACGAGCAATATATCCAGGCTCATACAGATGGTTTCCAGCAACTTAAGGACCATCTCGCAGCCTTCCCTCCCGAGAGGATGTCAGAGGTTTGCGGTATTAGCGCTGAAACATTGCGTACCGTTGCCCGAACCTACGCAAAATCAAAAGCTTCAATCATTTTCTGGGGAATGGGTATTTCACAGCATATTCACGGTACCGATAATGCGCGATGTCTAATCGACCTATCTCTTATGACGGGGCAGGTTGGCCGTCCAGGAACAGGGCTTCACCCCTTACGCGGACAAAATAATGTGCAGGGTGCATCCGATGCCGGTCTAGTGCCAATGTTCTTCCCAGACTACCAACTCGTAACCGAAAAAGACATTCGGTCCAGATTTGAAGAATTCTGGAACACAGAGCTCGACCCTGAACGAGGCCTCACCGTTGTCGAGATCATGGATGAGGTTCATGCCGGCAGAATTAAGGGTATGTATGTTATGGGTGAAAACCCGGCGATGTCAGACCCAGATGCGCAGCATGCCCGCGAAGCACTCTCAGCTTTAGAAGTACTGGTCGTGCAGGATATCTTCCTGACAGAAACTGCGTTCCACGCTGACGTGGTCCTACCTGCTTCGGCCTGGCCAGAAAAAGACGGAACCGTCACCAATACAAATCGCCAGGTGCAGATGGGAAGGCGTGCTTTACCCCTTCAAGGGGAAACCCAACAAGACTGGTGGATTATCCAAGAGTTGGCGCGTGGCATGGGATTGGATTGGAATTATACACACCCACGCGAGGTTTTTACCGAGATGGCACAAATCATGCCCTCAATGAAGAATATTACATGGGAAAGGGTAAACCGTGAAAACGCCGTGACCTACCCCTGTGATGGACCCAATGTCCCGGGCAACGAAATTGTATTCGGCGATGGTTTCCCCACTGTTTCAGGCAGGGGAAAAATGGTCGCCGCTGATATAGTTCCTCCTGCTGAACTTCCGGATGAAGAATATCCAATGGTCCTGACAACAGGACGCCAGCTAGAACACTGGCATACCGGCGCAATTACTAGACGGGCCAGCATTCTTGATGCCATTGAGCCAGAGGCAGTCGCCTGTCTAAATACACGGGACATGCGAGATATTGGGGTTAAACCTGGAGAAATGGTCCGGGTTGCGACACGTCGCGGCATTTTGGAACTTAAGGCAAGAGTTGATCGTGCTGTCCCGCAGGGCGTCATATTTATCCCATTTTGTTATGCGGAGGCTCCAGCAAACTTCCTAACCAACCCACAGCTCGACCCTTTTGGGAAAATTCCTGAGTTTAAATTTTGTGCAGCGAGAATTGAAAGCGCAAAAGCAGCTGCCGCTGAATAATTCTCGAATTAGCTTTTAGCTGCTGGATGTAGAAGCCTAGAAAAATCTGAAATTTCTTTCCGGACCGCTTGACCGGCTTTTTCTTCCATAGAGCGGTAACGCGTCAACGCATCAAATCCTGCAGGTGTAACTTGTGCACCGCCACCGCCTGAACCACCAGCATTGGTAATAACTAGAGGTGACTTGAAATCACAATTCATTGCCTCAATTAACTTCCAAGCGCGCCTATAAGACATCCCCATCTCGCGGGCCGCTCCAGTAATAGATCCTGTCTGATCGACAGCCTCCAATAACGCAACTTTACCGGGGCCAAGAGCAACCGCAGCGCCGAGGAGTATCTTTAAAGCAGGAGTTCCTTCTCGGTTCTTTTCCATATCCTCGATAAAACTACCTAGACCCTGGGTACGTCAAGTTAGCGCGAAGAACTTTTTCAGCTTCGGCAAGATCCGATGGTCGATTAATATTTAAAAACGGGTCAATGGGGTCTATCGACCAGTTTGCACGAACAAGATTATAGCGACCAGTCCAGATGTCTACTTTACGAATACCTTCCTTGACGACAGCGCTACGGAGATCCCCTGCCAAGGCGACCGGCCAAAGCCCAAATACGGGTTGATCTCGGCCATTTGACGACGCGCAAACATGTG
>CAYZDH010000002.1:0-43148 GCA_964477025.1 uncultured Rhodospirillaceae bacterium | reverse complement strand
GCATCTTCAATGCCAACAATTTTTGAATTAAAGATATAAGACGCGCGCACCGTCGCATCTAATTTAGCTCCATCTTGTCGGCAATCAGTGTGGGGGGAGCCCAGCCCCTCCATCAAATCGGTTAAAGCCATGACTGATTCACAATCCACAAGATCACCGGCAATCGCAGCTACCTTTGAACCCTCTTTGTCCTTAATGTTTTCAGCTATTGCAGCAAATGCTTCATCCCAACTAGCCGACTGCAAAGAACCATCACGCCGAACATAGGGGGTATCTAGACGCTGACGCTTCAAACCATCGCATGCGTAACGTGTCTTATCGGAGATCCACTCTTCATTTATATCTTCGTTTAGAACAGGGAGAACACGCAGAACCTCTGAACCGCGGGAGTCAACGCGAATATTGCTACCGACCGCATCTAAAACATCAATCGTTTCAGTCCGGGCAAGCTCCCAGGGACGCGCGACAAAGGCGTAAGGTTTTGATGTTAATGCGCCAACAGGACAAAGATCTATAATATTAGCAGAGAGTTCTGAGGTGAGAGCCTTTTCAATATAAGTTCCAACCTCCATGCTTTCGCCGCGTCCGGTCGCTCCTAGCTCCTGGACACCCGCAACTTCGGTTGCAAAACGAACACAACGCGTACAATGAATGCAGCGTGTCATTTGCGTTTTTACCAAGGGTCCAAGGTCTTTGTCGCGAACCGCACGTTTATTCTCTTCATAACGCGAATTACCCGCCCCATAAGCCATAGCCTGATCCTGTAAATCACACTCTCCGCCCTGGTCACAAATTGGACAATCCAACGGATGATTTATTAACAGAAACTCCATAACCCCCTCTCGAGCCTTCTTAACCATGGGGGAATTGGTTTTAACGATCATACCCTCACCAACAGGCAATGCACAGGATGCAGCCGGCTTAGGAGGTCCAGGGGATACCTCTACCAGACACATTCGGCAATTGCCGGCAACCGAAAGCCGCTCATGATAGCAAAACCTTGGGATTTCCACTCCAGCGATTTCACAAGCCTGAAGAACCGTAATACCGTCCTGAACTTCAATCTCCACGTCATCTATAGTAAGTTTTGGCATTTTTCTAATCCACTCAGGCGGCCACTTCGGTACTTTGTTGACGATTGTTGATGCGGTCCTCAATCTCGTCGCGGAAATGCCGCACTAAACCCTGAATTGGCCAGGCGGCAGCGTCACCGAGCGCACAAATCGTATGGCCTTCAACCTGACTCGCAACATCTAGTAAAATATCTATTTCATCTATCTCTGCATCACCGACAACCAGCCTCTCCATCACACGCCACATCCAACCGGTTCCCTCCCGACATGGTGTGCACTGACCGCAGCTTTCGTGTTTGTAGAATTTTGACAATCGCGCGATTGCTGCAATAACGTCTGTTGATTTGTCCATCACGATAACGGCCCCAGTACCCAGCCCCGACCGAACCTCTTTCAATGAATCGTAATCCATCAAAACGGTATCACAGTCAGATTTAGGTAAGAGCGGAACAGACGCACCGCCTGGAATAACCGCTTTCAAATTATCCCAGCCGCCAACCACACCTCCTGCATGCTTTTCAATAAGCTCCTTCAATGGAATACCCATTTCCTCTTCGACATTACACGGGTTATTAACGTGCCCAGAAATACAGAAAACCTTTGTTCCAGTATTATTTTCCCGACCGAAAGAGGAAAACCAGTCGCCACCCCGACGCAATATTGTTGCAACGACCGCTATAGTCTCAACATTATTTACTGTTGTTGGGCAACCATAAAGCCCCATAACAGCAGGAAAGGGCGGCTTCAAACGCGGCATTCCCTTTTTACCCTCAAGGCTCTCGATGAGGGCCATTTCTTCTCCACAAATATAGGCACCCGCACCCCTATGCAGATAAACATCAAAGTTGTAGCCAGAACCACAAGCGTCTTTACCAATCAAACCGGCTTCATATGCCTCGTCAATGGCATGTTGTAAGTGCTCCGCCTCTCGATAGAATTCTCCTCGAATATAAATATAAGCAGCGTCGGCCCCCATCCCAAATCCAGCGAGCAAGCAACCTTCAACTAACTTATGAGGATCGTTACGCATCATGTCGCGATCCTTACAAGTTCCGGGCTCCCCTTCGTCAGCATTAACTACGAGATAATGAGGCCGCCCAGTCGGCTCCTTCGGCATAAATGACCATTTTAGACCACTGGGGAAACCAGCACCGCCTCGCCCTCGTAGCCCAGAAGATTTTACTTCTTCGACGATCCAATCCCGGCCCTTGGCCATAATCTCTTTGGTACCATCCCAATCCCCTCGCTGGCGCGCGCCTTCAAGGCGCCAGTCATCCAAACCGTATATGTTAGTAAATATTCGATCAGCGTCCTTCAACATAATTACTTACCTAAGCCCCTTTATTGTCGTTGCGCTCAGTTAGAGAAGTCAAACCCGCTGCAGGTTCAGAACCCTTCCGTTTACCTTGAGGCCCTGGCTTTGGTGTCTCCCCATTACGTAATGCCTTTAGAACGACTTTCGTCTTTTCAGCATCCAGATCCTCGTAGTAATCATCACCGATCTGCATCATCGGCGCATTCACACAAGCTCCTAAACATTCCACCTCTCTCAAAGTGAACTTATTATCTGATGTCGTTTCACCCACATCGATACCAAGTTCATCTCGACAGGAGTCCAGAACGATATCACACCCTTTCAATGCGCAGGGTATAGTGGTGCATACTTGAACAAAGTTTTCACCAACAGGGTCAAGGTTGTACATCGTGTAAAAGCTAGCAACTTCATAAACCCGAATTGCCGGCATTTCCAAAACATCAGCAACGTGGTTCATTGCGGCCGTTGGCAACCAACCTCCGTACTGGCGTTGAGCCAAATCCAAGAGCGGTATTACTGCACTCGCTTGTCTACCTTCCGGATAACGTCCAATTATTTTACGAGCTTCACCATCATGGCTTTTATCAAAACTAAATTCTTTGGGTTGCTCGTTATTGGCCGTCATCTGTCAATCTCGCCAAAAACAATATCCATCGAACCCACAATAGCCACGATATCCGCAAGCATGGACCCTCGACCCAAGAAATCGGTCGCCTGCAAAAATGCAAAACCCGGCGCCCTGATTTTGCAACGATACGGCTTGTTACTACCGTCAGAGACCACATATACCCCAAACTCACCTTTGGGAGCCTCTACGGCAGTGTAAGTTTCGCCGGGTTCCACGTGATATCCCTCGGTATAAAGTTTAAAGTGATGTATTAAAGCTTCCATCGAAGTTTTCATATCGGCACGCCTTGGAGGCGAAATCTTTGGATCGTTGGAACGTACAGCCCCACCAGGCATCTCTTCTAGGCATTGCCTCATGATCCGCAATGACTGGCGCATCTCTTCAAGTCTAAGAAGGTAGCGATCATAACAGTCACCGTTTTTACCAACTGGAATATCGAAATCCATCTTGCCATAAACATCGTAGGGCTCTGATTTACGTAGATCCCACGCGACCCCAGAACCGCGAAGCATTGGCCCGGAAAAACCCCAATCCATTGCCTCTTCGGCCGTCGCAATACCAATATCAACGGTGCGCTGCTTAAAAATCCTATTTTCAGTCAAAAGATGTTCTACGTCATCGATCATCTTTGGAAAGCGGTCAACGAATGCCATGATATCGTCTGCGAGCCCTTCGGGCATGTCGCGGTGAACACCACCCGGTCGAAAATAAGCTGAATGGAGACGCGCACCCGAAACCCTTTCATAAAACTCCATGAGGACTTCACGTTCTTCAAACCACCACAACAGTGGGGTCATAGCCCCGACATCCAACGCAAAAGCTGAAATATTGAGAAGATGGTTCAAAATTCGCGTAATTTCTGAATAAAGCACACGAATATATTGTCCCCGCAACGGAGGAGTTATGCCGAGTAAATTTTCTATAGCGAGAGCAAAAGCATGTTCCTGACACATGGGGGATACGTAATCTAGCCGGTCGAAGTAAGGGACCGCCTGAAGATAAGTTTTATTTTCGATTAGCTTTTCTGTGCCACGATGTAGCAATCCTATATGAGGGTCAGCGCGTTCAACGATTTCACCATCCATCTCCAGCACGAGCCGCAACACACCATGCGCTGCAGGATGCTGCGGACCAAAGTTCATAGTTAAATTTTTAATTTCAGCGACAGCCATCAGTTGTCCCCTTGAGCGGAATCGTCCGCTTTCTCATCACCGGGAAGAATATATTCAGCGCCTTCCCAGGGGCTCATAAAATCAAAGCTTCGGAACGCCTGCGTCAATTTTACCGGTTCATAGACGACACGCTTTTGTTCTTCATCGTACCTGACCTCAACATACCCCGTCAGAGGGAAATCTTTCCGGAGGGGGTGCCCGTCAAACCCATAATCTGTCAGCAAGCGTCGTAAGTCTGGATGGTCAGAAAACATAATTCCAAAAAAATCGTACGTTTCCCTTTCATACCAATTTGCCGAGCTATAAACGCCCGAGACTGAGGGAATAATATCACTGTCGCTGCATTCCACCTTTACACGAATTCGTTGGTTTAAACGTAAGCTTTGAAGGTGATAGACAACCTCAAAACGTTTTTCTCTTTCAGGGTAATCAACACCACAAATATCTAGGAGCACCTTAAACAAGCAGTTTGAATCATCCCGCAAAAACGTCAGAAATGATGCAATACCACCCTGCTTACAAACTACAATCAGCTGGTCGTGATCCTCGGAGATCTTTTCTACTGCGCCCGGCAACGCATTCTTTAAATAATCTCCGAGTTCCTGGAGGTTTTTGTTCATTATTCCTATGCCAAATGTCGATCAACGAGCAATCGTACTAGTTCGTCGGATTTTTTTCTGAAGTTGCAAAACGCCATAAAGTAGCGCTTCAGCCGTCGGGGGGCACCCGGGCACATAGACGTCCACCGGAACAATTCGGTCGCAACCCCGAACAACAGAATACGAATAATGGTAATAACCGCCCCCATTTGCACAAGATCCCATAGAAATAACCCAGCGGGGCTCTGCCATCTGATCATAAACCTTACGCAAAGCTGGCGCCATTTTGTTGGTTAAGGTTCCGGCAACAATCATTACGTCTGATTGACGGGGGCTCGGTCGAAACACTACACCAAACCGGTCAAGGTCGTAACGGCTTGCGGCGGTGTGCATCATTTCCACCGCACAACATGCAAGTCCAAATGTCATAGGCCAAAGAGATCCAGACTGCGCCCAACTTACGAGTTTATCGAGCTTTGCGACAACGAAACCCTTATCCGAAATTTCATCAGTCACATTTTTCAGAATAGTCGCCTGACTTTGTCCTTGTTCAATCACTCCCATTCCAGCGCACCCTTTTTCCACTCATATATGAAACCAATCGTCAGAATTCCTAGAAAAACCATCATCGACCAAAACCCAAGCAAGCCAATTGACCCAAGCGAAATTGCCCAAGGAAATAAAAATGCAACCTCTAAATCAAAGATAATGAATAAAATTGCGACTAGATAAAAGCGAACGTCAAATTGGCGGCGAGCGTCGTTAAACGGGGCAAACCCGCATTCGTATGGTGATTCCTTTTCCGAGTCAGGTTTTTGTTTGGCAACAATGTAAGAGGCGGTAACTATTACTAAAGCCAACCCGACAGCAATTCCTAAAAATATAAGAATCGGGAGATATTCTCTTAACAAAGAGTCCATTGGACCTCTTACCTAATAAAACCGGAACTTGGAATAAGCACCGCCCTAACTCTCAAAACTTTACTTAAAAGCAACCCAAAGAACCTTTTACGTTTTACGCTTTACCATCGATATCTCTAATAACCATTAATGAATCCTTCGCACAAGGTTATACAGAAATTTCCTCTAGCGTGCCCTCTTACAAATCAAAAGTTGATCATTTTATACGAGTAATTTCCATTAAGATCAAACCCCTCTAGCCTGAATATTAGCTCAAAGTTTTAAGCCTCTTCCCAGAGGATTTGACCCCGCAATCGGAGGTTCGTACATTGCCTATAATAAGGAATAAATTTGGAGGAAAGCTTGATGGCAGACGAAGCTGTTAACAATCAAACACGCGTATTCTTACACGACAACTTTCTCGACTGGTGCGACAAGGAGCCCGTCCCTGTCCACGAAGATTTCGGAATCAATCTCATGAAGATTGATGTTGCCCCTTGGGATCGATATGGCATGCATGGCGCAGTCTGCTTACTTAAGGGCCGCGACGACTTTAATTCGATATTTTGCTTTGAATTACCCCCCGGCAGTAGTTCAAACCAGATGCAGCACATTTATGAGGAAGTGGTCTACATAATTGAGGGTAGCGGGTCCACAACTATAGAAACTCCTGACGGTCAGAAACATAGCTTCGAATGGGGAAGAAATTCACTCTTCGCTGTCCCTGTAAACTCCAAATATCAACATTTTAACGGTTCCGGGCAGGAACCGGCTCGGTTCGCAACCGTTCACAATTTCTCATTCCTAATCAATCTATTCAGAAACGAGGATTTCATTTTCAACAACCCCATGACCTTTCCCGAAAGATTAGGGCCAAACGGCTACTTCACGGGTGAAGGGGAGATGATCGAAATGCGGCCCGGAAGCCATCAATGGGAAACTAATTTTGTAGCTGACATTACTAATTTTGAACTCAAAGATTGGGCGGCGCGAGGAAAGGGATCTTCCAGCTTACGCTGGATTTTATCAGACGGCACGATTGGCTGTCACACCTCGCAAATTATAACCGGCACCTACAAAAAGGCACATAGGCATATGTGTGGTACTAATGTCTTCACCATAGATGGGGAAGGCTACTCTCTCCTATGGTATGAAGGCGAAGAAGATGATCTCGTCCGAGTTGACTGGGATCACGGCGTTGTCGTGACACCACCGGAACAGATGTTCCATCAGCACTTTAATACCGGAAGAACACCATCTCGATACCTAGCGTTACAATTCGGAACGGTACGCTATCCTATGACCTGGGCTAAAAAAGAAATTTGGAGTGGTAATGTAGACAAATCGGTCGAGGATGGGGGCGCTCAAATCGAATACGAAAACCAGATGCCACAAATTCACAAGATGTGGCTGGACGATATCGAGTCCAAAGGAATTAGATCAGAAATGGGGGATATTTTTAATGAAGAAAAAATTCGGGCGGGAAACTAAACGATAACAACCAAATTCGACAGCACTTCTATGACAGCTTAAGTCTAAAATGGCGGGAGTGACGGGACTCGAACCCGCGACCTCTGGCGTGACAGGCCAGCGCTCTAACCAGCTGAGCTACACCCCCGCAGTAGGTGTGGCGCTGGTGTAATCTACCCAACCCACTGAAGTCAACTGTATCACTGCTTTTAAGTACCTTAAAGCAAACCTGTTATTTACTCACAAGCCTCCTGTGTCCAGGCGGGTTCAGTAGAAAGAAATTACCTCAGCCTCTGACATTTCTCGATGGTGAAACCTTTTTCTTTTGCTTCTCTCACCAGAATACCACCTAGAAATGCGTAATCCCAATCAGTCCAACCTGAATTTAATGCTTTCAAACAAATTAGTTTTTCTGAGGCAAATTCTAGTTGATTTTTTTTGTGATGAATAAGGAAGAAAAAAATTAGTCCTACACCTAGCAGTACACCAAGGAATTTCATACCTGCCATCCTATTTCACAGGGACTAATAGAGTTTCAAAATAAAAACATTCTATATTCATTAATACTCTGGACTGCCGATCCAGTGCCTGAAACAAAAGCGAGGAACCTATTACCTTATTTATATCGTCTCAGGGGAGCACATGCTGTAACAAAGGTTCCGCCCAGGAGACAGCTTTTGCCCTGCTTTAATTCCAAAATTTTCTATAGATTATCTAGCGGTTGAAGAGAAGACACCTCACGGCCAGAAATCCAGCCGGTCACAAAACACTCAGCAATATTTCCACCAGACAGGTAAAGATGACCGAAACTGCTGCCCAGTTCGCCAGAAGCATACAACCTGGGGATCGGGTCACCTGCGGTATTTAAAATTTGTTGCTTTGCGTTGTGCACAGGCCCACCTTGCGTGTTTGATACCGCCGGCCAAACTTTGCCATAAATAAAAGGTGGGGTATCGATTTTCGCCATAGTACCCGGTGGTCTTTTGAAATCTAAATCTTCCCCCAAATCACAGAGTTCGTTCCATCGATCTATTGTTGAATTTAGAACCTTACGATCCACCTCTAACTGATCAGCCAGGGTATCAATTGAATTTGCTTCCTTTAAAATTCCTAATCGTAATTCCTGCGAATTGTCCTCACTCCAGTCATAGGTATACTCGGGATCATTAGTGCGGATATCCCCAATTTGATATGTCGAAGAGCCATTTTGATCCGTAATTAACCAAGATGGATTTCTTGGATAACTCATTGTTTCACTATCCATAAAATGCATAGGACGGTGGGATGTATCTTGAGCATATGGTGGGCACTCGTTCATATAACGCCGGCCAAGCTGGTCAAGAACGACCCAAACCATTTTCACATCTGCCTCATCTTTATTTAGTGGATTCCAGTCCGGTAGTCTTTTTACACGGAGTGCAAATGGAAATTTTGGATCCGGATGTTTAAAGGCGTAACAACCATGAAAATGCCACATGTGCCAAAGGTCCGCCCCCATTGATTGGGCCATCCTTATCCCGTCTCCCGTGTTCCCTCTAGAAGATGCTGTCAAAACAGGCTTTCCCTCCCAGTATTGGGATTTCATCTCTTCATTATACTCAAAACCCCCGCATGCCAGGATAACCCCCTGCCTCGACCCCACCCGCATATCTTTATCATTTACAGAGATAGCTAATCCGCAAACTTCTCCATCGCTATTTTTGATAAGTTTATTGACAGGGGAGTTAACTTTAACAGTTATATTTCTGGCCTTAATATTGTGGTCCAAGACCCAAAACATCCCTGGACCACCAGAACTCGGCCTAGTTCGCACGTGCGGGAAGTATTTCAAACGGTCGAAGGAGTCCGGAACCTCAACCTGAGTATGATAAAATGTCTCCCAACCAGGAAACGGGTAGTTCCCCCCCCTTTTTCCGGAGAATTCCGTATCTTTTATTGAAACACCCTCCACCGTCTCAATTAACTTTTTTACATAATCCTCAGCCTCAGTCATACCCTCGGCTAGAACCCTCAAAACATCATCAGGCGTAGTACCGGAATTTGTCGCTTTTAAATATTTAAATGCGTCATCCGCATCTTCAGCACACCTGACCGCTCCTCCAGAACAAATTGACACACCTCCGGGCTGAGGCATTTTCTCACATAACAACACTTTAGCGCCATTATCAGCTGCTTCTATAGCGGCTACCGCGCCACCAAACCCATAGCCGACAACAATAACATCAAAAATTTCATCAAATTTTTCTCTATAAAGCTCAGCGTCCTCTGTACTTGAAATTGGATCAAACACACTGGTTTCCTTTTAAAATACTATCTAACTCTTCCCGGTATCTATTAGCTCGAGCATCCCGAATTGGTTAACCATTTCGAGCTATTTAGAGGTTTGACAATCAACCTTTTTTGACTCCGTTCCAGACCCAAGCCAAGTCAACTCACAACGCATGCCGTTCTTAACTGCCCCTCTTTTAACCTTTTTCCCATTAACTAAGACCTTACTCCTTTTACCAGAGACCTTTGTTTTAACTTTCTTACCGTTAACTTTAAGTACGAGCTTCCGCCCTTTCTTTTTTACTCCAACGACAATCCCGGTAGCCTTTACGTAATTAAGTTTTACTTTCTCAATTTTTCCTCGGTGTCTAGTGTTTGATATTGCCGCCATCACCGTTTCTTTGGGCGTGTTCAAAACTCTATTAACCAACATTTGAACATCGCTGCCCGAAACGTAATTAACTTCCATCTTAGTTCGCTTAGCAAAAGCGTTAAAATTTGGATCCTTCATAGTTGCAATGAATGCCTTCCGCATCATTTCCACACGTTCCCGCTTTACTCCCGGAGGAAAAAGATAAGGACGACCCATAGTCTGCCTGGAAAAGATCAGCTCCATTTGAGCTTTCTCGCTTGCCGTTTTTGCAAAATCAGTGATTAAAGGGACTTTTGGCTATTCTGGGTGTTTTTGTAGTGCGAATTGAAGCACAACATTCAATTTATTTGCATTGTACCAATCTACAGCCACTTTTTGTTTTTTTACACCAGTCCAACTCCATCCACACACGCCGTCAATTTCACCGCGCTGCATAGCCAAGAACATAACCTTCATTCCCGGGTAGCCAGATATTAACTTAAACTTTGCACCGAGGAGGTTTTGAACAAACATAGCAAAAACTTCGTTATCAGAGCTTTTTCCCCCGCCCCCGATTATAGTTTCATTTTTCTGGAGATCCGCAAAAGTTTTAGCAGGGGCCCTAAAGGTTGTAGCGCAAACACTAACTTCGTTATTCATACTACCAAGCCAATTAAATTTGGTAGCATCGAAACGTGCTCCCTTTCCACCTAAAAGAGAATGCACCGGCGCACCACGCGCTATAGTCGCAAAAACAGTTCCATTTTTAGGGGCAACTGAGTACATCCAGTTAGCAAGCTTTAAGGAGCCAGCACCCGGCATATTTTTACCGACGACTTTAGGGTTCCCAGGGATATGTTTAGAAATAAAACGAGCAAGTGTCCGGGAATACATGTCATATCCACCGCCCGCACCATACCCAATCATAACTGTTAGGGTTTTTCCTTTATAAAAGCTTTTTAAACTTTGCGCCTCGGCGAAGCTGCCTTTGGAATTAAAAAGAAATAATGAAAATAGTCCCAAACAAAGAACATATTTGATTGTCTGCATCTCAGCCCTCCCTATACCCCTTAATTTTTTATTGGTATTTAAAAGGAAGTATTACACGCTGATTTTGATGGTCAAGTGACACCAACTAAAAAGTTAAAGCCACGTTAAACCAAAAAGTTCAAATAACGCGGGTGTAGGCCAGAAAACATTTAAAAGAATATCGAATACGGCGACAACAAAAATTTCTGACAAAGCGAATATAACTAGCGCCTCTATCCATTTACCTTTGTAATGCCTAATAAAAAGAACAACAAATGCACCCGCAGCAATATGAAACCCAACGAACCACACACCGGCGGCAAGAGCAAATAACCATGCAAATGCCTGCAATGACCTTACTACGCCCTCTTTAGAACTCTCAGTGATTACTGGCTTATCATTTTTAGCATGGAAGGAAGTTATCCAGCGCCAATGCAACAAAATCTGCAAGATACCCAGGGGAACCCCTAACCCTGCGAGGAAATAAATTACCAAGGCACCTCTTAACACCCAGTCGGTGCTAACGTATGCCGCCGCCGTTAAAAGGCACCCCACAAATATTAAAAACCCAATATCCCACAATCGATCAGTTTTTGAGAGAACCACATCTCCATCAACGCTAGCTGGTGCACTTTTCTTTTGCCTCATACTTCGGATTAAAGGCATTAGTAGCGTCAGTATGATTAGAATTAGGATAGCAATCACGCCAGGCCCTGTGAGCCATTCCCATCCATATCGTGCATTAGAAAGCCAAAGGTAGGTTTCTAGCTGACCACCCAGCACAACAGCCACCAGAAGAGGAGGCCGCGGCCAATCCAAAACCTTCATAACGTAGCCAAGCACAGAAAATACTAAAAACGTTAAAATATCCCACCACACAAAATGGGCGGCGTAGGCGGCGGAAACGCATAGCACCAATGTCATAGGCACAATGATATAAAATGGCATTAAGCTTAATTTGGCAAATTGGCCCGCTGCCCCAATTGCCAGCCCCGCCGCGAAAATATTGGCGATAACCAATACAAAAATCATTGCCATAGTGTATGGCAGTTGATCCGTTAGCATGGCCGAACCCGGAGTAATACCAACCGAGATAAAAGCAATTAAAATAAGGGCGAGAGAGGTTGAACCGGGAATACCAAAGGCAATTGTCGGGATTAACGCGCCACCTTCCTTTGCATTATTTGCGCTCTCTGGTGCAATTACGCCTCTTACATCCCCCTTGCCGAATTTTTCTGGGTTTTTCTCAGTTTGCACCGCGTGGGCATAGGCGAACCAGTCAGCAACAGATGCACCTAAACCAGGCAAAACGCCAACCCATACGCCTATCACGGAGCATCTTATTGCAAGCCACTTGTTACGAAATACATCTTTTATTCCCTCAAGTAGCCCATGCCCTAACCCTTCGGTTTCAGCTATGGACGTACGCCTTCTCGCTAAAGCGATCATTTCGGGAACAGCAAAAAGGCCTAAACCGACTAAAATTAAGCTTATCCCATCAACAAGGTACTCGCCTTCAAAAGAAAATCTTTCGCCGCCAGTTTTGTTATCCATCCCAATAGTTGAAATGAAAACACCAATAATTGCAGCGATTAATCCCTTTATGGGGGCAGTGCCACTCAACACACCCACGGCACTCAAACCCCAAATAACCAACATTAGAAACTCTGGTGAGCCAAAACTTAGAACCAATGGCTTTAAAATAGGCAAACTCAAAAGCAACACTGCAGCTCCAAAAATACCGCCTAGGGGCGACGCAACAAATGCCGCGCCAAACGCCCTCTTAGCCTCCCCCTTTTGAGCCATAGGGAAACCATCGACGATTGTCGCCTGCGAACCCGCACTGCCGGGCACAGCGATTAAGACAGAGGGAAAGGTGTTGGCGGTATTTGATACTGCTCCAATTCCCAAAAGAAATGCTATCGCTGCATAGGGGTCTAACGTGATGGCAAACGGCAAGACGATCGTGATCAAAAGTAAGACGCCAATACCGGGGAGAGCAGCAAAGAAGGAACTTCCAAGGATACCTAAAGCCATCAGCGTCAATGGCCAAGGTTTCAAGATTTCAGAAATTCCGATTAGTAGAGCATCAATCATGGATCATTTTGAAGGCCCGACGAGTATGTAATTCGCCGGGCGCTCAACCAGTAGTTATAGGTTTTATCTATTTACAGTCGATCTTTGTCGCTTTTTTGATGCCTTTTGTCTTGAAGGTACAGCTCATACCCACTTTTAGCATTTTACGTTTAGCTGTTTTTCCGCCGATTTTAATTTTGGTCTTTTTCCCTACCTTTAACTTACCCTTCTTGCCACCACCTTTAAATTTAAGGCTTTTACCTTTTTTCTTTATCTTCGTTATTTTACCTTTAAAAACATAAACTTTGTTCTTAAACGCCGTCAGACCATATTTCTGCTTTAACTCTTCCGCATAATCAACGGCCTCAGTGGGAGCTCTATGAACCGCGGCGACAAGCTTGGCAACCGTCTGCCCGTCAATGTAGTTGATCTCCTTGCTAAATTGTTTGCGCGCAATTTTCAAGAAAGCAGGATCGTTAACTGACGACTTGTAAGCCTCACGAAAAGCCTTCAAGTAGCTTTTTGGAGTCCCAGGCGGCATCCCCATCCACTTGTCCACCTGAGATGGGGTAGTCAGCGAACTGTACCCCTGCATAGCAAGTAGAGGAATTTTTTTCTTTCCGGAACTTTCCAGCATCTCGGTAAAAACAGGAACGTCTTTATATGAAAGCCTCCGCGATATCTTTCCGCCAAGAACCTGCCCTACTTGAGAAATCAGCTTTATAACCCCATCGTCTTGAAGCTGCTTGATTGTGAATGCATTGTTTGTTGCAAACATATCAATCTCACCCTGACGGAGAGCCTTGCTCATCTGGCCGACACCACGATAACCAGGGATCCATCGAACATTCCAGCCAAGAAACTCAGCGCCCCAGAGCGGAATGGCCTGCCAATTACGGGTTCCGGATATAGCGGCAACGATGACAGGTTTCTTAGACTTATCCAACAATCGCTTATGCGCTTTTTTATTGATAAAAAAGATGCTTCCGCCACGGTTAAGTGAACCAATAAATTCAAATTTGGTGGGGTCGTATCTCGCCGATTTACGCCTTAACGTGGTTGGCGAAACGACGGTCGTATCACTTTGCATAAAGGTCAGGCCGTCGGGTTTTGCCTTTTTCATCAGGTAATTCGCCGCCCTTATTTTTCCTCCACCGGACCCCATGTTTTTTATAACAATAGTTGGATTACCCTCTAAAATTTTCTCCATATATGAAGATAAAAGGCGTCCTATCCTGTCAGTTCCACCGCCGGGACTGGACGCAATAATCAACTGAACCCTCTTACCTTTAAAGTTAGGACCTGCCTCGGATGTATTCCCGCCCCCTGTTATCGAAAAGGCCACGCCCATTAAAACGCAAAGAAGTAACTTTAATCGTTTCCTATACACTTTTATTCCCCCTGTTTTAGAAAATTTCTTTTTTACAAATCTTTCTAGATTTTTATTTAATTGAAGCCTAACCTATTTTTAAATTTACGCAAAAAAAATGTGTGCTTTTTCATAAGAATTTGGAGACCCTAATGAGTACAAAAATCAATCACGTAGCCATGATGTCTACCCAATACGCTATGTTGGGGAAGTTTTATGAAGTCTTATTTGGGATGAAAACAGCAGCCAGGTCACGTCCGGAAAGCGCCGTCACTGTTGGAGACGGCTACGTAGGTTTAAATATCAATCCAAGACGTCCCGGACGCCCGGGAGGGTTAGATCACTTCGGCGTAGAGGTGGATGATGTTGGAGACATTTTGGACCGTATGGCTAGAAAATTTCCTAAGGTAAAAGCCCTCAAAAGACCCAGCAACAGGCCATTTGCAGGAATTACAACTCATGACCCGGATGGTAATATTTTTGATTTATCTCATGCCGACAAGAATAATAAAAAAGACGTCTATACCGACGGCGAATGGACGCAAGACCGTCAAATTACTCACTTTGCAATTAGAACTTTAAACCCTGAAAAATGTGCCGAATTTTATTGTGATATTTTAGGCCTAAATATGGGCAACCGAGAAGAAGGCGACGAAAATTATTATGTCAGTGACGGCCATATGACCGTCGTATTGGCCCCATGGGATATCACTAAGTATGCAAACACTGGAATTTCTCGTTCCGGACCAGATCACTTTGTCTTCAAAGTAGAAAGCATTGAGAAATTCAAAGAAAGTTATACCGCCATGGTTGAACGAAACCAGAATTTAACCCCCCCGGGAGTTGGCGTTGGCCCTGAGGGGAAGGCAAGATTAGAGATGCTCACTCAATCCGCACCATACGCAAAACATTTTCTTTCTGACCTTGATAATGTTTTCTTGGGTGTTACGGACTAATAAAAACAGGCCGGAAGGACACCCCAGTTAAAATTTATAGGTCTGCAGCGTATTTTATAACTTCTTCCTTTGGCTGCAGTCCAAATCCCGGGTCCTCACCTAATACCATACATCCATTTTCGTGCACTGGTTTAACGCCATACAGAACGTCACAGGCGGCAACAGCATTGTATTGATATTCGACCGCTGTACCATTCGTCACCCCAGCCTGAAAATGACCATTATGTAATGGGGCACCGCCGCCATTTGAAATTAGCACATTAAACGCAGAAGCCATCCCAGCGATCCTTAGGCACTGTGTAACTCCACCCGTTATAATTAAATTAGGCTGAATTACATCAACGGCCTGCGACACTAGAAAATCTCGAAACCGATAGGACAATCCTTCATTTTGCCCCGCGGAAAGAGGGATAGAAGTCTTTTGTCTTAACTTCGCCAACAAATTTACATCGTTTTGTGCTATTGGCTCTTCAAAGAAGCTTATATTTAGGTCTTTAAGTCCTTCACACAACTTAAGCGCGCTAACGTAATCAAGGCGACAAGCCGCATCCACCGCAATTTCAACAGCCGGTCCGACTGCTTCTCTTATATCTCTGACCCTCTTAATATCATCTTTAATTAATTGGTTTAGGCTTGGAGACTTACCCTTGTAGTCGAGGCCAGGCCTCCCGACTTGTAATTTAACCCCCGTAAAACCTTTTTCAATCACACGTCCCACAACCTCGATCACTTCACTATTTGACATAAATGAAAAACCACAGGTCGCATAAATTGGTATATTCGTATGTGCTCCGCCGAGGAGCCTCCAAACCGGTAAATTCTGTTGTCTGCCTTTAATATCCCAAAGCGCCAAATCTATCGCGCTTATGGCATGTGATGCGTAGCCAGACTGGCCCCATGGTGTAGCTGTCCAATATAATCTATCCCAGACACGTTCGTGAAGGGTTGGATCCATTCCAATTATAGCTGGACCTAGCACAGAGTTAATAACTTCGGCTACCGGACGAGATTGGGTAATAGACGTTAATCCATAACCCAATAAGCCGTTATCTGTCTCTACCTCCACGTGAGTCACATTATTAAAGCTTTTGTGATCAACCCCCAGATCTTCAAAATTTACAGGGATTTTCAGGGGTGTCGCTTGAACGTTTTTAATTTTCATAGTTATAAATTCTCAAGAAAAGGGAAGATTTAGGGAGGGATAAATTAAAACTTCAGGGCATTAACCTAGCTTTCTCTACTTTTCCTGTCGGCCCTTTCGGTAACTCTGGAATAAAATTAACGTTACGTGGATATTTATATGAAGCCATATGCAGCTTGCAAAAATCAATTACATCCTGTTCCAGACAATCCGACGAAGATTTTAACACAACAAAGGCACAAATTTCTTCACCCAAATCACTGTCAGGCATCGGGACTACAGCCGCTTCAATAACTTCGGGATGAGAATTTAATACAGCTTCAACTTCACCCGCTGAGACTGTATACCCCCCACGCAGAATAACTTCTTTCTTGCGCCCGACTATACTCACTAACCCTTCGGGACTTATCGTGGCGAGATCTCCGGTCTTAAACCACCCGCGTTCCATAACAGCATTTGTTTCTTCAATGGAATTCAAGTAACCGGTCATACAGGATTCTGTTTTGATCCACAGTTCACCAGCCTGTTTAACATCAAGTTCCTTTCCGTCGGCATCAACAATCTTTAGCCTGACACCCTTTGCGGCATGCCCAACGGCATCTGGTGTTTCAATATCATCATTCGGCGTGTAACAGACTGGCCGAAAGAGTTCGCTCATTCCGTAACCACGAACAATTTTTAATCCAGTCTTCTTTCGCCAGGCTTCCACAAGCTCCCAGGGACATGGCGCTGCACCACTCGTCGTAAAGCGAAGACTAGAAAGTAACTCGGGAATACAATGCTCGGAATCTAAAATTCGTCGAAACATTGTGGCCACACCACAAAAAATTGTTGCCTGATTATCCACAATAGCGCGGATTACTTCCTCAACACCGAACCGCGGGACTAAAACGCTACTCGCACCCTTCAGCAGAGGTGCCATAACGGTTCCAAAAAGCCCATAGGAATGCGCAAGTGGCAAAGCAGAAATAACGATGTCATCAGATTTAAGAGCAAGTGCGGAATGGCTCCACATGGCAAGCCCGGCATTTACCGAACGATGAGAAAGCACAGCGCCTTTTGGAACGCCGGTACTTCCTGAAGTAAACAATATGATAGCCGGGGCTTCTGGGTCGACATTGACTGCTGGAAACGCCACTTCATCATTGGGGATACTATCAACTATGAATGGGTTTCCAAGTAATGATAAAACTTGATCGCGCTCCTTGGATTTCAAACGTCCATTGAATGGGGTAATTACGCACCCGGCCTTGAGACCACCAAAAACTCCAATAATTGTATCAATAGGGTCATCAAAACATATTGCTAACCTGGCACCGGGACAAAGCCCCTCGTCTTTAATATTTGAGGCGACCGCTCCTGCTTTTCGGTCTATTTCGCGCCAGCTTAAGGAACGTTCATTTCCAATAAGAACCAATTTATCGGCATTCTCTGCCGCAACTAAATCGAAACCATAAGCGACATTTTCCGTCATTCCATCACGACAAAATTGACTTAACGTCGACCGCATCCCAAACATTTGCTGGAAAATTATGACGAGGCGTGAATTCACTTAGCAGTGGCTTCGCCGTTGCATCGACACCCCATTTTGAGGTGAAGCCATCATCTCCGGCAGTAGATGGGTCAAGATCAGAACCACGAGCGTTGCTTATAACAACGATATCACGATCTGGTTGACTTCTTGTCGCCATAGCCCAGTTAACTCGGCCATTATCATAAATATCGACATCATGATCTACAACTACGACACGCTTAATGTAAAGATCCGCTCCAAACACAGCCATTATAGCATTCTTCCCTTGACCCTTTAGCCGCTGCTCAATTGAAACAAAGCAGGTGAAGGGGCTAGGCACACGAACTGCCCTTACGGAGGGCACCATTGTTCTCACCGCCCGAAACAGATTGGCCTCCATTGGGATTGTCGAGAGCAACATGTGATCCAGATGGCCGACATTCATGTCATAAAAATATGCACCCTTTCGGTGAGTTATCGCCTTTACCTTGACCACTTCCCGTTCTCGGGCGCCTAAACTGTACCCGGTAAACTCACCGAACGGTCCCTCTTCTACCGACTCATTAGGCATAATTTCCGCTTCAATAACCAGCTCGGCGTGAGCGGGAACAGATAAATCAATGGTCTCGCAAGGAACCATTTCAAGGGGTTCTTCAAAGAGCCCACCCATAATATGCGTCTCATCCTCATCAACAGAGCCAATAGACAACGCGCCCAAAGCGATTGCCGGATGCACCCCTATAGCAAACGCAACAGGTAATGGTTCTCCCTTTGCTTCCGCCATCTTATGGAATTCCCACAGCTGCTTACCCAGTGTCAGATGAATTGACGTCGTGTCTTTGCCGGTAATCATGAGCCGGTTATATGCACAGTTATAAATACCGGTTTCCGGATCTTTTGCGAATGAAATAGCTGCGGTGATGTAAGGGCCTCCGTCGTCCCCATGATGCACAATTTGGGGCAGGGCCCGCATATCGATATCGTTCCCTTTAATTATT
Source organism: uncultured Rhodospirillaceae bacterium (assembly GCA_964477025.1). Classification (GTDB taxonomy): domain Bacteria; phylum Pseudomonadota; class Alphaproteobacteria; order MPNO01; family UBA2964; genus UBA2964. Next base: position 24,290 of record CAYZDH010000002.1, on the reverse strand, counting down.
ATATCCTTGCAGGGTCCAGTATTTATCTCCTTAGGGGGAATGGGGTTCTCCATGGCATCAAGAAATCGTTTTTGCATTTCTCGAGGCCCAACCCCCATCGCTAAACCAAGACGATGTCGGCTAGCGTGGAGATTGGTCATAACCTTAAAGTCAGTTCCCTTGACATTCTCAAAAACAAAAACTGGCCGTTTACGGGCCTCTTCTTCTGTCTTAACAACGGTTGCAGTAATTGAATGTGCTGGGTCGATTTTATCAGAAACTGACACAAATTCGTCAGGTCTCTCTGACTTAATCTTTTCAATAAATGAAAGGAAGTCCTGAGCCATTTGAATAATTGACCGTTTTGGTTTTTGGAAGTTAATCTAATCTCTGAGGCGGAGAAAATACTAATTTTGTTTGCCAGTCAACAAACTCTGTGAGACGTCAACTCTCAAGCCATGTTTTTAGATTAGAACGTTCATTACTTCCGGGATCAGACACGGCCCCTCAAGCAGTCTCGGACTCCAATATATACCTGCTTGAATTGTTTACAGACCCGCAAAAGATAAAGGGATGGGATTTGAAATTCAGAACGAACCATTTTTACAGGACGCCCACCCATAATATTTTAATTTTAAAACTCAGAAAAAATTAATTTATCTACAAATTTTTCGAGTATCAGAAACGGGCGTTAAAAAATTCACGGAAGAAACAAAGCTTACAACCAAAAGCTACTGTTATTAAGCAGTCTTAGAAACAATAGCTAATTAAGTGGTGGGCGGTGACGGGATCGAACCGCCGACATCCACGGTGTAAACGTGGCGCTCTCCCAGCTGAGCTAACCGCCCTCACCTAAGTAACTCCCTCCCTATAGCACAGCCCTATGGTCGGAAGAAAAGCTTTTTAAATAAAAACCGGCCGCCCTAAGACGACCGGTTTTAACTTATACCAGAATCCAGCCTTATTAATTAACGGCTTCTTTAAGCCCCTTACCGGCCCGAAACTTGGGTTGGTTCGAGGCAGGGATTTGAATTTTCTCTCCGGTCCGTGGATTACGACCTTCAGACGCACGACGACGCGTTACGGCAAAAGTACCAAACCCAACAAGACGAACTTCATTTCCGCCCTTAAGTGACGCTGTAATTGAGTCAAAAACTGCAGCGCACGCTTTAGCAGCATCCGCTTTGGAAAGTCCCGCGCTGGAAGCCACATTCGCAACTAAATCATTCTTATTCACTATACGCCCCCTCTCCTGATGGAAGGTAAGAAAAAGGCCTTACTATTAAGACCACCATGCCGAAGGTATAAACTTTTTACCCGACAGGAACACAGTCTAGGCCTTCACTTTCTTCTCCGTCAATCGCAGAAAACGCCTATTTTTAGCAGAATTCCGCAGTTTTTAGGGGTTTTAGCGAATCACCCGCCCCAACCGGACGATACGACGAGGGTTTTCTAATGAGTAACCACACCACCAACATCTTTTTCCGGCGGTTCGGAAACGGTAACTGGCTCGACATTAGGCCACTCAATTGGCACTAATTTTTGTACAAGAGCATGGTCAAGAACCTCATCAACGGTAGTTACTGGTATAATCTCCAGCCCGCGCTTAACATTTTCTGGAATTTCCGCGAGGTCTTTCTCGTTATCTTTAGGAATTAGCACAGTCTGAATACCGCCACGCAATGCAGCCAACAACTTTTCTTTAAGACCACCGATGGGGAGAACGCGACCACGTAATGTAATTTCTCCTGTCATCGCAATACTTTTATTGACCTCAACTCCAGTGAGTGCCGAAACCATTGACGTGCACATTGCGACACCAGCTGATGGTCCATCCTTCGGGGTAGCACCTTCAGGGACGTGAACGTGTATATCGTTCTTTTCAAATACTTTAGGCGATATACCAAATTCAACCGACCGAGACCGAATAAAAGATCGCGCAGCCTGAACAGATTCCTTCATAACGTCGCCAAGCGTGCCGGTATGTGCGACATTCCCCTTCCCCGGCATAATAACGGCTTCAACAGAGAGTAATTCACCCCCTACTTCTGTCCAAGCGAGCCCTGTCGTTACACCAACGAGATCATTCTCCTCAATCATCCCGAAACGATATCGCTGAACACCCGCAAATTTTTCTAAATTACGGCGTGTTAAGCGCACACTCTTCGCTTTATTAGTCAGTACATGCCGAACAGCTTTTCGCGATAGATTAGCTATCTCACGCTCAAGATTTCGAACGCCGGCTTCTCGGGTGTAATACCGAATTAGATCACGCAAAGCGTCGTCCGAAATTGACCATTCCCCTTCTTTTAAACCATGCGATTTGACTTGTTTTGGAATTAAATGTTGTTTGGCAATTTCCAGTTTTTCGTCTTCAGTGTAGCCAGAAATACGAATAACTTCCATACGATCAAGTAAAGGCGCCGGTATGCGAAGCGTGTTTGCAGTCGTTACAAACAATACGTCCGACAAATCGTAATCAACCTCAAGGTAGTGATCATTAAAGGTATTGTTTTGTTCCGGATCCAACACCTCGAGCAGAGCTGAAGATGGGTCTCCACGCCAATCCGCGCCTAGCTTATCAATCTCATCAAGAAGGAAGAGGGGGTTAGACTTCTTGGCCTTCTTCATTCCCTGAATTATTTTACCTGGCATGGATCCAATGTAGGTCCTCCGGTGCCCCCTTATCTCCGCCTCATCACGAACACCACCAAGTGAAACTCTGACAAAATTGCGGCCAGTCGCAGAAGCAATAGATTTGCCTAAAGACGTCTTTCCAACTCCAGGCGGCCCGACAAGACACAGAATAGGCCCCCTAACCTTTCCAACGCGTTGTTGCACCGCAAGATACTCAAGAATTCGTTCTTTAACTTTCTCAAGACCGCAATGATCTTTATTCAATACATTTTCAGCAAATTTAATATCTTTTTTAACGCGCCCTCTTTGTTTCCATGGTATCCCCAAAATCCAATCAAGATAATTTCTGACCACAGTTGCTTCTGCAGACATTGGGCTCATCGATTTAAATTTCTTTAACTCAGCAGTCGCCTTTTCCTTGGCCTCTTTAGTCAATTTCGTCTTTTTGATTTTCTCTTCAAGTTCACTGGCTTCGTCACGCCCATCTTCACCATCGTCGAGTTCTTTCTGAATGGCTTTCATTTGCTCATTTAGATAATATTCGCGCTGAGTTTTTTCCATTTGGCGCTTAACTCGATTACGGATTCGCTTCTCAACCTGCAAAACACCAATTTCAGCTTCCATTAGTGAATAGGCTCGCTCAAGCCGCTCAGTGATTGTCTGGAGTTCGAGAAGTTCCTGCTTTTCTGAAATTTTCAATGCTAGATGCGATGCCACCGTATCTGCAAGTTTACTGGGTTCCTCTATCTGGTTAAGGGAAACCAACACCTCAGGCGGAATTTTCTTGTTTAGTTTAATGTATTCTTCAAATTGAGAAATTACTGACCGCGCAAGTGCGTCATGTTCTTCTGGGTCAGCATCTTTATCCACTAGGAGTTCAGCTGTCGCTTCGAAAAACTCCGCATTTTCAGAAAATCCTGAAACCTTAGCTCTTTGCGTGCCTTCAACCAACACTTTAACCGTCCCGTCAGGCAGCTTTAAAAGCTGCAGGACAGTGCCGATAGTTCCCACGGTATACATTTCATCCGGTTTGGGGTCATCATCACCAGGGTTTCGCTGGGTCATCAGAAGAATTTGTTTGTCATCCTTCATGACGTCTTCAAGGGCGCGAACAGATTTTTCTCTACCAACAAAAAGCGGCACGATCATATGGGGAAACACCACAATATCGCGTAATGGCAAAACGGGGAAAATTGAACTTTTGTCCGACTCCGACATAATACCTCTTACTCTAATTATAAGCCGATGAAAGAACCGGCTTTCGATCAATTAATACATGACAGTTAGATGGGGACGGAGGAAAAGAAATTCAAGCGTCATTTCTATCAAGCGCTTGTTCCCAGATCCTCGCGTCTTTCGGAATAAATGTAGAGCGGTTTAGCTCTCCCTTCTACAACTTCACCACTAATCGCAACTTCTTCAATACCTTCAAACCCCGGCAACTCATACATTGTATCAAGTAATATTGCTTCGAGGATAGAACGGAGCCCCCGAGCACCAGTCTTACGTTCGACCGCTTTTTTTGCAATCGCGCGCAAGGCATCATCAGCAAAAGTCAATGAAACATTTTCCATTTCAAACAAAGTAGAATATTGCTTAACAAGTGCATTCTTTGGCTTCACTAAAATTTCTATTAGCGCTTTTTCCTCTAACTCTTCAAGCGTCGCGATTACGGGCAGCCGACCAACAAATTCCGGGATAAGACCAAATTTCAAGAGGTCTTCTGGCTCAATTTCACGAAGAATTTCTCCAGTCTTCCTTTCATCCAAGCCCTGAACGTCTGCACCTATACCTATCGAGCTGCTCGTGCCACGAGAAGCAATAATTTTCTCAAGGCCAGAAAACGCCCCGCCACAAATAAACAATATATTTGTTGTATCGACCTGAAGAAATTCCTGTTGCGGGTGCTTACGGCCACCCTGCGGTGGAACGCTGGCAACAGTCCCTTCCATAATTTTTAGCAGTGCCTGTTGCACTCCTTCGCCTGAAACGTCCCGTGTGATAGAAGGATTATCAGCTTTACGCGAAATTTTATCGACCTCATCAATATAAACAATCCCGCGCTGAGCCCGCTCAACATTATAGTCGGCGGCTTGAAGTAATTTTAGAATGATATTTTCTACGTCCTCACCCACATAACCAGCTTCAGTGAGCGTTGTTGCGTCAGCCATAGTAAACGGAACATCCAAAATACGCGCAAGTGTTTGGGCTAGTAACGTTTTACCACAACCCGTCGGCCCGATTAAAATAATATTAGATTTCGCCAACTCCACATCAGTTTGTTTACTGCTATGCGATAATCGTTTGTAATGATTATGCACCGCGACCGATAGTACCCGTTTCGCATAGGACTGTCCGATGACATAATCATCCAAAACCGAACAAATATCGGCTGGTGTAGGCACGCCATCACTCGTTTTTACAAGAGTAGTTTTGTGTTCTTCACGGATAATATCCATACAGAGTTCAACACACTCGTCGCAGATAAAGACCGTCGGCCCTGCGATAAGCTTACGAACTTCGTGCTGACTTTTGCCACAGAACGAACAATAAAGAACGTTCTTTGCATCTCCATCACCGGACTTAGTCATCGAAACTCCATTAATTTCGGCCTTACTATCCCATGTTAGCGGAGCATTTCAAAAGCGTCCATCCGCAAAAAACGTTGATTTTCTAGGGTTTTTTATAGTTTAATCAGGTCTCTTTACGCGATTCCCATACTAAACGTACTTCGCAGCCCTGATAGATCAAACAGCCGAAGTAATCGGTTGATCCTGAATTATTTATCGTCAGAAACCTCAGAAACCAAATCTTTTCTGGAATCAACGACGTCATCAATCAACCCAAATTCTTTAGCTTCCTCCGGGGACAAAAAACTATCCCGATCCATTCGCTTTTCAATGACGTCAATTGGCTGCTCGGTATGATCGGCATAAATCTGGTTCAAGCGTTCTCTAAGACTTAAAATTTCGCGGGCATGAATATCAATATCAGCTGCTTGCCCCTGAAATCCGCCAGAGGGTTGGTGGATCATTATTCTTGAATGCGGTAATCCATACCGCTTCCCTTTTGAACCAGCTGCGAGTAGCAGTGAGCCCATCGACGCCGCTTGACCAAAGCAAACAGTCGAAATATCTGGCCGGACATAGTTCATTGTATCATAAATTGCGAGGCCAGCGGTCACGATCCCTCCCGGAGAGTTAATATAGAAAGAAATATCTTTGGATGGGTTTTCAGATTCTAAATAAAGAAGTTGGGCACATATCAGACTAGACACCATATCATCAACGGGGCCCGTCAAAAAAATAATTCTCTCCTTGAGAAGTCGAGAGTAAATGTCATAGGCCCTTTCCCCTCGGTTGGTCTGTTCAACCACCATAGGCACAAGGGCATTCATACGTGGTGCATTCAATTTATACTCGTCCATAATACTCACTTTTTATCAGCGGCCTTTGCGCGTGGGCGCTTTTTAGCCTTAGATTTCGGTTTCTTCTTTGATATAGGCTTCTTTTTTCTTCCTTCGGTTTCCTTTGTTATTTCCTCAGGGTCTTTAGAAAGATCTTCAATTGTTGTCTCAATATTCGTAACCGTGGCTAACTCCAAAATAAAATCAACGACCTTATCTTCGTAAATCGGCGCCTGAAGTTGCTGCATGGCTTCTGGATTTTTTTGATAGTACTCTAAAACCCTAGCCTCCTGACCGGGTAGACGAGCCGCTTCTGACTGCATAGCCTTATTAAGGTCATCTTGCGTAACAGTGATATTATTGGACTGACCAACCTCAGAAACAACTAGCCCAAGCCTTACTCGGCGAGACGCTATCTCCCGATAACGTTCCTTAAGTTCTTCCTCGGTCAGCTCCTTGTCATCCTCCTCTAACGCACCTCTCTTTTTTGCGTCCATGACTTGTTCCCAAATGGCATCAACCTCACCGGTCAGTATCCCCTCTGGTAATTCAAAGTTATGGGCATCAGATAGCTTGTCGAGGAGACCTCGCTTGAGATGCGCACGGGACAACTGGTTATATTCATTTTCCAGCTGTTCACGAATAGCATCTTTCAAGGCGTCTAAATTTTCCATCCCGTTAGCTTTAGCGAGTTCATCACCGATAGACACTGACTTAGCCTCTCTAATTTCCTTGACGGTCACGTCGAAGACAAGTTCCTTCCCCTTTAGCGCTTCATTAGGGTGATCGTCGGGCATATTTACTTTCACTTCTTTATTATCGTTTGCCTTTATGCCTAAAATTTCTTCTTCAAATCCCGGTAGGAAGCCGCTGGCGCCCAACTCAAGTTCAAAGTCAGTCATTGAACCGCCGGCAAATTCTTCGCCATCAACAGTACCCTTGAAATCAATAACAACTTGGTCGCCTTTTTTTGACGCACGTTTGCCGCTAATCGCCTCAAAGTTTTTTTGGCTCTCTGACAAACGTTGCAGGGTCTTATCGATTTCATCTTCACTAACCCTTACAATTTTACGATCTAATTGGATGGTTGAGAAATCGATTAGTTCGATCACCGGCATAAGCTCAACATTAACTTTGTATTCTAAATCTGCTCCTTCCTCGAAGGTAACAATCTCGATCTTGGGCTCGGAGGCAGGGCGCAATTCCTTATCATTTAGGGTCTGCTGCCAACTTTCATTTATTGTTTTATCTAGAACTTCACCTCGAAGGGCTTCGCCATAACGTTTACGCAATATTGCGGCTGGCACCTTGCCCGGCCTGAACCCAGGGATCGTTGCAGTCGTTCCAATCTCGCCCAGTCGTGAGACGAGTTTATTTTCAATATCATCTGCGGGCACCTTTACCGTGAATTCTCGGTGAAGGCCTTCAGCGCTCGTTTCTGTTACTTGCATCGACTTCCTTGCATCATTTCTGCAGATATAATTTCATCTGCCATAGGTCAAAACTTGCTATTAGTTCGAGTTTCATTTTGGTGCGGGCGAAGGGACTTGAACCCCCACGGCTTGCGCCACCAGAACCTAAATCTGGCGTGTCTACCATTTCCACCACGCCCGCAATGAACCAAAATTTTATTAACCCAAAAACTTGCAGCGGCGTGCCTTATAACACAGTTATGGCGGATGAAAATATAGACGTGTTAAGACAATATTTCCTTATTGAGTTAAAACTTTGCCACTTCCTCTGAAGATTTCTTAAGAATTATTATAAAAATGGCCTATTTCTTCATTTGGTATATTAATTGTAGCCCTTCAAATCCCTCAAAACCCTAGGAATAAATTCCGGTAAATCACTCGCGATAAGCCCAGGGCCATACTCAACGGCGGCTTTTCCGTGAACCCAGCAAGCTGCTGAAGCAGCCAAAAAGGGATCCATTCCTTGAGCTAGCAAACCCGCTATTAATCCGGCTAAAACATCTCCAGCCCCTGCGGTGGCAAGTGTAGGAGGGGCATTGCAGTTAATTGTGGCGCGACCATCGGGTGCCGCAACAACTGTATCTGGTCCCTTAAGTAAAACGACCGCACCACTCTTTTCTGCCGCCTTTCGGGATCTTACAAGCTTATCCCCCGAAACATCAAACAAACGAGAAAATTCCCCTTCGTGCGGAGTAAGGACAACATTAGATTTCACTATAGCTTTAAAAAATTCTTCTTGGCGTTGCCGAAAAACGGTCAGCGCATCTGCATCTAAAACGACAGACTTATTGGTCTTCAACGCCTGCAGCACCAATTCTGCGGTTTCGGAATTTATACCGGCACCCGGACCGATCAATAACGTGTTTAAACGTTCATCCTTCAATAAAGAGGCGAATTCTTTACCGCCAGCGTAACTTTTAACTAAAAAACTTGGGTCATCACCTGCAAATACATTAGATACCTCCTCGGAACCGGCGATCGTAACCACCCCTGCACCGATCCGAGATGCAGCGCGAGCAGCCAAACGTGTAGCACCTGTCATTAATGCCCCTGCCGCGATCAAAACACTTCCACGGGTAAATTTATGGTTAGATATTTGAGGCCATGGATATTGAGCCAACCATATTTTAGGGTCATTTTGCGCGGTATTGGGTTTTATATTCGTTAGAACTTTCTCAGAAATCCCAATATTTACTAAGCTAATTTGGCCGCACAAGCCTCTCCCCGGATAAAGTAAATGACCGGGCTTTTTTCGAAAAAAAGTAACGGTTAGTTCACATTGGAGTGCGACACCTAATATTTCACCTGTATTCGCAGCAACGCCACTCGGAATATCAACTGCAACACACGTGAGTTTGCGCTCGTTGATCTCATTAACAATATCGGCCGCAGGACCCTTCACCTCCCGCGTTAGACCCGCGCCAAATAGGGCGTCAACGATAAGAGTTTCATTATTAAGGCAAGAAATATCAAGTGCTTCGGTCTCTCCTTTCCAACGTTTTGCCATTCGCAAGGCGTCCCCAGAAAGTGAATTCAAATTGCCCAAAAGCGAAAGCTTTACCGGCCAGCCTCTCTCCTTTAGAAGCCTCGCAATGACAAAACCATCTCCACCATTGTTTCCGGGACCGCAAAGCACCCTAGTGGGTTGGGTGCGCCATCTTTTAGTTAATTCAACAACAACCGCTCGGCCAACATTTCCCATCAAAACATGGCCGGCGGTTCCATTAAGACTCATTTCAGTATCTGCTGAAATCATTTGTTCAGTAGTAAGAATCTCGTGGCCATTTTCAGCAAAAAAAGGCGACTTATTTTTTTCAGTCATCTATGTATACTAACGCCTGTCATTTTATTCAGAAACCGTGAGCGAAATAGTCGTATACCATTTCTATACACTTGCTTAACGGAAAGAATTTCTAGCCCCCCAATTTTCTAAAACGCTTAATCAGGAGAACTCAATGTCGGGAGACCAATATAAGAATATTAAATTTACGCTGGAGAATGGCATCGCCCATTTAATCCTAGCACGACACGATATTCGTAACGCCTACTCTGAACGAGATTTTACTGATGAAATTCTAGATGCCTTAGGTAAAGTTCAGGTGCACCCCAAGGCAAGAGTTTTAGTGATGTCGGCGGAAGGTAGCGCCTTCTCCGCTGGTGGAAATATAAAAGATATGAAAGAAAAAAAGGGAATCTTTGGTGGCGGTTCTGCTGGCGTCAGGCGCGGGTATATTGAAGGCATCCAACGTATTCCGAAGGCCCTTTACGCACTCGATATCCCTTCTATTTCAGCGGTCCAGGGACCCGCAATTGGAGCGGGATGTGACTTGGCCCTTTATTGCGACATAACGATCTGCTCTACCAAAGCCAAATTTGGGGAAACTTTCATTAATGTTGGAATAATTCCTGGCGATGGCGGCGCATGGATTTTACCAAGGCGCGTAGGCCTTCAACGGGCGGCGGAGCTCACTTTTACCGGACGAATTGTCGAAGGAGTGGAGGCAGCTGAGATAGGCCTAGCGTTGGAATGTGTGGAACCAGATCAGCTCATGACCCGTACAATGGAACTCGCCGAAACAATAGCATCCCGACCACCTATAACAGCGCGGATGTTAAAAACCCTATTCCGGCAATCAATGAATACCCACCTCACCGACTTTTTAGATAACTGCGCGTCAATTCAGGCGATTTGCCATTCAACGGATGATCACCTCGAGGCCGTTACGAGCATGCTAGAAAAAAGGCCACCAAAATTTCACGGCAAGTAAATCCCATATTACAGTTTCTAATAGTAACATGAATTAATTAGAATTTCTAAATTATCAGGCAACTCTAGCCGGGTTTTGCGTCGGAATATTTTTTAAATGCGTGATTACCTCGTCGACCTTCATGACATCAGCATATTTGTGATGCATGTCAAATAGGCTAACTTTGTGGATTGTCTCAGAGCGATCGAAAACACACTCTTCGACAACGGATACGTGCAATCCAAACATGTGTGCCTCAAGCACACTGGCCCGCACGCAACCAGAGGTGCTCTCACCACATACGATTAGGCTGTCTATTCGTCTCTGATTGAGGTGTGCTATTAGCGGAGTACCAAAAAAGGCACTGGGTCGCTCCTTACGAAATACAACATCTTCAGGTTGCGGCGCAAACGCGTCGTGTATCTCACAATCCTCTGCTGTCGTTTTTAAGTGAACACGCTTTGTAGAATTTACCCGATGCGGATTAAACTGGGCCGTTACGTAATAAACCGGCACGCCTGCCGCCCGTGCGGCCGTAAAAAGGCTTTTGGTTGGTTCAATTGCGTTGTGGGCATACACGCCGCAACTGTTCGGGTATTCGGCATCAAGTTCATGCGGTAACCCTGGGCCACCTTTGTAGACAAGATTGTAGAGATCAATGCACAGCAACGCAGGGTTTTTCCCAATAAAGGTTTCGCGTGCGTAGGGAGCGTAGGTCTGTATATCCTCCGGTGGAATTACGTCTTTCCAACAATGCTCCTCAAATTCTTCGGGTTTAGCCATGAAAACACTCCCTCTCCGTTCAATAATTATATTTTTTCTAATTTGAATTGTGGGACAAAATTGTGCGGCGCGCAATGGAGAGCGACCACGGTAAACAGAACTTAAATTTTCTTCTATGATTTTTCTAAATGTATTGAGTAAGGGTTTATTCTTTTCTATTTGTTTTTGCTGTATTAATTATTAAATTTAGCGGTATGCACCTCTGGGTGGCGAGCAATATAAAAGGTCATCAGCAAGATCATTAATGTAGCGATTAAACCGATGGCATAAAATGCATACTCGAGGCCTAACCAATCAGCAATAGCGCCCATGGCTATCGGCGTGCCGATTGATGTTATCCGGTTGGCGGTGGCGCGAAGTCCAATTGCCTTTCCCTGCTCGTCTGGTTCTGTAGTGCTAAGAATGAGTGAAATGACCAGCGGCTGCTGGATCCCATGAAATACGGCACGTAAGGCAAGCACTAATCCGAATGCTACGATAAGGGCAATAAGCGGCGTAATCACATCAAGATTTTGCATAGAATTTAAGGGTGATAACAGAAAGTACATAAAATCTTTTACAAATTGAGAACTAACAATGGGAGTTATACAAATCATAAATATAGAAATCCAAACAACGAAGAGGAATAACCAGTAAGGAGAGAATTTTCGGGCCAATTTCGGCATCAATAAGGAGCCGCATGCTGCCGAAATTGAAAAAATTGAAATTAGGATCCCTATTAAAGTCCCTGTTATCCCATTTTGTCCCAGCCAAATCACGTAGAAGGTGCTCTGAACGTAATTACCAACGTGAGGCATCATTCCTATCATCACAGTCGCGGCTACCGCAGGAATAGCGAGTAATCTAAAAGCACTTATATAATCAGACTTATTAGGTAACAGCTCTCTCCATCTTATCCGTTCCTCGCCTATCCTGGAGTTAGCGGTTTCTCCGTTAGGATCCTCGGTAATTTTATGACTCTTGGGTAACAAAAGTGCGCAAATTAAGAAACCACCATTCCAGAGACTCATCAGCCCAAAAGCAGCCCAGGCTCCCCAGTGGTCCCACGCAACCCCCACCATAATTGGAGCAATTATATGTCCCAGACGAATAATTGCGCTTAGCCTGCCAGTGTATTTGGTTCGCCCTTCCATGTGCTGACCAATAAGGGTTTGCGCGCCGAGCCATCCCATTGAATCGGCCATACCCGCCAGCATTTGGCTAATTATTAGCAACCAGATCCAATCCATTATGGGGGCAAGCGGATAAAGTAAAGGTGCGGTTACGCCCACTGCGCCAAAAAATATCATTACGCGGCGGCCACCAATACGATCCATTAGCGCGCCAGCATGAATTGAAAAAAAGAGGGATAAAACCGGGCGACACCCAAGTATTATGCCTGCCCAAAAATAGGACAGACCCAGCGAGGCGACAAACACCGGCACAATGACGACCATCATATAGTAAACGGACGTGCAAAATAGGCCTATGCCATAAACAGTACTTTGTATCCGAAGGGATACCTGATGATCACCCAAAGGGTCTGAATTCATTGACATTTTGCATTAGCTTTTTAAAACCCTCTGGTTCTTGTGTAAAAACTACACCCAGTTAATCCAAAGAATAATCTATAAAAGATTAAAGACCTTGGCCACTTAGCAAGGTTTTAGTAGTAAAAATAATAATAACTCTCTGCGCGTCCCTTATTACCAAAAATAACAGAAAATGTTATTTTTGGTAAATTCATCTAATTTCTTTGAAAAAGCATTACGCTAACCCTACCTAAAAGAAGATTTTCGATTAAAATCGCAACAGAACTTCTTTAAGGAGACCCATGATATGGGCGAATTCGCTTTAGGTCAGCCGATCCCACGCTCAGAAGATCCAAGGCTATTAAGTGGCGGCGGACGATATGTCGACGATGCACAGCTTCCAAATACTGCGCACGCCGCAATCCTTCGTTCACCATTTGCCCATGCTCATATGAAGAGCATCGACATCAGTGGGGCAAAAACAGCACCTGGCGTTCTGTTGGTGCTTACAGGTGAAGATTGGAAAGAAAGCGGTTGGGGTGATTTGCCAGTAGCCTCAGGACGAAAGCGCCCCGATGGCTCAGCAATGTTTGTTCCGCCTATGAAACCAATTGTAACGGACAAGAGGGTCAGGCGGGTCGGTGATTACATCGCAATGGTCGTTGCCGAAACTGAAAACCAGGCTAAGGACGCCTGCGAGTTAATCCACATAGACTACGAAGTCTTGCCATCGGTTACCTCAGGCAGAGCCGCTCTAGCGGCTGATGCCCCCGCCGTCCACGACGAGTGCCACGACAATATTTGTTTTCTGCATGAAGTTGGCGATAAAGCTGCAGTGGATGCCGCCTTTGAACAGGCGGACCATATTACTAGCCAGAAATTAGATATAACGCGCGTCATGGCCGCCACAATGGAACCTCGTGGGTGCACCGGACACTACAGCTCATTTGACGACTCTTATACGCTATACACCACATTGCAAGGCGTTCACCCATATCGCGCTACGCTAGCTCAACGAATTCTCAAAGTTGCCGAGAGTAAGGTCCGTGTAATAGCGCAGGATGTTGGCGGTAGTTTTGGGATGAAGTCTCCGATCTATTCAGAAAACCCCCTATGTCTTCTAGCGTCTCGGAAGTTGAACCGACCTGTAAAGTGGCTCGCTGATCGCAGCGAAGCTTTTCTTTCGGATTATGGTGGCCGCGATAATTTTTGGGAGGCCGAACTGGCCTTAGATAAAGATGGTAAATTTCTGGCAATGCGCGCCAGCAGTATAGCCAACCTGGGCGCCTATATCGGGGGCGCGACCCCAAACCCTGCAATTAATAACTTAGGGACAATTGCCGGTGTCTATACTACCCCCGCGATCCATATTGCTGTCACCGGCGTTTTATCAAACACTAATACTATGACCCCTTATCGTGGTGCTGGTCGCCCGGAGGCCGCATACATAATCGAGCGGATGATCGACCTCGCGGCCAACGAAATGGAAATGGACCCGATTGAGATGCGACGGATTAACACAATCCCTCCGGAAGCTATGCCCTTTAAAACAGGTCTTACGTTTACATACGATTCTGGCGAGTTCGAAAAAAATTTAGACCTCGCTTTAGAAATGTCAGACTACGCAAATTTTGAACTTAGGCGAAAACAAGCCAAAGAAGCTGGTAAGCTTCGAGGAATTGGGATTTCCAACACAATCGAGAGGGCGGCAGCACCCGGCATAGAGGCTGCAGAGCTTCGTGTTGATCGTTCAGGTACGGTGACAATCCTATCAGGCTCATGCACACAGGGTCAGGGACACGAGACAGTCTACAAACAAATTGTTTGTGATAAGCTTGGATTGAAGCCAGAAGACGTCAACTATATCTGGGGAGATACCGACAAGGTTGCGTTCGGCCACGGCGCCGGGGGATCTAGGTCGGCGACACTTGGCGGTTCCGCCGTTTTAATGGCGACTGACAAGATCATCGAAAAAGCCAAAAAGATCGCCGCGCACCAACTTGAAGCGGCCATCGAAGATATCGAATTTCATGAGGGCACATTCGCTGTCGCCGGCACAGATAAGACAATCAATTTTGCGGCAATTGCTAAAGCTGCCATTTCACCTACCAAAGTACCTAATGGTATGGAGCCCGGCCTAAACGAGCAGGCAACTTATACAGCAGAAATCATGAACTATCCGAATGGATGCCACGTCTGTGAGGTGGAGATCGACCCGGACACAGGCATAGTTGAGATTTTAAATTATAACGTCATCGATGATGTCGGCACGGTTATGAATCCGTTGCTACTAAAAGGTCAAATCCAGGGCGGTATAGCACAGGGCGTTGGACAGGCCCTACTCGAAGAAATTATTTATGATGATGATGGCCAGCTTATCACTGGCTCATTCATGGACTATGCGATGCCGCGGGCCGAGCACATAAGTTACATGGAAGTCAAAGCCAACCCCGTGCCAACAAAGACAAATCCTTTAGGTGTTAAAGGGGCTGGCGAAGCTGGTAATGTTGGTGGACTAGCGGCAGTTATGAATGCCGTAATCAACGCACTAAATCCCCTTGGGGTAACACACCTAGATATGCCGCTTTCACCGGAACGTCTATGGAGAACTATTCAGCAAGCCCAGAATTGAGAATCTAAAAAGTTTTGCGGCCAGTCGTATAATCTGCTTGAAGCCAATCGGCACGGTTTCAGAAGCCTCTATTCGTTAGACTAAATCTATGGTCAAAGGATTATAGGAATATAACCAAGCGTTTCGATCTTCGCCTTCATCCCTGCCTGCAAAGGCCTGACGGATCTCCTCAACGCTATCAAGATGAAATAGCTTTTTATTCGCATCTGACGTCTCAACTACACGCGCTGTTCGATCTATCCGATTATTCTCATAAAGCGCTAAGGCTTGAGATAAGCTCTCATGTTGTTTCAACGCACGGGCTAAGACAGCCCCATCTTCAATCGCCATAGCAGCCCCTTGCGCTAAATAAGGAATTGTTGCATGCGCAGCATCGCCAAGTATCGTGGCTCTTTTAGTGCTCCAGTAATCAAGGCGCGGTCGCTTATACATCGACCACCGGTAGCAGGCTTCATGGTCCACCATGTCAATGATAGTTTGAACTTTGTCATTCCAACCTTCAAAGTCTGATTTAAATTTCTCCCATGGGAATTTAGCAGTCCAGCTTTCAATCGGCTCATCTTTAGCTTCAACGGCGCCAACAAAATTTAGAATTTCACCACTGCGTATATAATAACAAACGGCGTGCCGTCCTGGCCCCATCCATACAGACATTACTTCATCAATAAAGTTAGGTGGTAATTCACAGGTTGGTACTGTCACGCGCCAAGCCGCATCGCCCGTATATACAGCCTGAACCGGTCCACAAATTTGATCACGAATAGCCGATTTAACACCGTCTGCACCTACTACTAAATCGCCACTTATTATTGTACCGTCATCAAATTTAAGGCCGACGCCATCTTCAGTTTCATCGAAACTGACTGCCCTTTTATTAAGATGAATACAATCTGGTCTTAGTTCCTTGACCCTCTTAACTAATAGGTCATGAAAATCCGCACGATGGATTTGATTGTAGGGGGCCTTGTGGAGGGCTAGATGCTCTTCTGCCAGAGAAAACTCCTGAATTATTTCAGCAGTATCAAAAAGTCGAAAAACGTAGGCCCCGGGTCTCACAGAAATTGCCGAAACAGCCTCACCTATATTGATATGATTGAGGACATGCATAGCGTTCGCACTAAGCTGAATGCCAGCACCAATTTCGCCAAGTTTGGGCGCTTGTTCAAATACCTGAACGTCATGCCCCTCTTGCAAAAGGCATGCAGCGGCTGATAGCCCGCCCAACCCAGCTCCTGCAATCAAAATCTTCAAGACACTACACGCTTTTATAAATCCAAGTGAAAATAATCAAACGGTCGATGATCTAATACCAAATGTCTAAACGAAAAGCATGCCCCAAAAAAGCGCCTATTTTTTCTTGCCAACTCTTTTCTTTGTCGAGGCCTTCCTTTTCCGCGCCGCCGAAGCTCTTGGCTTACCGCCTTTCTCGGTCGTCATACCATCTGCTGCGCCAACATAAGGAGAAAATACTGGCCGGTAGGCTTTCTCGTCGATGAATTGGCGGATCCCCTCAGCGTAAGCGTCATGTCCACGCGCAGCATCACGAACTTTAATTTCGGCCCCCTTTGCAGCCAAATAATCCGCCGCGGCTCGCCAAGACATATCTTGGGTAGCACGAATAGCGTGTTTAGTACCCCGGAGGACATTCGGATTCTTTTCCAGGAGTTCTTTCGCTAGTTTAAGTGTTTCCTTGCGAAGATCTTTCTTAGGCACTGAGTAGTTAACCATACCCATTTTAGCAGCTTCTTTGCCATTGAAAGTTCGGCCGGTACAGGCATAAAACATCGCATCTCGTTGATTAAATAGATCGCTCACCATTTTTGAGACCATACCCCCAGGTAAAATTCCCCAGTTAATTTCCGAAAGGCAAAAGGTCGCGTTATTTGCAGAAATAGCGAAGTCAGAACAAATGCACTGTGTAAAAGCACCACCAACGCAAAAACCGTTAACCATGGAAATAGTCGGCTTGTTGTACATCCACAGTTTTTCGTTACGCCATTTACTATTATTGTAGGCCGCAGCCTTAAGATCAGGGCGACCATCAGTTTCCCTAAAGAAAACCTTCAAATCTTGTCCAGCGCTGAAAGAGACACCTTCACCCGTTAGAATGACAAGCTTGGTGTCGGGGTCGGTTTCCAAAAGATCGAGGATTTCAACCATTTCTGCGTGGAAAGTTGGGCTCATAGCGTTTCGTTTTTCGGGACGATTGAAAATTACCCAAGTGATCCCGTCTTTTTGCTGA
Organism: uncultured Rhodospirillaceae bacterium; assembly: GCA_964477025.1. Taxonomy (GTDB): domain Bacteria; phylum Pseudomonadota; class Alphaproteobacteria; order MPNO01; family UBA2964; genus UBA2964. The sequence goes on along the minus strand of CAYZDH010000002.1, from coordinate 6,881 downwards.
TCAACCTTAACGCAGCTATATTTTTTCTTAAGCATTTTCTCCTCCTGTTATAGACATTACTCATTTCTCTATACGGCGTTAAATTCTGTAATGATTTTTTACTTTATAATTTTTCATTTCTTGAAGAGTTCCAGAATAATTCCGTAATAAAAGTAAGTCTATGCCATGAAAGACATAGCGTCCGTAAATAGCTGGAGGCTTAGGACCAACTTACGCAATTTGGTAACAAGGCTCCCATTAAAATCCTATTATCTTTTGGGGGTAAGGCGCCAACTAGCAACTAAGTCATTGAAAATAATTGAGTGAGGGACGGGAATGCACCTGACCATTTAGTGAGCTATTCCGCGTTTAAATATTTTTTCCCAACATTGACTCTGAGGTTTTATTATCCTTAGTTAATTTGTTGTCATATTCCTAAAACGCGGTCTGAAAGGGTATTTAATTGACTGCGTTTGTTAGAGTGGGATTTATTAATCAATGACTAACGAGCCAGTTAATGCACAGGTTATTTCGGCAGATCAGTTTTGCGGAAATTGGAACAAGCTTGGTTTTTTAATAGGCCTTACGACAACTCTCTATTTTATGTACGTCGGGGCTTTTGGAACCTTTAGCCCCGCACTCGATCGCAGCCTTTTTATATTCGTTGGTGTAGCTCTTGCCATTTGTTATTTTCCACTCGCAAACTCTCTTCCCGCAAGGCTTTTTGATGTTGTTTTTTTTGTAGCTGTAACAATCGCTACCTATCGTTTTAACGAACATTATCTGATTTTTGCTGAAAATGAAGGTTTCGATATCGGCAATTTTGATATGGTAATGGGCTGGATAATGATCCTGGGGGTAATCGAAGCAGGCCGTCGGGCTTTAGGGCTTGCCATGGCAATCATCTCTGGAGCATTTCTTGCTTTTCTCTATTTTGGAGCCAGCGTCCCTTGGCCATTTACGCATGGCGGCTTTAATATGAGAGAAATAGCCACGTCGCTTTATGCTCAGACCGATGGGCTTTATGGCTCAATTACCTATGTATTAGCATCTAATTTATTTTTGTTCTTGGTGTTTGGAGTATTCCTTATCCGCTCGGGCGCATCCGAATTTTTTACCGACATGTGCCTTTCCTTTCTTGGGACAAGAGCGGGAGGCGGTGCCAAGGCAGCTGTGGGTTCCAGTTTCATTACCGCAAGCATCTCCGGCTCTGCATCAGCTAATGTTGCAATAACCGGCAATATTACGATTCCTATGATGATCCGGACTGGATACCGGCCAGCGGTCGCCGGCGGCATTGAAGCCGCCGCTTCAACAGGTGGAACCGTCATGCCGCCTGTTATGGGGGCGTCTGCTTTTATAATGGTGGCCTTGACCGGATTCTCCTATGGCCAAATTGTTCTCTACGCCACCATCCCTGCTCTACTCTATTTTCTTAATGTCTATCTCCAGGTCCATTTTTATGCACGACGAAACAACCTAAAGGGATTACCTCCATCAGATTGCCCGCCCTTCATTGGAACCTTCAAAAAAGGGTGGGTTTATCTACTTCCCATCTTTGTAGTCATCATTTTAGTTTATATGGACTATTCTCTTAGTCGGGTTGGTCTGTTGGCGATCATCAGTGTGATAGTCGCCAGCTGGTTTACCGATAAAAAAATGGGGCCACGGAAAATTATTCAAGCTCTGGCAGAAGGGGCCAAAGAGTCCCTGCCAATTATTGCAGTTGCAGGGCCAGTTTCCATTATCGCGGGCGCCGTTCTTTTGCCAGGTACAGGCATACGGGTCACCGGGCTTATTATTGATTTAGCGCAGAGTAACCTCGCCTTCACGGTGATGTTTATTTTCATCATTGGCTACATACTTGGGATGGGACTTTCGGTAATTCCAGCATACGTCATTCTGGCAACCTTGGCAGCGCCAGCACTCATCCAACTCGGAATACCAATTATGGCAGCCCATTTGCTGGTTTTGTGGTGGGGACAAGCATCGAATGTTACCCCGCCGGTCGCGTTGGCAGCCTACATGGCAGCTGGGATCTCTAAAGAACGACTATGGCCGGTATGCAATATTGCCATGGTAAAGGCTATGGCGATCTTTTATTTGCCGGTATTGTTTGTATACCAGCCGGGTCTGCTGCTGGAGGGCGGCGCAATAAATGTTTTTCTCACCGTGGTGACACTGGCCCTTGGTGGGCTCTCCCTTTCGGCTGGAATAGAAGGATTTTTTTACACTGATTTAAGTAAAAAAATGCGGTTTTTGTCAATTTGTATTGGGATCAGCTTAGTTCTAGTACATGGCCTCTTTGCAGTTTTGCCACTAATAGTTTTTGTCTGTTTCTGGATTTGGCAAATCCGCCAAGAGAAGCGTAATAAAAACAATAAAATACCTGAGCTTTAAATCTCCTGAGCTCAAAATATTAAATTTGTTTAATGGGGGATGGCAACATTTTGCGGCCAAAACAGGTCGTAAAAAAGGAGAAAAAATATGAAAATGAATAAAAAACTTTATACAATTTGCGTAAGTGTAGGAGCACTAGGTCTTCTTAGTACCGCTGTGAATGCACAAAATTTTGTTATTGGCACTAGTTCGCCAGGTGGTAGTTATTTCCTAATGGGCGGTGGGCTATCAACCGCGATTACTCGTGACGTAAAAGGAATTAACCTCTCAACACGAACGACTGCTGGATCAACCACCAATATGCGTATTTTGGGCAAAAAAAAGGGCGGAATCGACCTTGGTTTGGCTAATCTTGGTGCTGTTTATAATGCTGTTACGGCAACCGGAAAATTCAAAGGTAAGAAACCGATCACAAATGTTCGCGCACTTATGTCGTTAACAATTTCTCCGATTCATTGGGTAACTCTGGCAAAGCATAACATCACTAGCTTTGCAGATTTAAAAGGCAAACGGGTTTCTTTAGCCAAAGCTGGCAGTGGAACTGCGGCTAACGCAGATCTCGTACTTCGTACTGTTGGCGTCCGCAATAATGTCAAAGCACAGTACCTTGGTTTTAGTGCCGCTGGTAATGCTTTGCGTGATGGTAATATTGATGCATTTGCGGTTTCCTCAGCGGTACCTGTTCCTGTTGTGACTGCCTTAGCTGCAACCCGTAAGCTACGTCTTATTCCACTACAAAAGTCAGAACTTAAGGCCGTTATGGGCAAAAATCCCGCCTTCGCACCGTTTGTGATAAAAGGCAGTGCCTATGGAAAAAATGTCGTTGGAGATGCGCTATCTTATGGCGTCCCCAGCACCATCATGGCCCGTGCAAGTGTTCCGGATGATGTTATTTATAAAATTATTAAATACACTTATAAGGCTTCAACAAGAAAATATATGAAGACGGTCTATAAGTCTTGGAACCCAACCCCGGGCATGGCTAATTTCAAAAATGCTGGAATTAAAATGCACCCCGGTGCCTTACGCGCATATAAAGAACTTGGCCTAAAATAGAGGCTAATCAAACTACAAAAGGGGGCAAATTGCCCCCTTTTTAATTTAACGCGATCAAATTTTTTGGGATACCTTATTAGTGTTGATCGTCAAAATATTAAAATCTTTATTAATTTCTATATCCGAATTTTATAGCAGAACTCTCTGATATAATTTAGTTCAGAGTTTCATCCTCTAAAGATAGACTCGATCCACAAACTATAATTTTTCCTCCTGAATTTGGAGAATTCGATACGGTTTACAACCTTGATTAAATTAACCTGAAAATTCGTAGTCTGAAAGGACTTGAAATGCGCGTTATAGTTGACAGCTACCCAACTGATCACCCAAGTGATGTTTCTAAATTAGAGCAAATCTTATCGGCCTTGCCTATTGAGAAAATCGAACGCCTCGCCCTAATTGGTAAAACGGAAGGGACGGCGACAATAAATGACTTCTCCCGCGAACTAGCGGTCGAGGCAGTCCAAACTTCGATTAGGCATTTTGGAGGCGACGAACTTCTTGGCCGTTCTACAATTATCTTTTCGACCGGGTGCGAAGGCATACTCAGCCCATCTGTTTATGTACTTGCCACTATCAAAGACGAAGAAAATTTAACCAACGGGCCATACCAACTTACTATGGGGGGTGCTCAAACTAGAATATTGGCAGCCGAAGAGTTAGCTACGAATGTTCAGATTAAATTAGTAGCAGGAGCTGTAAACGCAGCATTGAAAGAGGCCGCCCTTAAGCCCGATCAGACCAGCCTTGTCTTAGTGAAAAGTCCGATTCTCACACCTAACGACGCGGCACTGACTGGCGACCCGGTAGTTATGTCACGAGCTGGAATTAGTGGTTTATCCCGCGGGGCGGCGGCTTTAGGTGTAGCTATAGCCCTTGGTGAACTCGAAATAGAACATTTAAAAGATATTCATATTGGAAAAGATTTTAACAAATATGCAACTCGGGCAATGACCTTTTCTGGAACAGAAGTTAAACACTGTGAAGTTTTGGTTCTTGGTAACCGTCAGGGCGCAAATGGCACTTCCCGAATTTACTCTCGCCAACTTAACGATATTCTTGATACCCGGTCTCTCAAGGCTTTATTTTGTGAGGCTGGTTGTAATCTAGACGAAATTGGGGAGTTGGTGGGTAAAGAAATTCTTCAGGCCGTCCTACTAAAAGCTGGAATTGCACCGGATGGACGCGTTCGCGGTGAGCGGACAACCGTCTATCAAAGTGAGTTAGACCCAGACAAGCATATGCGGGCATCAGCCAGTGGAGTTGTCGGATCTTTACTTGGTACGGGTCGCATTATTGTTTGCGGTGGTACAGAACATCCAGCTCCCCCAGGAGGGGGAATTTGCGCCTGCATCGTGGATACAAAGTCCCCATGAGTGATAAGCATGACTTAACCTCATCCACTAACAAGCAAAATAATAAAGCAAACCCTATCAAGGGCTTGCTTAACAGTAGCCCTTATTCGTTGCGTGGTCGTATTGGACTGATATGTCCATCTACTAACACAAGTATAGAACCAGAATTTCACATGATGGCGCCCCATGGTGTTGGAATTTGTGTTGCACGTGCATTTCAGGATGGACCGCAAGCCCCAGCGCTCTATAAACAAATCGCTAAAAACGTAGCCATGGCGAGCCGCGACCTTGGTTCAGCAGATGTAGACGTTATAGCGTTTGGCTGCACGTCTTGCTCCTACTTTACCCCGGCGAGCGAAACGATAAAAATCATGAAGGATAACGCCAAAGGGGTCCCGGCTCTTTTGACATCAGACGCAGTAGTTAAAGCCCTCCATGCCGTTGGAGCTACTCGGGTCGCTCTTGCAACACCTCGCACTGATTTTGTTAACAAACGTGAAACCGAATGGCTGATGGACAAAGGATTTGAAGTCGTCTCTGTAGAAAGCCTGCAACTCGGTTCTACTGCTTCAGAGCGCGCCAGTATAGGGCATGTTCCATCAAAAATTGTAGAGAGACTGTCTGAAAAGGCCGACTGCCCAGAAGCAGATGCCGTTTTTATTAGCTGCACCAACCTTCCATCGCTAAACGTTATCAAAAGCTTAGAAAAAAAATTAGGAAAGCCAGTGATTACAAGTAATCAGGCTCTGTTTTGGCAGTGCTTACGAACCCTGCAGCTAACTGACGATATCTATGGATACGGACGGTTGCTTGAAGACCTGTGAACCCTAACTACCTTTGGTCAAAAATATTTATTAGCTCTCCCACGTTATGATCGGCAGCTTTGGTTAGAGCATAGTTAGCCAATGCAAGATCGCATATTGCCATTCCTTGAATGATTGCAAATATACGTTCCGTCGAATTTTCCCGACCCGGAACTATATTTGCAACAATTTGCCCAATATGCGCGTCAACCTTTTCCTGCAAAATTTCCCGTTCTATAAGCCCTTTACTAAGCCATTGCGACATATCACCGAGAACTGTCGCATATTCGAACTCATCAACTACAAACTTATCCGTTTCTGCAAGAACACTTATCTCGACTTCTTCAGTTTCTCCCATCGAACATAGAAAACTGCCCGGCGACAACATACCGGACCTAATAATGGGCTTATCCGCTAATGTCAGCGCAATAATAATATCGGCTCCTCTTATCGCTGCGTCGGCATTTTTATGAGCAACCATATCAGTCTGTATTTGATCTCCCATTATTTTACAAAATCGTTCAGCACTTTCATAACGGCGTGCAACGACCCGAATTTCATCAAGTTCAAAATTGTCCGATAGCGCAGGGAATAGCTGGCGAGCAATTTCTCCAGCCCCCAACAGAGCAACAATTTTGGCTTCAGGCCTAGCAAGAAATTTAGCCGCTACAACGCCAGTCAACGCCGTTCTAAAGCGGTGCAACCATGTTTCATCCAGCAACCCAATCGGGGCGGCGCTTCTGTCATCATAAACCCAAAGCAAATGATAAGAATCAAACCCTTGTTTAACAGGAAGGTCGCTAATTAATCTAATCCCGGTGACTTGCCCGCTTAGATGAGTTGCGCCTTTTACTTTGTATCGAGCAGCGGCATTCCTCCCACTGCCTCCATACAAAGATGTTGGATTAGACAGTGTATGGCTGTCGCCGGTGCCATAATTGCGATATGTCTTTTCTATGATTTCAATTGCCGTCGGAATATCGAGCAATTTTTTCAGGTCATGCTCGCGCAAAACTCGGATCGCTGGGCTGTTACTTTTACTCAAAAAATTTTTCTCCTGGAATCAATGACTTAAAATTTTTATTTCAAGTCATTGATTATAAATGAATTGCCCCATTTTAACCTGTATTTTCCTGTATTTTTTCGAGGGCGAGTAGAATTGCCTCTGGTGTTGCGGGCGCATTCAGTTCTGGTCGGAACTTATAATCACCAACTCTCGCGACAGCATCACGAAGAGCAAGCCAAACACTAATGGCCAACATTAGAGGAGGCTCCCCGACTGCCTTTG
>CAYZDH010000001.1:0-44975 GCA_964477025.1 uncultured Rhodospirillaceae bacterium | reverse complement strand
ACGGGGCCTTTCTATAGAAGTAAAACCAGGTGCTACCGTCATTTCCCCCCGCAGCGGAAAGATAGTTTTTGCAGGACCATTTAGAGGACTTGGCAAACTAATCATTATCGAATACGGCCGCCAACACCACTTATTGTTGGGAGGATTAGGAAAAATTAGCGTGCCCCTAGGAGAAAAAGTGCTGGCAGGGGAACCCATTGGCATAATACCCTTTTCTGAGCGGAATAGAACGATACTATATCTAGAGTTACGTCGAAAAGGCCAACCCATCAACCCACTGCCGTGGCTAACGGCAAAACGAGTTAGGAAACGCGGATAATGGTTACACGTTTCATGGCAATAATAGCCATCTTCACGATGGTTCTATTTCCAGTTGGCGGTAATGGTCAGAAGAACAATTCTGAAACGTATCGCCAACTAGATTTATTTGGAGACGTATTCGAACGGATACGGACAGACTACGTTAAAAAAGTCGGCGATGAAAAACTGATTGAATCAGCAATCAACGGCATGCTCTCCTCACTAGACCCGCACTCAAGCTATATGTCTCCCAAAAGCTTTAAGGACATGCAGGTCCAAACCAAAGGAGAGTTTGGTGGTCTAGGTATAGAAGTCACTATGGAAGATGGTTTTGTGAAAGTTGTCTCCCCGATCGACGATACACCGGCTTTTCGTGCCGGATTGAAGTCAGGTGATTACATCACACATCTCGATGACACCCCAGTCCAGGGAATAACTCTTAGCGAAGCTGTAGACAAAATGCGGGGCCTTATCAATTCAGATATAAAACTCACAATCCGACGTGAAGGCCGCAAATCATTCGACGTAACAATCACTCGGGCAATAATTAAAGTTAGGTCGGCTCGGTGGAGCATCAAAGGTGATATCGGTTATCTACGCTTAACGTCTTTCACCGAACAATCTTATGCTGGCGTTGCTAACGGTATAAGAAGCATTAAAGAAAAATTGGGCGATAAATTAAAGGGGATCGTATTCGACTTACGGAATAATCCGGGTGGCCTTTTGGATCAAGCAATCAAAGTATCGGATGCGTTCCTTGATCGTGGAGAGATAGTTTCAACGCGCTCACGTCGCGCAAATGATGCACAACGCTTCAACGCTAAAAAAGGTGATCTTGCTAAAAACCTGCCAATGGTCTTATTGATTAACGGCGGATCAGCTTCAGCTTCCGAAATTGTTGCTGGCGCACTACAGGACCATCGTCGCGCTGTAATTCTTGGTACTCAATCTTTTGGCAAGGGCTCGGTTCAGACGATCATTCCCCTGTCTGGCCAAGGTGCAATACGCTTAACCACCGCACACTATTATACCCCTTCCGGTCGTTCGATTCAGGCGAAAGGCATTAAACCGGATATCGAAGTAAAACAGGCTCGCCTCGAAAAAGTCAATAAAGGCAAGCCCAGGCGAGAAGCTGACTTAAGAGGGGCCCTTGAAAATCCCAACACACCCGAAAACAATATCTATCCGTCAAAAGACGCCCCTAAAAAGAAAGATTCCAGCATTGCCAAGAAAATTGAAAAACCATTTGATTATCAGCTAGAGCGGGCGCTAGATCTTATTCGGGGGATTTCACTATTTAATGTCCGATTGCAAAATTGACTATCGTCAATGCGCGGCAATGGTTCTTTTCAACAAGTATGGCCAAGTACTAGTCGCAGAACGTAACGATATGACCAATGCCGCCTGGCAACTTCCACAGGGTGGTGTCGATCAAGGGGAAACCATTGAAGATGGTGCATTACGCGAATTGGAGGAAGAAATCGGAACCTCTGCCGTCAAAATCATATCAATAGCCGATGAACCAATTTCGTACGATTGGCCAAAAAATTTAGTAGGCCAACGCCGCACCAAGTGGGTCGGCCAGCGCGTCACACTGGTTGCGCTAAAATTTACCGGCAGAGACAGTGAAATCAATCTGAACACCTCTCAACCGGAATTCCGGGCATGGAAATGGGTTTCCCTCGAGGATATACCAAGCCTAATCGTCCCCTTTAAAAGATCGGTATACGACTATGCCGTCTGCCAATTCACCCCCATCCGAGACAAACTCCTCATGAAGAAAATATAACCACGCCTTTTCTATAGAGCGTCGGTGTCCGTCTCACCGGTTCGGATACGAATTGCTTCGCAAATATCAAATACAAAGATTTTGCCATCACCTATCTTGCCAGTATTGGCACTTTCCTGGATTGCCAGGACAATATTTTCTGCTACGTCATCCGCCACAGCAACTTCGATTTTAATCTTAGGAACAAATTGAATTTCATATTCAGCCCCCCTGTAAATCTCAGTATGACCGCCCTGTCGGCCAAAGCCTTTCACTTCGCTGACTGTCATACCAGTGACCCCGAGCGGGGACAAAGAACTGCGAACATCATCGAGTCTAGACGGTTTAATAACAGCCATTATGAGTTTCATAGAATACCCCTATAAATTGTAGCCGCGCTCGCCATGCGACGTGATATCAAGGCCCTCGGTCTCATCCTCCTCACTAACCCGCATCGGCGTTATTAGACGGACTATCCAAATGATGAAAATACTCGCAATTATCGCCCAAGCTGCGGTCGCTGCCGCACCGACAAATTGAACCCAAAGCTGGTGACTTGCTGTAATGCCTTTACCTAAACCCAATCCGTCAAAGGTAGGCAGCGCAAGGAAAGCGACAAGAATAGTGCCGGTGAGACCACCGATACCATGAACAGCAAAGACATCCAATGAGTCGTCAATTTGGAAACGATGTTTAATGACATTAACCATACAATAGCAAATTAGCCCACCGGCAATGCCAAGAATTACGGCGCCCATTGGGCCAACAAACCCAGAAGCGGGAGTAATTGTAGCTAGTCCCGCTATAGTCCCTGTGACAAAGCCGATAAGGCTGGGTTTTCCGTGTTTAATCCACTCGATCATCATCCAGGTTAAAGAGGCAACAGCAGCTGATATATGCGTCACCGTGATCGCCATCCCCGCACCGCCATTGGCACCAAGCGCGCTCCCACCGTTGAACCCGAACCAGCCGACCCATAGCATTGATGCGCCAATCATCACCATTCCGGGGCTATGTGGCGGATTTACCTCTCGCGGAAACCCCCTACGGCTCCCAACCATAACAGCTATCACAAGCGCCGAAATACCAGCCGTTAAATGAACCACTAACCCACCTGCAAAATCCATAACGCCCAAATCGGCAAGCCAACCACCACCCCAGATCCAGTGAGTCACCGGAACATAGACCAGCAACAACCAAAACACGCTAAATAGCAGCATTCCCAAAAACGTTATACGTTCAGGATAAGCACCAACAATTAGTGCGGGTGTAATTATGGCGAACGTCATTTGAAACATGAAAAACACAACTTCTGGAATCGTACCATTCAGGGTATCTAGCCCAACGCCAAAGAGAAAAGACTTATCAAGACCACCAATAAATTGGTTTGCCGCCCCACCATCACTGAAAGCGAGAGTGTAGCCAACCGCCAGCCAAACGACTGAGCTTGCGCAACAAATTACGAGGCAATGCATCAAGACCGATAGGAAATTGCGGGACCGGACGAGACCACCGTAAAACAAGGCTAGGCCGGGCAGCGTCATAAAAAGGACAAGCGCCGTCGCTGTCATAATCCAAGCCGTGTCAGCACCGCTAAACTTCACGGCATCCTGCGCAAGCGCTGCACTTGGGGCCGATATACCCATGACTGCAATTAAAACAAGTTTAAGAAACCTAGCTAAGGGCTTTTTCATCAGTGTCTTCCCGGAATTTATAAAACAAAAACCACAACACACTGGGATTTTCCAGTTTAAATATGGTTTAGAACTTATATGAGCAGACTGGTTAAATTAGCGTCTACGCTTGCCCGGCAGTATCCAATGCAGCTAATAAGGCTTTTGAAATCCTAAGGGCTTCAGCGGCGTCTTCTTTCTCATCTTCACTCGCCGCATCAAACACTTCTTGACCAGCCTGAATACGATTTTCAACATCACGGCGATTGGCGGTCTCTATTGATACAGCCTCATCAGCAAGGACGGTGCAACGTTCGGGAGTTACTTCTGCAAACCCGCCGGAGACAAAAAGACGCTTTTTTACTTTATCCTTTTCATAAACCGTAATAACCCCGGTCCGTAAGGTTGAAATAAGAGGTGAGTGGCCCGGCAAAACACCAAAATCACCCTCAGCGCCCGGCACTACTACAAGTTCTACTAACTCAGACAAGAGAAGCTCTTCGGGCGCAACAAGCTCGAATTCTGCGGTTTTTGCCATGTCCAGTTATTTCCTCTTTAGCACTAAGGTCCTATTATGCCGCTTCCGTCGCCATTTTCTTGGCCTTTTCAACCGCATCTTCTATTGTACCGACCATATAAAAAGCTGATTCAGGCAAATCATCATATTCACCAGCGACGAGGCCTTTAAAGCCTTTTATAGTATCCTCCAAATTTACTAGCACGCCGGGGAAACCAGTAAAAATTTCAGCGACGTGAAACGGCTGCGACAGGAAACGTTGTATCTTGCGGGCCCGGGCAACAACCAGCTTGTCTTCTTCTGACAACTCGTCCATCCCCAGGATAGCGATGATATCCTGTAAGCTCTTATATCTTTGCAGCACTTCCTGCACGCTTCGGGCAACTTCATAATGTTCGTCACCAAGAATGCGTGGGTCTAAAATTCGTGAAGTCGAATCGAGTGGATCAACGGCCGGATAAATTCCAAGTTCTGCGATTTGCCGCGATAGAACCGTCGTTGCATCCAAATGTGCAAATGATGTAGCAGGGGCCGGGTCAGTCAAATCATCCGCAGGGACATAAATGGCCTGCACCGAGGTAATCGAGCCTTTATTAGTTGTTGTAATTCGCTCCTGCATCGCTCCCATGTCGGTCGCAAGCGTTGGCTGATATCCCACTGCTGAGGGAATACGACCAAGCAAAGCTGAAACTTCTGAACCTGCTTGCGTGAAACGAAAAATATTATCAACAAATAGCAAAACATCTTGGCCTTCTGCATCACGGAAATATTCCGCCAATGTCAGGCCCGTGAGCGCCACACGTGCACGGGCTCCCGGAGGCTCATTCATCTGGCCATAAACCAAGGCAGCTTTTGAATCTCCCTCAAGATTTATCACCCCTGATTCCATCATCTCGTGATAAAGGTCGTTCCCTTCGCGGGTCCGCTCGCCCACGCCGGCAAAGACTGAATAACCACCATGGGCTTTTGCTATATTATTAATCAGCTCCATAATAATTACGGTTTTGCCAACACCAGCACCGCCGAATAATCCAACTTTACCACCACGCGAGTAAGGGGCTAGCAGGTCAACAACTTTAATGCCGGTGACCAATATTTCAGTTTCCGTAGACTGCTCAACGAATTCAGGCGCTTCACGATGTATTGGCAGGCTTTGTTTGGCGTTAATCGGCCCCCTTTCGTCAACTGGGTCACCAACAACATTCAAAATTCGACCAAGCGTTTCCGGTCCTACCGGCACCGTAATCGGCTCTCCTGTATCCACAACTTCTTTGCCGCGCACTAAACCTTCAGTAGCATCCATGGCGATAGTTCGAACCGTAGATTCTCCAAGGTGTTGTGCAACTTCAAGCACCAGCAGGCCATCATCTGTTTGACAATGCAGAGCATTAAGAATTTGGGGCAGCTCTCCTTCGAACTGAACATCGACAACTGCGCCAAGCACCTGCGTAACCTTACCGATGGTGTTAGTGTTTTCAGCCATTATTAGTCCTCGTTTTCCATTTCCGGTCCATTACAACGCTTCAGCGCCGGAGATAATCTCAATAAGCTCCTTAGTAATAAATGCCTGGCGCGTTCGATTATATGTAACCGTCAGGTCATCAATCATTTCGCCCGCATTGCGTGTAGCATTATCCATCGCTGTCATCCTTGCGCCCTGTTCAGACGCTGCGTTTTCTAGCAAAGCACGAAATAGTTGAATAGATAAATTACGGGGCAACAAATCTTCAAGAATTTCCTGCTCGTCTGGTTCAAACTCGTAAACTGCTTTTTCTGCGTCGTCTCGTTCAACCTCCGACGGATCTATCTCATCAGCGTCGTTCGCATGGGTCTCTCGGCTAGCCTGAAATGGGATAAGTTGTTGGGGTGTGACAATCTGGGTCATCGCAGATTGGAAGCGATTGTAAATTATTGTGCAAACGTCGAATTCCCCGCTTGCAAACATACTGAGAATCCGATCACCAACCATCCTTGCGTCAGCAAAAGATAATGCCTTTCGACCGACATCCTCAAACGTGTCCAAAATTAATGAACGAAAATCGCGCCGCAAAATATCTCGACCCTTACGGCCAACGCATAAAACCTTGACCTCCTTACCATCATCGAGGAGACGATGAATAATCTTCAAAGCGCCTCGAACAATTGACGAATTGAACCCCCCGCAAAGTCCGCGATCAGAAGTCATAACAACGATTAAATGAATGTCGTCCCTGCCTTTACCAGCGAGAAGTTCCGGGCCACCAGTCCCTGCTGGTAGTCCGTCGTAGAGGGAGGACAACATCCGGTCCATACGTTCAGAATATGGACGTGCAGCTTCAGCTTGCTCCTGCGCGCGACGTAGCTTTGCTGCCGCGACCATCTTCATGGCGGAGGTTATCTTCTGCGTCGACTTGACGCTATCAATCCGGACCCTGAGATCCTTGAGGTTAGGCATCGCCTACAAAACCCCTATTCCTAAATTTTTAACCTCAGCGCTTAAGCGGCGACAAAGGTATTTGCATAAGTTTCAATAGCTAGTTTTAACTTGGCATCGGTCTCGTCTGAAATTGCCTGCTTCGCACGAATATCATCCAGAATATCTTGGTGGTTAGCCCGAACCGTAGACATCAGTCCTTCTTCAAAGCGGGTTACATCACTGACAGGAACTTTATCAATAAATCCATTTACCCCGGCATAAATCGCCACAACCTGCTCCTCAACCGGCAGAGGACGATATTGTGGCTGTTTCAACAGCTCTGTCAGCCTTTCGCCCCGCGCCAGTAACCTTTGTGTCGCTGCATCAAGATCCGAGGCAAACTGAGCGAAAGCAGCCATTTCCCGATATTGTGCCAGTTCAAGCTTAATCGAACCTGCAACTTGTTTCATCGCCTTTATTTGTGCTGCTGAACCAACCCGGCTAACCGAAAGACCAACATTCACCGCCGGACGGATACCGGAATAGAACAAATCGGTTTCAAGAAAAATTTGCCCGTCCGTGATCGAAATAACGTTGGTGGGAATATAGGCCGACACATCACCAGCCTGTGTCTCAATAATAGGCAGTGCCGTCAGGGATCCACCGCCAAGATCGTCATTCATTTTTGCAGCTCGCTCAAGTAGACGCGAATGTAGGTAAAAAACGTCACCCGGATACGCTTCGCGGCCTGGTGGACGCCTAAGCAAAAGTGACATTTGACGATATGCCACAGCTTGCTTAGACAGATCATCATAAACAATCAGGGAATGTTTGCCATTGTCCCGGAACCACTCCCCCATCGCACAGCCTGTATAAGGCGCAAGATACTGCATTGGAGCGGGGTCTGAGGCAGTTGCGGCAACGACAATGGAATACTGCATCGCCCCATTATCTTCGAGTGTCTTTACAATTTGTGCAACGGTAGAGCGTTTCTGACCAATAGCAACGTAGACGCAGTACAATTTCTTAGATTCGTCTTTATCAGAATTCGCTTTCTTTTGATTCAGTATGGCATCAACAGCGACAGCCGTCTTCCCAGTCTGGCGATCACCAATTATTAGCTCCCGCTGACCTCGCCCAATCGGGATCAAACTGTCTATTGCTTTAAGCCCGGTCTGCATAGGCTCTGTAACAGATTTGCGCGGAATGATACCAGGCGCTTTTACATCAACACGAGCCCTGTCAGCCCCTTCAATTGGTCCTTTGCCATCGATAGGGTTTCCAAGGCCATCAATCACTCGCCCGAGGAGCGCGGGGCCAACGGGTACATCAACAATCGACCCCGTCCGTTTTACCGTATCACCTTCCTTAATAGTCCGGTCGTCACCGAAAATAACAGCACCGACGTTGTCGGTCTCAAGATTGAGTGCCATTCCGACGATTCCACCAGTAAATTCGACAAGTTCACCAGCTTGGACATTGTCCAAACCATAAATTCGTGCAATTCCGTCACCAACGGAGAGAACTCGGCCTACTTCCGCGACTTCAGTCTCGTTACCAAAATTGGTAATCTGTTCTTTCAGAATTGATGAGATTTCGGCGGCGTGGATATCCATCACGCTGTCCCTTTCATTGCAAGTTGTAATCTTTGTAATTTAGTATTTAGCGATGAATCGATCATCCGGGATCCAACCCGAACAACCATACCGCCCAATAAATCAGGATCAACCTCTGTCGTAATAGCAACTGTGGACCCTATTGTCTTTCTGAGCGCAGCTTCAAGCGCGTCGCGCTGTCCAGCAGTAAGCGTCGCCGCTGAAGTCACTATAGCCTCAATTTCACCTCTGTGGTCCGAAACTAATGTCCGATAAGCCTTTATAACGTCCTCAAGTGCAAACAAACGGCGATTTTCGGCAATGACACCCAGCGTATTGCGAACAATCTCTGATAGCCCTGCCTTTTCGGATAGGGCAGACAACGCTTTTTTTTGAGCATCCCTTGAAAATAAGGGGCTTTGAATCAGGTAACGCAATTCTTCAGATTCATCGATCATCACCTCTAGGTGACCGAGATCAGCAGCAATTAAATCAATAGCATTACGCTCCAACGCCAACTCAAAAAGAGCCGTCGCGTAACGACCTGATAGGCCCGAAGTAACTATTTGTCCCGACGCCACTATTACTGCCTTCAATATCCCTACGGGAGTAGGACCTAAGTAATTGTAATTGAGTACTAAAACTGGATTATAATTAAGCCCCGAAACACCCAATTCGTACTTGCCTAAGAAAGGCGCTGTTTGCTAACACACTCAACTGAGCCATGCAACCCATCGAAAGGGTCAAATCGCTCAAAGGGACTGATTTTCAAAGAAAACTATAGGGATCTACATCAACCTGTATACGAACACCCCTATCAACACGGACTTGGGAAAGCCAATGTCTTAGCTTCGTTCTAACGTTGATATTGCGATGTGCCTTAAGTAGAAGCCGATAGCGGTGCCTACCACGTAATATGGAGAGCGGTGCAGGTGCCGGACCGAGAACAAATACACCATTTTCTGAGGGTGCCGCGCGGCCTAACGCCCGAGCGGCCTTTTCTACCTCTTGATAATCACTCCCAGACACAATAATAGCGGCTAAACGGCCAAACGGGGGCATCCCATGCCTCTCCCGTTCTTCGGCCTCTGCAGAAAGAAACTGGTCCCGGGTGCCGGAAACTAGGGCTTTCATGACTGGGTCGTGTGGCCGATAGCTTTGCAACAATACACGGCCTGGGCGTTCGGCACGACCCGCCCGCCCGGCCACTTGATGAAGAAGCTGAAAAGTTCTTTCCGCCGCCCGAAGGTCACCTCCGGATAGCCCCAAATCTGCATCTACTACACCGACTAAAGTGAGGTAGGGAAAATGATGGCCCTTTGCCATAACCTGGGTTCCAATAAGAATATCGATCTCACGATTCTGCATTCGCCTAACCAGAGCCAACGCGGCGTTGGGGTTTTGCATTGTATCACTCGCCATAATTTCGAAACGGGCCTGCGGAAATCTTTCCGCAACTTCCTCAGCGAGTCTCTCCACACCAGGGCCACAAGCCGCTAGCGTTTCTGGCGTAGCGCATTCAGGACACACCTCAGGCGGCTCCATCGAATACCCACAATGGTGACAGGATAAATTACGCTTGAGCCGATGTTCTACCAGCCATGCGGTGCAGTTCGGACATTGAAGACGATAGCCACATTTACGACACAACGTTAGCGGCGCATACCCGCGACGATTGAGAAACAACATAATTTGCTCGCTTGCCTTAAGGGATGCGAGTATTGCGTCTTGCAAAGTAGGGGCAATCCAACTCTGAGGCACCATTGGCTCTGTTCGCATATCGATCGCAGTAATTTCTGGCAGTGAGGCAGAGCCATGCCGCTCTGGCAGCGTGAGACTTTGATACCTACCTGCCTGAACATTTACAAAGGTTTCCAGGGATGGTGTTGCAGTCGACAGCACTATTGGAAAGCCTCCAAGACGGGCACGGACAACTGCCATGTCCCGTGCGTTATAGCAAACCCCATCATCCTGTTTAAACGACCCATCGTGTTCTTCGTCAACCACAATTAACCCAAGCGAAGAAAATGGTAGAAACAATGCCGACCTTGCTCCAACCAATACGTTCGCTTTATCAGAAAGCGTTGCACGCCAGATTAGGCGGCGCTCAGCAACCGTTAAGCCCGAATGCCATTTAAGCGGATAGACACCAAACCGCGCAGCAAACCGTTCAAGCCATTGCGTAGTAAGCGCTATTTCAGGCAATAGAACCAGCACTTGGCGCCCAGCAGCTATAGTAGACGCCATCGCTTCAAAATAAACTTCGGTTTTCCCAGACCCGGTAACACCATCTAGTAGCGTAACGGAGAATCCGGTGTCGCTTACTTCATCAACTAACTTCCCAACTTCCTTAACGAGGGTGGAGGCTGCTGCAGCCTGCGAGGGGGAGAGAACCGGTCTCTGTTGCTCCCAATCCGGCATATCTAATTTAAGTTTTTGCTCTATTGTTACCGGTTTGAGTAAACCTACATTGGCCATACTACGAATCACTGATGTGCTAACACCCGCACTCTTGGCCAACTCTGCTGCTACCATAGGTTGGTCTTTCGCGAGGCTATCTAGTACACGCCGCCGCGCTTTAGTCATCTTGATTCGCGAATCACCCTTTTTTTTGGAGCTATCTAAAGCGGGCAAATATCCCGTTCGATTCTTTAGGGGCTCCAGGGCGGACGGAACACTCATACTCATCCTAAGTACAGCCCCCGGCTGACTCAAGGTATAGGAAGCGGCCCAATCGACTAACTTCCGAAGATCTTCAGCCATTGGCGGTATATCCAATAAGGCATTGATTTTCTTTATTTTTTTGTCTAAAACTTTGTAGCTACTATTACCCCAGACCACCCCTTTCACCTCTCGTTTCCCCAACGGCACCGATACAAAATCACCTACCGAAACTGACATATCGGCTGGTACAAGATAGTCATACGGGCCCGCTAAAGGTAACGGCAAAAGCACACTAACTCTTTCGTTTTGGTAAATTCGGCCCGGTGTAGCGTGATTTTGGAGCATGGATTAGACTTTAACGCGGCTCGATGAGCGGGCCAACACAAACGAACCCATAAAAATGGGTGGGTGACCAAAGGCTGAAGAAAGATGAGGCCCCACAATGAAATTTTTCGTCGACACAGCTGATACTGATGAAATTCGTGATTTAGCCAGCACTGGCCTAGTGGATGGCGTAACGACTAATCCTTCGTTAGTCGCAAAATCCGGTCGTAAATTCCTCGATGTCGTTGAGGAGATCTGTACCATTGTCGAAGGCCCCGTTAGCGCTGAGGTAACGGCAATCGACTACGAGACTATGCTCAAGGAAGGCCAGAAACTTGCAGCTCTCGCACCTAATATTGCCGTGAAGGTTCCACTGACCCCCAATGGATTAAAAACCTGCAAAACCCTCTCAGACGCGGGGACAATGGTAAATGTGACGTTATGCTTCTCACCAGGCCAAGCAATCCTTGCTGCCAAAGCGGGGGCCGCCTTTATTTCACCTTTTGTGGGTCGATTAGATGACATTAGTACTGATGGCATGCAGCTAATAGCAGACATCTGCCAAATTTATACCAATTATGAGAGTTTTGAAACGGAAGTTCTCGTTGCCTCTATCAGACATCCAATCCATCTGATAGAGGCTGCAAGAATGGGCGCAAGTGTTGCAACACTGCCGCCCAGTGTCCTTAGGCAGCTTTATAAACACCCACTTACCGAGGCTGGGCTGCGAGCCTTTCTTTTGGATTGGGAAAAAACCGGGCAATCGATTCTGGATGACTAAAAATGACTACTTCAACACCCCCAGCAGATAAATCGGGAAAAAGTCCTGGATCAAAGGAGCTCCAGAGGGCAGATGTTTTACCCGAAAAAGTAGAAGCTTTTTTAAAACAAAACCCGTCCTTTCTAAAAGAAAGGACGGACTTACTCTCTATCATTACGCCGCCCGAACATAAATACGGTGACGGCATCGTCGATATGCAAAAGTTTATGCTTAAACGGCTACAAAACGAGTTGGCAGAGTATAAAAAAAGAGAAGAAAATCTATTAAAATTAATTCAAGAAAATTCCGACGTTCAAACTCTTACTCATAAGGCTACCAAGGCACTCCTTGATGCAAAGTCATTTGAGGAGTTGATTAAAACTATTCTTCATAAAGTACCTAAATTATTTAACATTTCAGCAGTGGCCCTATGTTTTGAGGCCGGCAGAAATACTCCGGCAGCCGCAAGAGATATAGGGATAAACTTTATAAAGTCCGAAACGCTTGAGACACTTATGGATGCCGGCCGCAGCGTTACTCTGCGCTCGAATATAAAAGGCGACAAAGCCATTTTTGGGGGCCAGGCGTCAAAAGTAAAATCGACCGCGCTATTGCGGCTGAATTTTGGGCCTAAATTGCCCAATGGTTTGCTAGCACTTGGAGACAAGTCACCAGACGGGTTTGGTCCTCAGCAAGGGACCGAGCTCCTCTCTTTCTTCTCCTATGTCCTGCAAAGGACTGTCAAGCGATGGTTGACCCAAAGTATGTGACTAATTTTCTCGCTAAACGCGACACAAAAGACGCTATCGAAGACTGGCAGCGTTGGATACTTGATGAACGGAAATCATCGATCCATACTCTCGCCGCTTATTCTCGTGACCTCGCCGTCTTCCTAGATTTTTTATATGAACAACTGAGAAGACCTGCCGAACTTAATGACCTAAACAAACTCGTTGTGGAGGATTTCAGGAAGTTCCTCGAAAACCGAATTAATCATGGTATCAGCCACAGCTCGATTGCTCGTAGTATGTCCACAATACGAAACTTTTTCCGTTTCCTGGACAGAACAGGCCGAGTAAGTAACGCAACAATCAAAGCGGTTAGGTCGCCGAAACCAAAACCGCCAATCCCAAAGCCAATCTCGATTGAAGACTCTTTAGACGTTATCAAGGCCGTATCGCAACTGTCAGATACACCATGGATATCAAAGCGTGATGTTGCAGTCTTTACCCTGCTCTATGGTTGTGGTCTTCGCATTGATGAAGCCTTAAGCCTCAACAACGTTGATAAACCTGATGGTGATGTCATGACCGTAACAGGTAAGGGCAACAAACAGCGTATTGTCCCTATTTTACCGATCGTTTGTGATGCTATTAAAGTTTACATCGAAGCCTGCCCCTTCGCAGAGCAACCAGATAAACCCTTATTTGTGGGCGCCCGCGGCGGACGTTTGAATGCCGGCGTCGTGCAACGCCAGATGCGTAAGGTGCGACACCGACTTGGTCTTCCTAGTACCGCAACACCGCATGCACTTCGTCATAGTTTTGCAACCCATCTACTAAGCGCCGGCGGCGATCTGCGCACCATTCAGGAACTTTTAGGTCATTCTTCCCTATCGACCACCCAACGTTATACTAGCGTCGACACTAAAAGGCTGCTTGAAGTATATAAAAAGGCTCACCCGCGCGCCAAAAATTGACCCATAATATTTAAAAATAAGTATTATGGAACTTAGGTATAAAAAACGCTAAAATCAGATCATGAATGATATTGTTGTAAAACCCTTATCGAATGCCTGTGGCGCGGAAATTAGTGGCATCGATCTCACAAAACCAATTAGTCCAGAAGTCGCGAGTATTGTTAATAGCTCTTGGCTAGAATATTGCGTTATTGTCATCCGCGGGCAGGATCTCTCGGATATTGATCAAGTTAAATTTGCTGAAGCATTTGGCCCAGTTGGTAATTATTTACGCCCTGATACGCTGAAAAACGACGCGATGAAAGAACGTCATAAAGCAGTTATGTTTGTCAGTAATATCATTGAAAATGGTGAACCAATTGGTACTTTGCCCGATGGGGAAATGATGTTTCACACCGATACTGGTTATGATCAAAACCCGCACAAGGCAACAACTCTCTATGCTATCGAAATTCCCAGCAAGGGCGGAAACACAATATTTTCTAACCAATATAGTGTTTATGAAGCGCTTCCGGAGAAACTTAAGAACCGTCTAAGGGGCCGCGATGCACAGCACGCATACGAATTCGGAGTGATGATTAAGGATAAGGAAAAATATGATGGGCCTGAACTTCGCAAGGCAGCGCACCCTATCTTCCGCCCACATTCTGAAACTGGTCGACCAACCGTCTATGTCAACGAACTAATGACAGAATCCATTGACGGGCTCACAGAGTCGGAAAGCCGGGAAACGTTGAATAAAATATTCGCTCTTCAGAGAGAAAAGCGGTTCTGTTACGAACACGTTTGGGCGAAAGGCGATCTCGTTATGTGGGACAATCGATGCACTTTACACGCCCGAACGGATTTTTCACGAAAAGAGCGGCGCCTTCTTCGACGGGTTACTATCGAGGACTCCCCACCCGGGACGGTAAATTAATATCTTCTAAAAAGATCAAATTCTTGTCCTAAGCCAGAGTTTCTGGTTTTATAAAAATGTAAAAGTGCTGCAACCAAATTCAAACACCATAGGAGACTGATTGATGGCCGTGACAATAAATCCTTTGTCAAATGCCTGTGGAGTAGAAATTCTAGGCGTTGATATGAAAGCAGATCTGTCAAAAGCGGATACATCAAAAATTTATCAGGCCTGGCTCGATTATTTAGTTCTCGTCATTCGTGATCAACAAGACCTGACTCCGGCTGATCAAAAAAGGTTTTGTGGTAATTTTGGTAAAATCGGCGAATATAATCGTCCCAAGGAACGTCAACATCCGAAACACGCTAGTGACGAAATAATGTTAGTCTCTAATGTGAGAGAAGACGGACGCGTTATCGGTGCCCATCCTGATGGTGAAATGATGTGGCATACCGATACGCCCTATCTACGCAATCCCCACAAAGCGACGACACTATATGGCGTTGAAATTCCTAAAATCGGGGGTAATACGCAGTTCTCCAACCAATATATGGTTTACGAAGCACTACCGGAAGAGATGAAGGACAAGCTCGCAGGTAGGCAAGCGATGAATTGCTATGAATTTGGCACGACGGTCAAAACCTTTGAAAAATATGATCGTGATGCCGTGCCACATCATCCTCACCCGATATTTCGTAAGCATCCGGAAACAGGCCGAACCGCAGTCTATGTATGCCCGCTAATGACTGAAGAAATTATTGAAATGGATGAAGCTGAAAGCAGAGAAATACTCGATGAGATTTATGCGCTGCAGCGTCAACCTCAATTCGTATATTCTCATAAATGGGAAGTGGGCGACTTTGTGATGTGGGACAATCGCTGTTTGCTTCATGCTCGAACCGATTTTCCGCGCGATCAGCGGCGTTTGCTGCGACGGGTAACAATCAGCGACGAAGCTGCAGTAATGGCCGCATAGTTGTTTATTAAAAACTTGTAAATTTCTGGATTATTCGTTCTGCTCGAAAAAGCCTGTGGCTAGCGGATGCAATTGGTGTGATAAAAATTTTAATCTGGCTAGCTCTTCATAATCTTTAGCATTGTTGCACCAAGAGCTGCCGGGGATTCAGCGACCGTTATCCCTGCACTTTTCATCGCTTCCATTTTATCTTCTGCGCCGCCCTTACCGCCTGAAATAATAGCACCGGCATGCCCCATACGCCGTCCCGGGGGAGCGGTAATTCCGGCGATAAATCCGACAACAGGCTTATTAACTTTGGATTGCTTCAGTAACTCGGCAGCATCTTCTTCGGCGCTACCCCCGATCTCACCAATCATGATAATACCCTGCGTCTCATCATCGGACAGGAACAATTCTAAGCAATCAATAAAGTTTGTACCATTGACGGGGTCACCACCAATACCGATACATGTCGTCTGCCCAAGTCCTACTGCGGTGGTCTGCGCAACTGCTTCGTAGGTCAGCGTACCGGAGCGCGAAACTATGCCGATCCTGCCGCGCTGATGAATATGACCCGGCATAATACCAATCTTACATTCATCCGGCGTAATCACACCTGGGCAGTTCGGGCCAATTAGCCGAGTCTTAGAGCCAGACAGAGCACGTTTTACCCGCACCATATCAATAACCGGAATGCCTTCAGTGATACAAATCGCCAATGTTATCTCTGCTTCAATAGCTTCCAAGATTGCATCAGCTGCAAAAGGTGGCGGCACATAAATGACGCTAGCATTAGCCCCGGTCTTTTCCATAGCATCACAAACAGTATCGAAAACCGGTAGGTCGAGATGTTGTTCACCTCCCTTTCCGGGCGTCACACCACCAACCATCTGTGTACCGTACGCAATCGCCTGCTCGGAATGGAAAGTGCCTTGTGCTCCTGTAAAACCCTGACAGATTACCTTTGTATTACTATCAACGAGAACAGCCATCACGCAACCTCCTTCACCGCTGTCACAGCTTTTTCGGCCGCATCTCCAAGATCATCTGCCGCAATTATGGGCAAGCCGGATTGTTCTAAAATATTTTTGCCAAGCTCCACGTTGGTGCCAGCTAGACGCACGACAAGTGGGACCGTTAGGCTGACCTCCCGGGCCGCAGCCACTACGCCCTCCGCTATAACATCGCAACGCATAATTCCGCCAAAGATATTCACTAAGAGCCCTTCAACATTTGGATCAGAGAGAATTAGTTTAAAGGCAGCTGTCACACGTTCGCGTGAGGCACCGCCGCCAACATCAAGAAAGTTTGCAGGCTCTCCGCCATAAAGTTTGATGATATCCATTGTAGCCATAGCCAACCCAGCGCCGTTGACCATACAACCAATATTCCCGTCGAGCTTCACGTAATTGAGGTCAAACTTAGCAGCTTCTAGTTCGGTAGGGTCTTCTTCGCTCTCGTCCCGTAGCGCTGCGATTTCTTTATGGCGGAATAGTGCGTTGTCGTCAAAATTCATCTTAGCGTCAAGCGCAACAACGTCTCCCCCACTGGTCACGACCAACGGGTTAATCTCAACAATTGAAGCGTCGAGCTGTTCAAACGCGTTATAAAGCACCATCAAAAATTTTACCGCAGACTTAACCTGATCGCCGTCAAGCCCAAGTCCAAAGGCAATTTTACGGGCATGAAACGCATGAATTCCGCACGCGGGATCAATGGAAACTTTAAGAATTTTCTCAGGACTCTGGACAGCCACCTCCTCAATCTCCATACCACCTTCTGTCGAAGCCATAATCGTTACGCGGCTTGTTGCACGATCAATCAAGAGACCAAGATAAAGCTCGCGAGCAATGTCACAACCGTCTTCGACATACACACGCCCGACTTCCTTACCTTCCGGTCCCGTCTGGTGGGTCACCAGGTTCATACCAATCATATCACTCGCAAGCTGTCTTACTTCATCAATTGATTTAGCAAGCTTAACACCGCCGCCCTTGCCACGGCCGCCCGCATGAATTTGTGCCTTAACGACCCACACTGGGCCACCAAGTTTCTCGGCAACTTTGACAGCCTCATCAGGAGTATAAGCAACACCCCCCTCGGGGACGGCTACCCCAAATCCGCGCAAAACGTCTTTTGCCTGATATTCGTGGATATTCATGGATTACTTGCCTTTATTCTTAAAAATTACTTCTTCTTAGACGCAGTTTGTTTTTGGGTAGGTTTTTTTCTAGCGGTCGCTTTTTTAGAATTCTTCTGTATCCGCTTGACCACATTGACCAGCGACCTAACTGCTGCCACCGACTGTTTAAAGGCCTTCTTTTCGCCTGCATTTAGGTTAATCTCGATAATGCGTTCTATGCCTTTGCCACCGATAATAACCGGCACGCCGACATAAAGACCACGCACACCATACTCGCCATTAAGATAGGCGCAGCAGGGTAGCACTCTTTTTTGGTCCCTAAGATATGCTTCGGCCATCTCTATCGCCGATGACGCCGGGGCGTAGAAAGCTGAACCGGTTTTCAGGAGACCTACAATCTCAGCCCCACCGTCGCGGGTTCTCTCCACGATTTGATTGAGTTTATCTTGAGTTGTCCAACCCATCTTGATGAGATCAGGAAGAGGAATACCAGCAACGGTCGAGTAGCGCGGGAGCGGCACCATTGTGTCTCCATGACCACCAAGTACGAAAGCTGTAACGTCGCGAACCGAAACATTGAATTCTTCA
The DNA here is from genome assembly GCA_964477025.1 of uncultured Rhodospirillaceae bacterium. Lineage (GTDB taxonomy): Bacteria > Pseudomonadota > Alphaproteobacteria > MPNO01 > UBA2964 > UBA2964. The sequence goes on along the minus strand of CAYZDH010000001.1, from coordinate 26,693 downwards.
GCTAAGAAATAACGAAACCGGGCGGAATCAAGTATACCAGCCATACCGACAACACGACTTGCCGGTAGCCCAGATGCTTCACGCAACGCCCAGACCATCGCATCAAGTGGGTTAGTAATACAGATGACAAACGCTTTCGGGCACCACTTCTTAATACCTTCACCAACCGCTTTCATGACGTTGGTATTTATACCGATTAGATCGTCGCGGCTCATTCCAGGTTTGCGGGCAATTCCCGCCGTAACAATTACAACATCAGAACCTTTAATAGCACGATAGCTAGACGCCCCCTTCATGTTTGAGTCAAAGCCTTCCACCGGCGAGGATTCGATGAGATCTAAAGCTTTACCTTCAGGAATCCCTTTAACGATGTCGAATAAAACAACGTCTCCAAGATCCTTTAATCCTGCTAAATGAGCTAATGTACCACCGATGTTTCCGGCGCCAACAAGCGCGATTTTATTACGTACCATAACTTCTCCTCAATCGATTGATTGATTTTGTTCCGCAGTGTCATCAGCCAACAACCATCTTTTTATGACGAGATAGGCTTCAACTGCGCGCGTAACTACCTTTTTTAACCAAAAAGCGCAAGAAAAACGGGCAAAAATTCATTGTGAAACCCCAAAAGAACCTATGCTAATCAAAATAAAATAGGTGGGGCTTTTAACGACGAGCCAACATCAGCTTTTTGACCTCGGCAATTGCCTTTGCAGGGTTTAGGTTTTTTGGACAGGTTTTAGTGCAATTCATGATCGTGTGGCAGCGATAGAGCCGAAACGGGTCCTCGAGATTATCCAAACGCTCACCAGTGTCTTCGTCACGAGAATCGGCTATCCAACGATAGGCCTGTAGCAACGCCGCAGGGCCCAGATACCGGTCCCCATTCCACCAATAACTTGGGCAGCTCGTTGAACAACAGAAACACAAGACACACTCCCAGAGCCCGTCGAGCTTAGCCCTTTCTTCTGGACTTTGCAGCCGTTCCTTGTCTGGTGGCGGCGGGCTAGTGGTTTTAAGCCAAGGTTCAATCGAGGTATATTGCGCGTAAGCTCTTTTGAGGTCGGGAACCAGGTCTTTAACAACTTCCATATGCGGCAATGGGTAAACCTTCGCATCACCATCGATCTCATCAATTGCTTTAATACAAGACAGCGTATTTGTCCCGTCAACATTCATTGCACAAGAACCGCATACTCCCTCGCGGCATGACCGGCGGAAGGTAAGGCTGGAATCCATTTCATTCTTAATCTTGATCAACGCATCAAGTACCATGGGACCACAAGTGTCCATATCAACTTCGTAGGTATCTAAACGAGGATTCTCGCCATTGTCAGGATCATAGCGATATACCTGAAAATTTTTAGAGTTGGTAGCGCTATGGGCAGCTTTATAGGTTTTGCCAGTTTTAACTTTTGAATTAGCAGGGAGCGCAAATTCAGCCATGTCGTATCCTCATTGAACCGTAAACTTCGAAGCTGATGTATAAAGACGGTGCTAGAAACATAAGATCTTAGTAAACCCGTGCTTTTGGTGGAACAGCCTCGACATCATCTGTTAGTGTCTCATTATGTACCGGACGATACGCAAATCGAGTAGTGCCATCATCGTTTAGCCATGCAACGGTGTGTTTCATCCATTCCTCGTCATCACGATCGGGGTAATCTTCTCGGGCATGGCCACCCCTGCTCTCTGTGCGATTTATCGCACCATGAATGCTGACCATTGCCTGTTGCAGTAGGTTATCAAATTCAAGGGCTTCAACGAGATCAGAGTTCCAAACCATCCCGCGATCAGAGATCTTCATATTATCTTTTTGAGACCAGATTTTAGCCATCTTCTCAACGCCCTCGGCCATGACCTCTTCAGTCCGGAAAACCGCGCAATGTGCTTGCATGGTGCGTTGCATCTCGATTCGAAGCTCTGCCGTCGTCATTGACCCGTTACCATGACGCCTTTCATCGAGCCAATCTAATGCATTTTCGCCAGCATCAGACGACAATTCGGCTTGCTTTGCCCCCGGCGTAATTGTTGTAGCACAACGATCAGCCGCCGCGCGGCCAAAAACTACAAGATCAAGAAGTGAGTTTGAACCCAGTCGGTTGGCACCATGGACCGAAACGCAGGCAGCTTCACCAACTGCCATTAGCCCCGGAACGACCACATCAGGATCATCACCCACGGGGATAAGGGCTTCACCGAGATAGTTCGTCGGCACCCCGCCCATATTGTAATGAACCGTTGGCAGGACCGGGATCGGTTCCCGCCTCACATCAACATTGGCGAAAATACGGGCTGTCTCTGAAATGCCCGGCAAGCGCTCATTAATCACCTCTGGCTCCAAATGCTCAATATGGAGGTGGATATAGTCCTTGTTCGGCCCGACTCCGCGCCCTTCATTCATTTCGATCGTCATAGAACGACTTACGACATCGCGGGATGCTAGATCTTTAGCATGAGGTGCATAGCGTTCCATAAAACGCTCCCCCTCGGAATTAGTAAGGTATCCCCCTTCGCCACGCACACCCTCGGTAATTAGAGCCCCAGCCCCATATATACCTGTAGGATGAAATTGAATAAATTCCATATCTTGCAGCGGCAACCCGGCCCGGAGCACCATCGCGCTACCATCACCAGTTTGCGTATGTGCTCCAGTACAGGAGAAGTAACAGCGGCCATAGCCACCGGTTGCAACAATCACCGTCTGTGCCCGGAAACGATGGATTGTACCATCATCTAAATTCCAAGCGATAACGCCCGCTATTTTACCGTCGACGTCATGGATTAAATCGAGCGCAAAATATTCAATAAAAAATTCCGCCTGATTACGCAGCGACTGCTGATAAAGTGTATGTAAAATTGCGTGGCCTGTGCGATCGGCAGCTGCACAAGTTCGATGTGCCGGCGGTCCCTCACCATATTCTGTCGTCATGCCCCCAAAGGGACGCTGATAAATCTCACCTTTTTCAGTCCGCGAAAAAGGTACACCATAATGCTCGAGTTCAATAACTGAAGGCATAGCTTCTCGACACATATATTCAATGGCATCTTGATCGCCTAACCAGTCCGCTCCCTTTACAGTGTCGTAGAAATGCCAGCGCCAGTCATCTTTCCCCATATTACCAAGAGCGGCGGAAATGCCGCCCTGAGCAGCAACGGTATGGCTTCGGGTCGGAAACACCTTAGTTATACACGCTGTTTTTAATCCCTTTTGGGCCAAACCAAAAGTTGCTCTAAGGCCAGCTCCACCCGCACCTATTACTACCACATCATAGGTGTGATCAATAATTTCGTAGGATTTACCGTTATTAGCCATGGTGTATTAGACTGTTAACGCTATATTAATAACGGCAAACAAAGACCTCGCACCCAATCCAAATGCCGCAAATTTGACGGCAATAACGGAGGCTAACTTCAACCATCCTGTATGGACATAATCTTCGATAACAACTTGCAAGCCGAGCTGTGCATGATGAAACACCGCGACAATGAGGGAGAGAAGAAGTACCGAATTTACCGGACCACTAATCCACTCGCGGACAATTATAAGTTCTGCCCCAACGAGCGTAACAACGCTTGCAACGAACCACACCAATAAAGGAATAAGGGCAATCGCAGTAAGCCGTTGCGCCCACCAGTGTCCTACCCCTTCCTTGGCGGACCCTAAACCACGAACTTTTCCAAGGTCGGTGCGTAAACTCATTGTAGCGCACCTACTGACTGATAGGCATAGACCCACGTACCGAGGGTTAACGAAATGGCTGCGGCAACCACCAGCCACCCAGACTGGTATGCTTTGGGCAGGTCCAGCCCCACTCCCATATCCCAAAATAAATGACGAATGCCATTACAGAGATGATAAAATAATGCGAACGACCAACCAAGAAGCGTTAAACGCCCATACCAACTGCCCATGATATTTTGCATAATTGTATAATATTCACCGCCCAGCGCTATCACAACAAGCCACCAAACGAGGAGACAGGTTCCTGCCGCCAAAGCAACGCCAGTCACCCGATGCATTATTGACAGGATGGAGGTCAACTGAGGCTTATAAACTTGGAGATGCGGAGAAAGCGGACGCTCTCGCGTGTCCATTATACTCTTCCAGATAAGTCGTTCGATGCGCAATGGGGCCATACCCGCGCTTCTGCCAATTTTTTAGCCCTTCCCTCAATACTAGTCAATTACAACAGCTAATTTCATAGTAATTAAGTACCAGATACCACACTTCTAAGATACTCCAATGGGGCGAACCAAACCTAAAAGCCCCTAGCTAATAATTTCCGGGTGTTCTGTGGGTAATTTTGTGAATAAATTGTTCAAAAGTTGTGGAAAAACTAACTTTCTATCCCCAACGATTTTAGTGAGACAAATCAACGCTAGCTATTCCAAAGGACTGGACGAAAAAAACCTTTGGTGATCCAACATCTGATTTTTTAGAATCAGAAAACCTGGTAATCAGGAGGGTATGCGGGCCTCTTCTAGTTCTTTTATTCTTTCGGCCATGCGGACTAACCGCTGAGCTTCTTCTACGTGGAGCCCTTCGACAAGCTGCCCATCCACAAGGGTTACACCTCTGCCTTCAGCCAAGGCGGTCTGATGCGCCTTAGTAATTTTGTGAGCCCAGTCGATTTCTTCTCTAGAAGGACCGAAAATGGCATTCGCACCATCGACCGTTTTCGGGTGCAGCAGGGTCTTTCCATCAAACCCCATTGCCCGTCCCTGCCGACAGGACCCCAGAAAGCCCTCATCATCAGAAAGGTCAAAAAATGGGCTGTCAAGAATAGTGAGGTGATTAGCCCGCGCCGCTAGAATACAAAGTTGGATACTAGTCATCAAAGGAAGGCGATCAGGGACATGTTGGGCCTTTAAATCTTTCGTCAAATCAGCTGAGCCTATAAGAAGCGCGCCCACTCGTGAGTGTGCTGCCGCAATCGTATTTACATTAAGTACGCCGCGTGCGGTTTCGATCATACACCAAATCTGCATACCCTCGGGTGCCTCTGACCGTTCTAAATGCATGGCAATTTTAATAACCGTCTCTGCCGTATCCACCTTTGGGACTACAATCATATTCGCCCCCGACGTCGCAACCGCGGCCACATCCTCTTCATGCCATTCACTACCCACCCCATTAATTCGAACACCTATCTCACGTCGCCCATAGCCACCCTCTCCCAGAACGTGCAAAATATTTACGCGTGCCGAAGCTTTCGCGTCCGGTGCCACGCCGTCTTCTAAATCCATAATGAGGATATCCGCGGGCACCTCGCGACCTTTTTCTAAGGCACGTTTGTTAGCGCCAGGGGTATACATGGCGCTGCGGCGGGGTCGGTCGGCAGGCATAACAAAACTCCTATAGAATTTTTTTGTTTCTCAATACTACTATAAACAAGACCGTTAACTGCAAAAAGGGATAACGGGCATATATGAACCAGGACCAAAATAAAAATGCAACGCTAGCAAAATTTTGGAGAAACATTTGTGATTGTTGGAACGTCGGCTTGGGTTTCATAAACCTAGGGGCCGTCTTAGAACATCTTGCGTTTAAATAGGCCATCTCTCTCCGCGAGCAACCCAAGGAGCGGGTATTTAGAGCCGGTTGGCGCGATCAATCGGTCACAAATATTTAGTTCCCTAATCGAACTATACGGCCTTAGCCTAGTCGGCCAGATCATCTACTGCCAATGTGAGATATTTTTCGTCATCCTCATTTAACTCGACCGGTTGCACACCAAAAAGGTGCTCAGCGATCTGCACTGCGTTGAGCGCGGCTCCTTTACGTAAATTGTCAGACACACACCAGAATGAAAGTCCAAATTTTATGCTTGGATCTTTCCTAACGCGACTGACGTACACCATGTCATCGCCCGCACATTCTACAGGCGTAACATAACCTTCATCAGCTCGATGATCGATTAAAGTGACACCCGGCATAGAACGAAAAAGGTTGCGAGCCTGATCTACTGTTAACTCGTTCACAAGCTCGACATTTACGGATTCTGCGTGCCCGACAAATACTGGTACTCGCACGCATGTAGCGCTGATTTTAAGATCTCGGTCGAGAATTTTTTTAGTCTCAACCCTCATTTTCCATTCTTCCTTGGTATCACCATCCTCCATAAAGGCATCGATATGGGGGATGACATTAAAAGCTATCTGCTTAGTGAACTGGTCTGGGACAGCCTGGTCGTTTACAAAAATTCCCCGCGTCTGATTAAATAATTCGTCCATAGCAGCCTTACCGCCGCCGGAAACAGACTGATATGTTGAAACCACTACCCGCCGAATTTTTGCTGCATCATGCAATGGCTTCAAAGCCATAACCAACTGAATCGTTGAGCAATTTGGATTAGCAATAATATTTCTTTTTGTATGAAGCTCGATCGCTTCTGAATTTACTTCTGGTATGACAAGGGGGACGTCAGGATCCATTCGGAATTCAGAGGTGTTGTCAATCACCACACACCCCGCCTTAGCTGCGCGTGGCCCATGTATCGCGGAAACTTTTGCGCCTGGGGAGAACAACCCAACATCAAATCCAGTAAAATCAAAATCTTTCAGTTCCTGAACTTTGAGTATATCCTTTTCACCAAACGAGACCTCACGTCCAGATGAGCGCTCGGAAGCTAATGCTACAATTTCATCAACCGGAAATGCTCGCTCAGAAAGAGTCTGCAAGATTTCACGGCCTACATTGCCAGTGGCGCCAACAACAGCGACTTTATACCCCATAGTCTAGTTCCTATGTAAATCAACAATGATCATAAAATTCTGCAAAAACCGATGCGTTCAATTACGACCCTGAGTAGAGTTTTTCAAGTTATGATTGTATTTGTAATTGCAAGTTAACGCCCAAAAAGTTAACGCGAACAAGCCTATATTAAAGGCATCCCCCACTTGCGAGCCACCCTAAATGTCTGAGTTTAAGGCGCTCCAACCACCTGGGCGCGCAGCTTGCATAATTAAATTAAAATTCTCAGCCGCCCGTTTTCGGCTTCGGCGTCACAATTGGGGCATCAACCGTATGTATCGACGAAGAAATACCTACAGATTTGCTATGGCTTGCGCTGCAGGCATGGGCTCCCATAACAGTTGCGAGTACAAATAAAACTGCTGATGTTACGCCTAAAAGATACTGCATGCGTAATGCCTTTCCGGATTACTTACTCACGAATATTAAGACTATAGAGAGAGTTCAACAAGAAATTTTTTTATTACGATGCGAAGATTTTATCTATCTCTGCGATTACCGCTTTGCCCATCTCTTCGGTCGAAACCAATTTCATGCCCTCTGACATAATATCTCCTGTGCGCAACCCTGCGTCCAGAACTGCTTCTACCGCAGACTCAACATTATCGGCATCCTCTCCCATATCAAATGAGTAGCGCAGCATCATTGCAAAACTTAACATCATCGCTAGCGGATTAGCCTTACCTTGCCCAGCAATATCAGGCGCAGTGCCATGTACCGGCTCATAAAGCGCATTGCGCTTGCCACTGGGATCCGGAGCGCCCAATGACGCCGAAGGCAGCATGCCAAGCGATCCAGTCGCCATGGAGGCGCAATCCGACAAAATGTCGCCAAACATATTGGTCGTGACAATGACGTCAAATTGTTTGGGATCACGTACTAGCTGCATCGCAGCATTATCGACCAGCATATGGGAAAGCTCGACATCGGGATAATCTGGCGCGATACGAACAACTTCCTCTCGCCACATTTTTGTGCTTTCGAGAACGTTAGCTTTATCGATTGAGCAAAGTTTCTTGTTGCGTTTCATGGAAAGCTCAAAGCCTACCCTGGCAATCCGCTCCACTTCCGGCGTGGTGTAAACCAATGAATTATATCCGCGCTTACCACCACCTGATAAATCCTCAACACCTCGCGGTTCTCCAAAATAGATGCCCCCCGTAAGCTCACGAACGATCAGAATGTCCAAACCAGCGACTATTTCGCGTTTCAAACTTGAGGCATCGGCTAGCGCATCAAACACTATCGCAGGACGCAAATTCGCAAATAATCCAAGTTCCTTGCGGATTTGGAGGAGACCAGCTTCCGGTCGTATATCAAAATCGACGTTATCCCATTTAGGGCCGCCGACCGCCCCTAGTAAAACTGCGTCAGCGGCTCTGGCGGCCGCGATCGTCTCCTCCTTCATAGGTACACCATGTTCGTCAATACAAGCGCCACCTATGATATCCTCTTCAGTATCAAAGCTAACCTGTCGATTGTCCGCCATCCAGTCCATCACACGGCCCACCTCACCCATAACTTCGGGACCAATTCCATCGCCGGGCAACATCAATACCTTTTTATTGGCAGCCATCGAGACTTTCCTTCTAAATGTAATCTTTTTCCGCGCGAAGCTCTAACATACCGATGCCTAGGTTGGGAGTCCCCGTTTCGAAATAAAAAAATGGCGGGCCCGAAGGCCCGCCCAAATTACATCGGATTATGTCGAGCGTTATGCATAGAGCCAGGGCTCTGACGCTTTCTGTTTTTCCTCGTAAGACGAAATCGATGATTCTTTCTGTAAAGTGAGTCCAATGTCATCAAGACCATTAAGAAGGCAATGTTTTTTAAAGGAATCTACTTCAAAGGTAATTTTTTCACCATCGGAGTTAGTGATTTCCTGATTTTCGAGATCTACTGTCATGGTTGCATTAGCACCACGTTCAGCGTCTCCCATTAATTTCTCTAACTCCTCCGGCGTTACTTTGATCAAAAGTATGCCGTTCTTTGAGCTGTTGTTATAGAAAATGTCTGCAAAATCTGTCGAAATGACACATCTAATACCAAAATCTAACAAGGCCCAGGGAGCATGTTCGCGGGAAGATCCACAGCCGAAATTATGACCGGCAACGAGAATCTCTGCATTTCGGTATGCTGGTTTATTGAGCACAAAATCAAGATTTTCATTTCCCGTTTTAGGGTCATAACGCAGCGGATCAAATAAATTTTTGCCAAGTCCAGTGCGTGTCAGTGTCTTTAAAAAGCGCGCCGGAATGATTTTGTCCGTATCGCAGTTAACGATTGGTAAAGGGGCTGCCACAGCCGTTAATTTTGTAAACTTTTCCATTATAGCATCTCCTTACTTGATCAAATCGCGTACGTCTGCCAGGTGGCCCGCGATAGCAGCTGCCGCTGCCATCATCGGACTTACAAGATGAGTTCTACCTCCAGGGCCCTGGCGGCCCTCGAAATTCCTATTTGACGTAGAAGCCGATCGTTCACCTGGCTGCAACATGTCCCCATTCATAGCGAGACACATTGAACAACCTGGCTCACGCCAGTGAAACCCTGCTTCGGTAAAGATATTATCTAGACACTCTTACTCAGCCTGCATTATTACCAATCCAGATCCCGGAACGACCATTGCATAAACGGAATCTGCTACCTTACGGCCCTCGGCAATTGCTGCTGCAGCCCGCATATCCTCTATTCGAGAATTTGTACAGGAGCCAATAAAGACTTTGTCGACCGGAATATCAGTCATCTTTGTTCCTGGTTTAAGGTCCATGTATTCGAGAGAGCGCTCCATCGCCGAGCGACGATTTGCGTCCACGATCTCAGCGGGGTTTGGCACAACACTAGTAATCCCGATCTCATCTTCGGGGCTTGTTCCCCAAGTTACCTGCGGGACAATTTCGGAAACATCAAGTTCCACTTCAGTGTCATAAGTCGCATTAGGATCAGAGGGCAACTTGCTCCAACGCTCAACCGCTAATTCCCACTGCGCACCTTTCGGACACTGCGCACGACCTTTTAAATACTCGAAAGTCTTCTCATCAGGGGCAACTAGCCCAGCACGGGCGCCCGCTTCAATTGTCATATTACAAACCGTCATCCGGCCTTCCATCGACAGCTCTTCAATCGCGGGGCCAGCATATTCAATGACATGCCCGGTGCCGCCAGCAGTTCCAATTTTACCAATAATAGCTAAAACAAGGTCTTTGGCCGTGCAGCCCTCAGGCAATGAACCATTGACAGTGATACGCATATTTTTAGCTGGGCGCTGGATCAAAGTCTGTGTAGCAAGCACATGCTCAACCTCTGAGGTTCCAACACCAAAAGCCAGCGCGCCAAAAGCACCGTGGGTTGCCGTATGAGAGTCACCACAAACTAACGTCACGCCGGGCTGAGTAAAACCTTGCTCGGGCCCAATGACGTGCACGATTCCCTGGCGTTCATCATTTATTGAAATATACGGAAGACCAAACTCTGCAGCATTCTTTTCTAGAACTTCTAGCTGGATACGAGAATCGTCATCTTCAATCTCATCAGTACCGCCGCGACCAGGCGTGGTCGGCACGTTATGATCCGGTACGCAGAGGTTTGCCTCAGGGCGCCTTGCCTTGCGACCGGATTCGCGCAAGCCATCAAATGCCTGTGCACTAGTAATTTCATGAATCAATTGCCGATCGATATAGATAAGACACGTCCCGTCATCTTGTTCATCCACCAAATGACTTTGCCAAATCTTATCGAATAATGTCTTTGGTCCTGACATCATCCCAACTCCCTTCGTCAAATTAAAACCCCTAACTTCAAGCAGCTATATCTTTACTTGTCCTTACTGCCTTCGGTCTTTGTTTTCGCGGCCGCCTCTTCAGAGGCGCTCGTTTCAGTTACGATTTCAGGCGCTGTTTCCTGAATAGTTTCATCGGAAGCAACTGCAACTTCTTCCTTTTTAGCAACTTGGTCGGCGCCCACTCGACGTTCGACCTTTTCAGCGATCCGTGCTTTTTTACCGCGCAACTCACGCAAATAATAAAGTTTGGCACGGCGAACAGCACCCCGGCGGATCACCTCAATTTTTTCGATCCTTGGCGAATAAAGAGGAAACACACGTTCAACTCCTTCGCCGTATGAAATCTTGCGAACCGTAAAGGCAGAGTTGAGCCCAGAATTTATGCGGGCAATACATACGCCATCAAACACTTGTACCCGCTCGCGCGTCCCTTCAACCTCCTTAACATGAACGCGCAGCGTATCACCGGCACCAAATTTCGGAACCTCCCGCTCAGCGGTCAATTTGCTGATCTCTTCTTGTTCAAGCGTTTCGATAATATTCATGGTCTTAATCCTTTATCGCCATATGACTTTCCTGATACCTTTTCCAAAGATCAGGGCGTCGTTCTTGAGTAATCCGTTTAGCGGCCTCACGCCGCCAACTCTTAATTTTTTGGTGATGCCCGCTTAACAATAGCTCTGGCACTTTTTGCCCCTGCCAATCAACAGGCCGCGTGTAGTGGGGATATTCAAGTAGCCCCCCTTCAAAACTTTCATCCCTCAGCGATTCCTCTTTACCTATCACCCCAGGCAACAGCCGGACACACGCATCAATCAACGTGATTGCTGCAGGTTCACCACCGGAGAGAACGAAATCACCGATGCTCACCTGTTCCAAGTCATGCCTCTCCAATACCCGTTCATCAACACCTTCGAACCGTCCGCATAGTATGGCGATCTCCGGGTCCAACGCTAGCTCCCGAACCCGTTTCTGATCCAGGGGTTTTCCCCGCGGTGTTAAATATATGGGGCGAGTTTTTAAATTCGCAGCATCTAGTGCATTCCCGACAATGTCAGCCCGCATCACCATTCCAGGCCCACCACCAAAAGGGGCGTCATCAACCGTCGCGTATTTATCACTAGAAAACTTACGTATATCCGTTGTTTCTAGCGCCCAAAATCCCTTATCTAGTGCTTTTCCTGCAAGCGAAAACCCTAAAGGCCCGGGGAACATATCAGGGAAGAGAGTTAGCACTTTTGCAGTCCAGCAAAACTCAATCATTGTACTCTCTCCCTTTCTCCAGACCTCTTTCTGGATCCTCTTTAGTGATCGGTTCAAGTAGACCAGGAGGAGGATCAATAACTACTCTTTTAGCCTCCAAATCAACCAACGGAACAACGTCTTTAGTGAATGGCACCAACGTAGTGCCGCCCCGCCGCCTGCCTATTTCCAGCATTTCACCGGCGCCAAACTCCTGCAACGAAAGTACGTTCCCAAGTGACTTGCCATCAACCGCTTCAGCCGCAAGACCTACAAGATCTTCGCAATAGAATTCGTCGTCGTCGGTTGGCGGCATAACTTCGCGTAATACATATACGCGCAAACCCTGTAACGCTTCCGCGGCATTGCGATCCATAACACCTTTTATGCGCACCACGACCTGCGTCTTGGTCATACGTTTTGCCTCTAGTTCAAACATACGTTCGCCATTTTCGTCGGTAACCGGGCCGTAAGCCGCGACATCCATAGGGTCTTCCGTATAGCTATTGATCCGAATTAAACCCTGCACCCCATGAGCTCCAGCAATACGGCCGACACACACACGGTTTGTGGAATTATTCCTTATCATTTGCGCCATCTGAATAAGACCCTTTGTGTAGGTCTATTCCTCCTTTTTCTCTTCGTCTTCGGCAGCAGCTTCCTCAGTTTGGGCTTCTTCTACTGGCGTCTCCTCAGGACTGGCTTCCTTAGCCGGGGCTTCTTCCACTGGGGCTTCATCAGACGCCTTCTTGGCTTCTTCTACTGGCGTCTCCTCAGGACTGGCTTCCTTAGCCGGGGCTTCTTCCACTGGGGCTTCATCAGACGCCTTCTTGGCTTCTTCCTGCTCCTTTAGGCGTTCCAATGTTTTAGCTCGCGGCTTGTCCTTCTTGGTCTGCTCGCGGCGTTCTGGCATAGGTATAATTTCAGCTGCACCCAGAAATCGAGCCACACGATCACTCGGTGTAGCACCGTTCGACAACCAATGCCGCACGCGTTCTTCGTTAAACTGAATACGGTTAGGGTCTTCACGTTTAAGCATTGGATTATAAACACCGATGCGTTCGATGAACCGCCCATCCCGCGGACTTCGCGAGTCGGCGACAACAATACGGTAAAAGGGCCGCTTCTTAGCTCCACCCCGGGAAAGTCTAATTTTAAGTGACATTGGATATTTATTCCCCTTTAGTCCTTGATTAATTCTAAATTCTCTGCGTCTTTGATAGCTAAGTATTTATACCTAAATATTTTAATCGATTTTACTCACTGGCCCATCATCCCAGGCAGGCCATGACGCATCATACCCTTCTGGCCGAGCTTATTCATACGTTTCATCATTTTACTCATCTGTTTGAATTGCTTAAGCAAACGGTTAACCTCTTGGACTGTTGTGCCCGCGCCTGCAGCCACACGCCGACGGCGCGATCCATTGAACAATTTTGGGTTCTGTCGTTCCTTTCGCGTCATTGAAAAGATAATAGCCTCCTGACGAGCAAGGGCTTTGTCATCAACATTAGCTGCACCCATCTGCGCTTTAGCTTTTTGCGAGCCCGGCAACATACCCATTATTCCGCCCATGCCGCCCATTTTTCGAACCTGACCTAATTGCTTAGCAAAGTCTTCGAAGTCGAACTGACCCTTTTGAATCTTTGCAGCGAGTTTTTCAGCCTCTTCTTCTTCAACAACTTCGGTCGCCTTTTCGACCAGAGAAACAACATCGCCCATTCCAAGAATTCGAGAAGCAATCCGCTCAGGATGGAAAACTTCAAGCGCGTCGAGTTTCTCGCCAGTGCCCAATAGTTTAATGGGACAACCCGTAACGGCACTAATAGACAATGCCGCACCGCCGCGCGCGTCGCCGTCAATTCGGGTTAGGACAATACCTGTAACATGCAGTTTTTGATGAAATGCTTCAGCGGCATTTACGGCATCCTGGCCCGTCATCGCATCGGCAACAAATAGCGTTTCTATGGGTTTGGCTATTTTGTGAATTGCGGCTGCTTCTCCCATCAACTCCTCATCAATGTGCAGCCGCCCCGCTGTATCCAACAAGACAACGTCGTAGCCCTCTTTACGAGCGGTATCCATCGCTCGCTTAGTAATCATTTCCGGTGTTTCAAATGGGACAATCGATAGTGTGGTAATTTCGGCGTCAGCCCCTAATACCTTAAGTTGTTGCTGAGCAGCAGGCCGGCGAACATCAAGCGATGCCATCAAAGCCTTTTTTCGGTGCTGGTCACGCAAATGCATAGCGACTTTAGCGGTTGTTGTCGTTTTACCAGACCCTTGTAGGCCTACCATCATGACTGCTGCCGGCGGCTGAGCCGCTAGATTAATGGCAACCTGATCTCCTCCCAACACCTCTGTTAAGTGATCATTAACAATCTTGACCACCATTTGTCCCGGGGTGACACTGCGAATGACTTCTTCGCCGACAGCGCGTTCACGAACTACATCGATAAAATCTTTTACAACTGGCAGAGCAACATCGGCCTCTAGCAGTGCTACGCGGATTTCCCGTAGCGCGGAGGTGACATCCGCCTCAGATAACGCGCCGCGTTTCTTCAGCGTGTCAAAGACGTCAGATAATCGTGTGCTCAGTGTTTCAAACATCAGTGCTCTTCAACAAATTCAATACAACGCAAAAAGCATCGGTGTGCGAACACTCGCAGACCGATGGTCACCCCTGGGCGAAAATTCTTTAATGACCTTGGGTTGAGGCGGAATGTACGCCCCAATTAGAGAAAGTCAAGGAAAAGGCGCATGGTCTATCCTTGACGAACATTAGACGAAAAGCGCTTAATCCATGACATGACCAAATCAACAATTTTTAATGTTCTTCGGCGGACCCGGCGGATTTGGGCGATTGCTTCCATCCATGGCGAGTTAGATCGGATAAATAGACTGCAGGCCATAATTTCCGATAAATTCATTCCGGGAGACCGATTGCTTTATTTGGGTAATATTTTAGGGCGTGGCGAGAACGTCAAAGCGACCGTGAATAGCATTTTAGCTTTCCGGCGCAACATTCTCAGTCGTCGCAATATGTTTATACACGACATCGTGATGCTGCGGGGAGCACAAGAGGAAATGTGGCAACGACTCATGCAGCTCCAATTTGCAATCAATCCTGCAGAAGTGCTCGAGTGGATGCTTGATCAAGGCATCGGGTCAACCCTAGAAGCCTATGAAAGCAGCCCAGGTGATGCTCAATCTGCGATCCGGCAGGGTCCCATGGCTATCACCCGCTGGACGACAAAAATCCGAACAGCCTTTCAAGGCGCTGGTCATCAGGAGTGGCTAAGCAGTCTAAAACACGCCGCCTGGACAAGTGAAGGAACAGTTCTATTCGTTAATAGGGGAATTGACCCCGAAAGGCCTCTCGATGCTCAAGCAGATGTATTTTGGTGGGGTGCCCGCGCCTTTACATCTATCGATACCTCTTATGGAGGTTTTAACAAGGTCGTTCGCGGGTTCGATCCAGCGGCGAAAGGGCTAGAAGAGACACAATTCACTATAAGCATGGATAGTGGGTGTGGCCGTGGAGGACCTCTCCTAGGGGTATGTCTCAATAATGAAGGGCAAGTAATAGATTATATCGAACTATAGTTTTAAATATAAAAACGACAGTCCAATTACCTGTTTATTTCTAGCTACTTCCCGGTTGAGTAAATCAAATCTAAACGCCTCAACACAATTTGAGCATTCAAAAATTATGGGAACCATTAACGGAGATTAAAATGTTCGCCTTTGTATGTTCTTCATAACAATAGTTGCGTTTATTCAATTGAGTAGACGAAAGACGTCATAAGCCCCTATAACGCGCCTATGACTGATATCGCATTTACAAAAATGCACGGCCTCGGCAATGATTTTGTTATCATTGATACACGAGCCAATCCGTGTGACCTGTCTCCAGAGGGAGTAATAGCTATCGCAGATCGGCATACTGGGATTGGGTGCGATCAGGTAATCCTGCTCGAGCCACCGTCATCGAACCCCTATTTACGCGACGCAGATGTCTTTATGCATATTTTTAATGCAGATGGTTCTAAAGTCCACGCCTGTGGTAATGCGACAAGATGTGTCGCAAATATTATCATGTTAGAGAGTGGGCGCACGAGCACAAAAATTGCAATTGGGGACACCATCCTAACTGCCGAAAAGCTCAAAAATGGATTAATTGCCGTTGATATGGGGTCCCCCAAATTTGATTGGCGTGATATTCCATTATCGAGTGAACAGGATACTCTCGATTTTAACATCCAGAATTGCCCCTTCAAAAATGCATCGGCAGTAAACATGGGAAACCCGCACTGCGTGATTTTTGTCGATGACGCTGACGCAGTTGCGCTAGACGAAATAGGGCCGACATTAGAATGTCACGACCTGTTTCCGGAACGCGCCAATATTGGGATAGCTCAAATAAAAAACGCTGGTGCACTTCGATTAAGGGTTTGGGAGCGCGGTTCTGGAAATACTCAGGCTTGAGGTAGCGGGGCCTGTGCAGCTGCGGTTTCGGCACACAGGCGTGATATGACAGGGCGGAAGGTGCTCGTTGAACTCGATGGCGGAAACCTAACAATCGACTGGCACACCGACAACCGTGTGATGATGACAGGGCCCATAGCTACCAGCTTTAAGGGTACATTCAATACCGCATTAATTGGGGGTTAGATCTGTGACCCTGCCAGAAATTCGTACTTTTGGGTGTCGGCTTAATTCCTATGAATCAGAAATTATCCGAAAACTTACTAAAGCGGCGGGTAT
This sequence comes from uncultured Rhodospirillaceae bacterium, assembly GCA_964477025.1. Lineage (GTDB taxonomy): Bacteria > Pseudomonadota > Alphaproteobacteria > MPNO01 > UBA2964 > UBA2964. The sequence continues at coordinate 10,146 of CAYZDH010000001.1, read as the reverse complement.
TGACAACGTCGTCATAATAAACACCTGTGCTGTGACAGCAGAGGCTGAACGTCAGGCAAGACAAAGTATCCGTCGTGCCCGTAAATCCAATCCCGATGCCAAAATTGTAGTAACCGGCTGTGCCGCCCAAATAAACCCTAAACAATTTAGTGCGATGGACGAGGTTGATTTAGTTCTTGGTAATGAGGAGAAGCTTCAATCTGAAACCTGGCTAACCCTCGAGAAAAAAGGGTCGAAAATTCGTGTGAACGACATTATGTCGATTACTGAAACTGCGGGCCACTTCATCAGCGGGTTTGAAGAACGTGCCCGCGCTTTTGTTCAGGTTCAGCAAGGCTGCGATCATCGATGCACATTTTGTATAATACCCTTCGGGCGAGGTCCAAGCAGATCGACGCCAATTGGTGAAATTGTACATCAGGTAAAATCCCTAGTTAAGAGCGGTTACAAAGAGGTGGTCTTGACGGGAGTTGATCTCACCGACTATGGCAAAAGCTTACCCGGAAATCCTTCGCTAGGTAATTTGTGCCGGCGTTTATTAATACAAGTGCCCGGCCTGCCGCGCCTCCGCCTTTCATCGCTGGATCCAATAGAAATCGATAAAGAACTATTCGACCTTATTGAGCACGAGGAACGCCTCCTGCCTTATTTTCATCTCAGCTTGCAAGCTGGGGATGACATGATTTTAAAACGTATGAAACGGCGACATAGCCGTGAAGACGCGATCAAAGTTTGTGAACGTATTCGCAGGATTCGCCCAGATTCTGCGTTTGGCGCCGACCTCATTGCCGGTTTTCCTACGGAAACTGATAGGATGTTCGAAAACACTATAGAAATTATTGACGAATGCCATCTCACCCATCTCCATGTATTTCCTTATTCGGAGCGTGACGGGACGCCAGCAGCAAAAATGCCGGGTGTCCCTAAACCAATTAGACGCGAACGAGCCGCGCGCCTGCGAAAAATAGGTACGGCACGGCTCTCAGCTCTCATGGAAACACGAGTTGGCACAAAGGCCAGTGTATTAATCGAAAAAAATAATTCGGGCCGGTGTGAACAATTCCTGCCTGTAAAACTAAATCACCAAGTTGATGCAGGTACGTTGATTTCTTGTCAAATCACGGAAACAAATGGCGAATGTTTGGGCGCGAAGGTAGCATGAGTAAAATACAAGATGGGTGGCTATCGCGTTTACGCTCAGGGCTAAGCCGCACCTCCGAAAAATTAAATAGCGGCATTTCAGCGGCGATTACCAATCGGAAACTGGATACCGCGACCCTAGAAGAACTAGAGGAAGTCCTCATCAGCGCTGATATTGGGGTTACCACAGCAGCAAAACTATCGGCCTCTTTGGCCGATACAAAGTTCAAAAAAGAAATCAGCGACTTGGAAATCCGAGAAGCATTAGCGAATAATATTACCAAAATTTTGCGACCGGTCGCGACCCCACTCGAGATCAATTCCAGATTTAAACCGCACGTCATCCTAGTCGTTGGTGTAAACGGATCAGGCAAGACAACAACGATCGGTAAATTAGCCAAAAATTGGTCTAGCACTGGTAAATCTATTGTATTAGCGGCGGGCGATACGTTTCGTGCTGCTGCCGTTGAGCAACTAAAGATTTGGGGAGAGAGGGCCAATTGTCCGGTGATCGCCAGCAGTCCTGGTTCGGATGCTGCCGGGCTTGCATTTGATGCTTTAGAGCAAGCCCAAAAAAACAACGCTGATGTTCTCTTAATAGATACAGCCGGACGTTTGCAAAACCGCGAAGATCTAATGGGTGAACTATCAAAAATTATCCGCGTTTTACGTAAAATTGATCCTAATGCACCTCACAGCTGCCTTCTCGTACTTGATGCTACAGTAGGCCAAAATGCTCACTCTCAGGTTGAGACTTTTAAAGAAATGACCGATGTAAGTGGGCTCGTGATGACCAAGCTAGACGGCACAGCCCGTGGGGGTGTCGTCGTCGCACTTGCAGAAAGGTTTGGTTTGCCGGTTCATGCTGTTGGCGTAGGTGAGGGGGAAGAAGATTTGCAGGCATTCGATGCCGAGTTTTTCGCTCGCAATCTACTCGGACTTAATTCGTAGACATAATTTATTTAAAGCCATTACCCATTAATTGGGGCTTTTTGATCAGATCTTTAAGCCAAGCGAGTAAACAGGGTTTGGTGACTGAAGATTGGACCCTGATGAAATCAGGCGCTAAAACATAATACAATTTCAAACCCAATACGATCAAAGGTGAGTCTTATGGATGGCAAGGTATTTGGTGGACGTGTAAAGCGGCTCGAGGATCCTTCATTATTACGTGGGCGGGGTCGTTACGTCGATGACATCAAGCTCCCCGATATGGTAAATGCTGCATTCGTTCGTAGTCCTTTTCCCCACGCACGACTTAAAGGTATCGATAAGTCTGCAGCTGAGGCAACGAACGGGGTCTATGCCGTATATACGTTTGAAGATCTCAAGCCCTATTTGACATCCGACCGCTTGCCCGTTGAATTCCCAGGCGGCGTGCCCAATGCTGAAACTGCTGGCCCAGTCATCATGGTTTTTGATGAGACAATGTATGCTGGAGAATGTGTTGCAATCGTCATCGCAAAAACCCGCCATCTAGCCGAAGATGCCGCTGCCCTTGTGGATATCGACTGGGAACCCCTACCTGCCGTCGGTGACTGCAAGAAGGCGCTTGAACCGGGTTCTCCATCAGCATCAATTCATATCGATAATAATTTAATGATGGAAATGGTCCAGGAATACGGTGCTGTAGACGAAGTATTTAACTCTGCGCCACGCACCTTTCGTGAAGAAATCTGGCAACATCGTGGTAGCGCCCATCCGATTGAGTGTCGCGGCGCTGTGGGCAGATATGATCCAATACAAGATCTCACGACGTTATGGTCCTCAACACAAATGCCTAATCTTGTGCAGGGATTCATCGTCAAGCTGTTAGGCGCCAACGAAAACCAATTACGAGTTATCACACCCGATGTCGGTGGAGGTTTTGGGCCAAAGTTCGTTTTCTATTCCGAAGAACTCATTGTTGCCTTGGCAGCAAAGCTATGCGGGCGTCCGGTCAAATGGATTGAAGACCGACGAGAACATTTTATCTCCGCCGTCCAGGAACGTGATCAATATTGGGATGCCGAAATTGCGGTCAATAATGATGGGATGATCCTCGGTGTACGGGGAACGTTAATTCACGATCATGGTGCCTATACAATTCAGGGTATTACCCTCCCCTACAATGCGGCAGCCTGTATCCCGGGTCCCTACAAGGTCCCCAATTACCGTATGAACCAAAAACTGGCCTTCACTAATATGATGCCATGCGCACCCGTGCGCGGTGCCAGCCACCCACAAGGCACCTTCGTGATGGAACGGCTGATGGATCGAGCCGCACGAGAGCTTGGCCTAGATCGAGCGGAGATAAGGCTCAAAAACATGATCCCTGGCGATGAAATGCCCTACAAGAAGCCGCTAAAAACAAGAGCAGGTATAAACATCACGTATGATTCGGGCGACTTCCCCAAAGCCCAAAAAATGACAATGAAGGCTGCAGGCTATGATAGTTTTGCTGAACGGCAAAAAGCAGCGCGTGCCGAAGGTCGTTATCTTGGCATTGGCATTTCTTTTGGGGTCAAAGGAACTGGACGAGGTCCCTTTGAAACCGCAATCGTGCGGATCGGGACATCAGGCAAGATCTCAGTATATACCGGCGCAGCACCAATGGGACAGAGTACCCGGACTATGATGGCACAAATTGTTGCAGAACAGCTCGGCGGTGACATGGAAAATATAGAAGTTATTGCTGGTGACACCCAGCAAATTCCAATGGGGATGGGTGGCTTCGGTAGCCGCCAAGCAATTACTGCGGGCTCTTCTGGTCACATTGCCGCCGTTGAAGTTCGGGAAAAAGCCCTCAAGGTCGCCGCTCACCTGCTGGAAGCCTCCGAGGAAGACCTAGAAATCAACGGTAAAAATATAAGCGTTAAAGGCGTTCCCGATATGTCGATCTCGCTAGGGCAGGTTGCACATGCTGTTGCCGGGACGCCGGGCTACGCATTACCCGGAGGTATTACTCCGGGTATGGAATCAACCCAGAATTTTTTGACTGACCCGCTGGCTTATTGTTACGGCGCCCATATTTGCGAGGTCGAAGCAGACCCTGAAACCGGTGGTGCCAAAATCCTCAAATACACGATCACCCACGACTCCGGCACCCTCATCAACCCGATGATTGTTACAGGGCAGGTGACGGGCGGCGTTGCGCATGGAATTGGTAATGCGATGTTCGAATGGATGGGTTACGACGATGATGCCAATCCGGTCACAACTAACTTCGGCGAATATCTCCTACCTTCCGCACCAGAAACCCCAAACTTTGACATCGAGTTTCTCGAAAGCCCCTCGCCACTCAATCCACTTGGAGTTAAAGGGGCTGGCGAAGGATCAACCGTTCCAGCAGCCGCAGCCGTCATATCAGCTATTGAGGATGCTCTTAGCCCGTTTAACGCACATATTGCGGAAGCACCGGTTACACCAGCCCGGTTAGTTGAGTTAGTCAAAGAAGGTCAAGCAAACAAAGCTAACTGATATATTTTTATTTCCTGTCTAAAGACCCAAGACGTTCTTTAGGAGGCACAATATCTGTTACCAGGTCACGGATCAAAGACTTTTTGGCTAGCGGCTCAACCGTTACGTTGCCGCTATTAAGGCGTGCGGTACAGGCATAGTTTACCTTGCCATCGACTAGGACCATACATTCTTTGCAAGCATTGGCACTAACACAGGAATACCGGAATGCTAGAGAGGCGTCTTTGTTCTCACGGATCCAAACCAATGCGTCCAGTAACGAGGCGCCCTCCTCATGCGGTACCTCAAACTGGTCATAGCGGGCCTCTTCGCCTCCGGCCCCGCGGTAGACTTTAAGTATAGTTTTTAAGTTTTCGTTCATATCACCGCCGCCTGTTTTTCTTCGAGAGTATAAGAAATTCTCGGGACTTCAGCCCAACCGGTCACCAACTCATCACCTGACAATTCAACGGTTTGGTTCCGCTCGAATTCCGGGGATGCTTCCGTGATATCCTCGCGTTGGTGAGCCCCGCGGCTTTCCGTCCGGTTGATTGCCGCCAGGGTAACAGACTCCGCACAAAGCAATCCGGCGCGCAGCTCGTACCAATCAAGTAACGCCTGATTAAATGGCGCATTGTCAGGAATTGTGATGTTTCGTAGATCATTATTTTTCATTGAACGGATGCGCAACAACGCTTGTTCCAACTTCTCTCCTGTTCGAAATAAGCCAACCTTATCCCACATTAGAGACTGCAATTCGGTCATCAAGGCCGTCGCACTACCACCCGGTTTAGCACCCCTTTTTAACTGGGACTTAGGTTCGGAAATGATTGCCGTTGCCGCTGCCTCTTCGATAGGCACGCGTGACCGTCCTTTGGCGAATGCAGCGCTAAAACGACCAGCGCGTTCACCAAAGACAAAGGCTTCCGGGATAGCGTTACCGGAAAGGCGGGTAGCACCATTGGCACCGCCGACAGCCTCACCCGCTGCATATAGACCCGGTATACGGGTCTTCATTTGGGTATCCACTCGGATACCGCCCATATGGTAATGGGCTATCGGCGAGACCTCGATCGCCGATTTCTGGAGGTCAATTCCATTTTTGGCGAGGCGACCGATCATCGGACCAAACTTTTCTTTCATTACATCCTCAGAGATATGATCAAAGCTAAGCCACACGCCCCCATGGGGAGAGCCGCGACCTTCCTCAACTTCCTTATAAATTGCATAGGACGCAACATCACGCCGAGCGGTATAGGTGCCGCTATCAGACGCACCGTAATTATGAATAAACTCTTCGAAGTTTCCGTTGAGCAGCCGACCGCCAACCTTGTAGCGAAACGGATCCCACATTATAGGATCCATCCCCACCATTCTTGGGGCCAAATGGCCAATAGGAAAAAATTGCACAAATTCCATATCAATCAGTTCAGCGCCGGCATGTAGCGCTAAGGAGAACGCTTCCCCACCCATATTTATCGAGGCACTGTTGCGCTTGTAAAGTTTGGTCAGACCCCCCGCCGCAAGGATAACTGCGCCGGCCTCCACCAGCACTATCTCCCCGCTTTCAACATCTATACCGACCGCACCAAACGCCTCACCGTCCCGGACAATAATTTCAATCACCGCTAGCCCGCTCGCCCGCCGGATACCAGCCCGTTGGGCTACCTCACCCCGCAAAGCACGAGCTACCGCGGGGCCGGTATTTAAATAATCAACGTAGACACAACGCTTGAGCCCATGGCCCGGCGCATGAACTTGTGTCATGCGGCCGTCAACCCGTGCCCACCCGACTTTCCATTCATCCATCTCGTGAATTCGGGCGACAGATTCTTCACATAGGATCGCCGACAATTCTTCATTACATAAACTGTGCCCGGCTTCGATTGTATCGGCCAAGTGATGAGTCCAATGGTCAGGTTCTTCATGCCCAACAGCAGACGCCACAGTCATCTGCGCCATGATTGTTGCTCCACCGCGGCTAATCAGACTTTTGTCAGCAACTATAACGTCAGCCCCTTCACGGGCCGCAGATATGGCTGCATACATACCAGCTCCGCCTGCACCAACCACAAACACATCTGTCGTAACACGCATCATATAAATTGATCTCCAAAAATCATGGGTAACATAGCCTACCGCTCGCGTGCCGGCCAGTTAGCGCCCTTGCGGCAATGAAACGCACCGGTTAATTTCCCTCGACATAAAGATTTAGTGATAAGGATACGCCAAATGGCTACAAAGATGCAGCAACTCATCGATACCGCAAAACCCTATTGGGATGCTGAGGGTGAAATTGCACGACGTTTTTACAAAACCGCTAAATCGGAAGACCATGCGTTTTACCTACGCGCCCAGCTCTGGAAAGAGCTCAACCCGGTCGATGGTTTTTTCAATGGCCTGCATCGGGAGCTAACTCAAGCCGCCGACATGTTTCCGAAAGTGGGGAAAACTATCAATCGTCATGATTATCTGATTTTACTAGAACAGCTGGTTTCTGAATATAGTCATTTTGTCATGTTAGCCGATGTACTTGAGCATGTTCAGGGCCGGAAACTCTCCAAGAGGGATTTGAAACAATTGCCGCAGGAGAAAAAGTTAGGAGATATCCGCCGACGCTATGTACAGAAGGGTGGACCCCTTGGTAAAGCCGCCGTAGGCATCACCGAAGGCGGCGGCACGGCGCTCTTTCGTGTAGGAAAAAATTTAAAGGGTAACAAGATTAACCAAATGACAGCCAAGGCCATGCGGGTGATTTGGGAAGATGAGAAAGACCATTATATGGTGCAGGCCGAAATTGCTGCAAGGATGGTTAAGACTAAAGCTGATATGAAAAAGATGAAGGAGGCGATGATCGATGTAAGCCTGCAGCGCGTATGGATGCGCAACGAAATGTTCCGGAACACCATGACGGAAGCAGAGGTTGTGACCTATATCGCCCGCCGCCAACGCGCCATTACGAAACAATCATAGTTGGCCTAGGGCTCTAGTGCGGCGACGCCGGGTAGCTCCTTACCTTCAAGCCATTCTAGGAAAGCGCCGCCCGCGGTCGACACATAGGAAAAATCATCCAGCGCATCCGCTGCCACTAGCGCCGCCACCGTATCACCGCCGCCCGCGACAGAGCGTAACTTACCCTCAGCGGTCAGTTTGGCTGCGGCGCGAGCAACAATATTAGTGCCTCTTTCGAAAGGTCGGACTTCAAACGCACCAAGCGGCCCATTCCACAGCACCGTCTTGCAGTCTTTCAGACTATCGGCAAGCGCCCATGCCGTGCTCTCACCCACATCTAAGATCATAGTGTTCGCACGAACCCCAGCAATAGGAACTGTTTCGCAGGGCGCACCAGCTTCAAATTTCTCGGATATAACAACATCGGAAGGAAGTACAATTTCGCAGCCAGCTGCATCAGCGCTCGCCATGACCGCACGGGCCGTCTCCGCCATATCGTTTTCGCACAGTGAAGCACCAACATTGGTGCCAAGCGCATAAAGGAAAGTATTGGCCATAGCGCCGCCAATTACTAAACGGTCCACTTTAGACACGAGATTACTCAGTACGCCCAACTTTGTAGAGACTTTAGCGCCACCCACCACAGCCATAACCGGCCGAACGGGATCGCCAAGCGCGACTTCCAGAGCTTCTAGTTCTGCCTGCATTAACCGTCCAGCTGCCGATGGCAACACCCGCGCGACACCCTCTGTGGAAGCATGAGCCCTATGTGCTGCCGAGAACGCATCATTGACGAATGCATCGCCAAGCGAGGCCAAAGCCTCTATAAATCCGTCGTCATTTGCCTCTTCACCGGCTTGAAATCGGAGATTCTCAAGTAGAGCAATCCCGCCGTCTGGTAATGCCTCAATCATTACATCCGCTGCATCGCCGATACAATCATCGACAAATACGACATCCCGTCCGCCAAGTGCTGCTTTAAGGGGTTGGATAAGCGGTTTAAGCGACAACTCAGGAATGACCCGGCCCTTTGGACGGTCAAAGTGCGACATGACAACAACTTTGCAGCCACGATCAGCCAGTTCAAGAATTGTTGGGGCTAGGCGTTCAATCCGGGTGGCGTCCGTCACCACGCCGTTCCGCATCGGGACGTTTAGATCACCCCGGACAAGAACACGAGTACCCTTTACCTGCTCGTTCAGGGCTGGCAAGGTATCCAGCGTTTCAAAACGCGCCATAGTTTGATTAGCCTTTAATCAAGATTAACCAAGCTTACCCATCTTCACCGCCGTATCGGACATTCGGTTAGAGAAGCCCCACTCATTGTCATACCACGAGGCAACCCGACAGAGTCTACCTTCAATGACTTGGGTCTGGGTCAGGTCAAAGATTGAGCTCGCAGGATTATGATTGAAATCCGAGGACACCAAAGGCTCATCATTAGTTATCAGAATATTCTTTAACGCCGCACTGCCTGCTGCCTTAACGATAGACTTATTGATCTCTTCTACCGACGTTTTCCGTTTTGCGGTGAAGTTGAGATCAACAATCGACACGTTGGCGGTCGGCACGCGGATCGAAGTACCATCGAGTTTACCATTCAGTTCTGGGAGAACCAGACCAACCGCCTTGGCGGCGCCCGTTGAGGTAGGAATCATGGAATATGCGGCCGCTCGTGCACGGCGCGGGTCGGGGTGCAAGGTATCCTGCAAGCGCTGGTCACCGGTATAGGCATGGATAGTAGTCATATAGCCCTGCTGAATACCGAAGGCCTTATGCAAAACAGCTGCAACCGGCGCGAGACAGTTAGTGGTGCAGGATGCATTGGAAACCACGGTATGGCTCTTGCGGAGCTTTTTATCATTCACCCCACAAACAACTGTCAAATCTTCTCCTGTTGCGGGGGCGGAGATCAAGACCTTCTTTGCACCTGCCGCTATATGGGCATCGGCGTGCTCACGTTTGGTAAAAATACCGGTGCATTCTAGCACTACATCAATCCCGAGCTTGCCCCAGGGGAGGTTCGCCGGATCTCGTTCCGCATAGATTTTAATATTACCCTTGCCGACATTAATGCCAGTCTTAGTAGTCTTCACCCTGCCAGGGAAAGGTCCGTGAATTGTGTCTCGCTGCAAAAGCAAGGCGTTGGCATCGATACTACCAAGATCATTAATTGCGACAAATTCAATATCCTTACGTCCACTTTCATAAGCGGCGCGCAAAACCAGCCGCCCAATGCGGCCAAATCCGTTGATGGCTACTCTTACTGCCATAATTCCCTCCGTTTATAGATGTTTCCTATAACCGCTTTTTGGCCGCCGCCGCGACCGCTTCCGCGGTAATTCCAAAGTGTTTAAACAAATCACTAGCTGGCGCCGATGCGCCAAAGCCCGACATGCCGATAAAGGCGCCATCCGGACCAATATATTTTTCCCAACCCATAGACACGGCTGCTTCTACAGCAACTTTAACTGTGTTCTCGCCGAGGACCGACGCGCGATACACTGCTGGCTGTGCATCAAATAATTCCCAGCACGGCATCGAGACAACATTAGCGGCAACGCCATCAATCGCCAAAAGTTCCTGTGCCTTTACCCCCACTGAAACTTCTGCTCC